>NZ_CP014167.1:4700000-4985901 GCF_001685395.1 Paenibacillus yonginensis | reverse complement strand
TTCGTTGGCCACTTTGATGGATTCTTCATCTTTAATCGAGCCGCCAGGCTGAATGACAGCCGTGATGCCTGCTTTAGCAGCCAGCTCCAGCGTGTCGCCCATTGGGAAGAAAGCATCGGAAGCAAGAACGCTGCCTTTAGCTTTTTCCCCGGCCTGCTCGATCGCAATTTTGCCGCGCCTACGCGGTTCATTTGACCTGCGCCTACGCCAACCGTCATGCTGTCATTCGCCAGCACAATAGCGTTGGATTTCACGTGTTTTACAACCTTCCAGCCGAACAGCAGCTGTTTCAGCTCTTCTTCGGTCGGTTTGCGGTCCGTTACAACCTGGAGGTCATCCGCACTCATGGAATGAACGTCGCTTTCCTGGACGATCATGCCGCCGTCGATGGTGGTAATCGTAAAGCTTTTTTCCCGGTTTTCGCCGGATTTCAGCGAACCTACTTCCAGCAGGCGGATGTTTTTCTTTTGGGTCAAAATCTCCAGCGCTTCCTTCGTAAATCCAGGCGCCAGGATGATCTCCAGGAAAATTTCCTTCAGCAGCAAAGCCGTATCTGCATCAACGATCCGGTTAGCCGCCACAATACCGCCAAAGATCGAAGTCGGGTCGGCATCATAAGCTTTCTTGTAAGCTTCCAGCACACTGCCGCCGATCCCTACGCCGCAAGGGTTCATATGTTTGACTGCTACTACGGCCGGTTCTCGAACTCTTTCACGATTTGCAGAGCCGCGTTGGCGTCGTTAATGTTGTTATAGGAAAGCTCTTTGCCATGCAGCTGTTTAGCTGTAGTCAGCGTGTCTGCTGCGGCAAGAGGTTTTTTATAGAAAGCTGCTTTCTGGTGCGGGTTCTCCCCGTAACGCAGGTCCTGAATTTTCTCATACGTAACCGTGAAACGTTCAGGCAGCGGATCGCCCGTCACATTCGACAAATAGTCGGAGATCAGCGCATCGTAAGAGGCGGTATGACGGAAAACTTTGGCCGCAAGGCGTTTGCGGGTCTCCAAGGAAGTGTCGCCTTTGATTTTGATTTCGTTCAATACGGTCGGATAGTCCGCCGAGTCCACAACAACGCTGACGAAAGCGTGGTTTTTGGCTGCGGAACGGAGCATGGTCGGCCCGCCGATGTCGATATTTCAATGGCGTCTTCGTATTCGACATCCGGTTTCGCGATGGTCTCCTGGAACGGATACAAGTTCACGACAACGAGGTCGATATAATCCAGGCCCAGTTCTTTCATTTGAGCCTGATGCTCCGCGCTGTCGCGCACAGCCAGCAAACCGCTGTGTACGGCAGGATGAAGCGTCTTGACGCGACCGTCCAAAATTTCAGGAAATCCCGTTACCTCGGAAATACCGATGACGGGAACGCCTTCTTTGGCCAGCAGATTTTTAGTACCACCTGTCGAAATGATTTCTACACCCAGATTGGACAACTCGCGGCAAAACTCCACAATCCCTGTTTTATCGGACACGCTGACCAGCGCACGTTTGATACTCAAAAGAAACAACCTCCTCAGATTTAACGGGGATTGAACCAGACCGCCAAAACGATTTGCTCCCCGTGTTCATAAGATTTACAAGAATGGATGAAGAATGACTTAACGGATTTAAAAAAAGACGGGCCTCCTATGAGCGTTTATGCGCCCTTAAGTCACAGCGCTTCCTGCCCATGCAGATGCAGCTTATGACTATGCTCCTTGCTCTTCACCAATCGACGGCGTCTGAAACCTCCGACAGCAAGCGCTCGATTCCAGGAAATTAGCAAATATTTCTCGGGAAATATCGAAATGTCCCTTTCAATAAACCCCATTCGTCAAAGTGGGCGTTTTTCTAAGGATAAACCCGTTATCTCCCGGCCCTGAAAAATTCAAGCCACTCTCAGCGTGAAGCGATGTTTACCCTCCGGCCTTCAACCGCAACACGACCTTCGGCAAAAGCCGCCACTACCTCCGGATAAAGCAGCATTTCAGCTGCATGGATTTTGGCTTCCAGTGACTCCCTGCTGTCCTCCGCCGTGATTTCGACCGCCCGCTGGGCAACCACAGGTCCGGTATCCATGCCTCCGTCGACAAAGATGAACGGTTACGCCCGTACATTTTACGCCATAATCCAGCGCTTGTCCGATCGCATCTTTGCCCGCAAAGGCAGGCAGCAGTGACGGGTGAATATTCAGCATCCGCCCTTCATAAGGATCCACCAAAACCGGCGTAATCAAACGCATGTAACCAGCTAAAGCAACCAGATCAATGCCGCGTTTCATTAGCTCGTCTTTAATCTCCGCTTCATAGGCTTCCCGGCTGGCGTATTCCTTCGGCGAAAAACATACGTATCTACGCCCGCAGCTTTAGCTCGTTTCACAACGGGGGCTTCCGGCTTGTCGCAAACCAGCAATTCCACCTTCGCTCCGCCCAGCCGCCCTGCTGCAGCCGCATCGGCCAGGGCTTGAAAATTACTGCCCTGACCGGACGCAAAAACCGCCACCCGGAACATTACACTTCAGCTCCCGTAAAAGTCACGATTTTATTGCCCTCGGTAACGCGGCCAATCACGTAAGGTGTTTCCCCGGCTTCAGTCAATGCCGCTTTGGCAGCTTCCGCATCTTCCTCCGCTACCACGATCACCATGCCGATCCCCATGTTAAAGGTGGTGAACATATCCCGGTTCGACACTTGCCCTTTCTCCTGCAGCAGCTTAAACACCGGCAGGATCGGCCACGAAGCGTAGTCGATTTCGACATTAACGCCCTCAGGCAGCACGCGCGGGATATTCTCGATAAATCCGCCGCCTGTAATATGAGCCATCCCCTTCACCCGCACTTTGTCGACAAGGGAAAGCACAGGTTTGACGTAAAGACGGGTTGGCTCCAGCAGAACATCGCCGAGTTTAGCGCCGTCCAGCTCAGGCAGCGAATCCTGCAGGCTGTAGCCAGCATCTTCAAGCAGCAGCTTGCGGACGAGCGAAAAGCCGTTGCTGTGCACGCCGCTCGATGGAAGCCCGATCACCGTATCGCCCGGCTTGATCGTGCTGCCATTGATGATTTTGCTCTTGTCGACAACGCCTACCGTAAACCCGGCGATGTCGTATTCGCCTTCAGCGTACATCCCCGGCATTTCAGCCGTTTCGCCGCCGATCAAAGCACAGCCCGACTGGAAGCAGCCTTCGGCAATGGCCCGCCACAATGGCTTCGATTTTGGAAGGGATCACTTTGTCGCAGGCGAGATAATCCAGGAAAAAGAGCGGCTCAGCGCCCTGCACCACGATGTCGTTCACACACATCGCCACGGCGTCGATGCCGATCGTATCATGTTTATCCATCGCAAAAGCAAGCTTCAGCTTTCGTGCCGACGCCATCCGTACCGGAGACCAGCACCGGTTCCTCGTATTTGTCTTTGTTCAGCCGAACAATCCGCCAAAGCCGCCCAAATCGGTCATGACTTCCGGACGGAAGGTCCGCTTTACATGTTTCTTCATACGTTCGACTGCTTCATTACCCGCCGCGATATCGACGCCGGCGCTTTTGTAGGCTTCAGACACTGGGACACTCTCCTAAATTGTATTTGAAAAAAAAAAACACGGGCCTGGGTGATTAAGCTGCGGCCTTGGGCCCTCTGGAATATGAGGGTGATGCTCGAAGCACTGGGGCTGGAACTGCTGCCTTCTGGCTGGAGCTCCTACCTTCTGGCTGAAGCTTCGAAGCTTCTTCGGCTGCGCCGGTCCGCTCGGCATTTCGGATTGTGATTCCGGTCGCTGTTATTCTCAGATAATTCTGAACAATTTAACTAAGGTTATTATCTGAGAATAAAGGCGAACACTAAAGTTCCTCCACCACAATTCCGCCTGCTGTCGCTCTGGCGCTAAGCCATTCCTTGCAGGCTTCGCTGCTCCTCCTCGCTTCAACCCGCGAGGCCACCCCCTGGCTTTCCCTCATCTTTTTCATCATCGCCAAGGCACGATTTTGTTTCAAAAAGGGGAAAAGCAGGGAGAGGCTCGCCGCTATCGCCCCGCTCGCCTTCGTTTATTTCATGCCGGGAAATAATAACCGGCTTAAAGATTAAGGCCGTAAGGGCCGGTTGGCTAAATAACCGCCAACCGCCCCCCCCTGCTATCCCCCACATCAGTTGGGATGCGGGGATAGCGCCAGCACCTTGGGTGCGATGGCGAAGGGCGAAAGCGGAGGGGGCAGAAAGGTTCTGAGAAGCGATAGCGTTCGCCTTTGTTTTCGGAGTTCTACCTTCCTGATAAAATCAGGAAATCCGAAAACAACAGCGATCGGAAGAAGTCTCCGACACCGCAGTGGTTGCCCTTCAAGCCTTTCCCACCTAATGGGTTATCCTCCCCTAAACTAGCTTTAGCACCCGCACCCAAACTGCTCCTCGCCCCCGAAATCGGTCCGCGTAGGATAGTCATTATCAAAGCAGGCCATACACAGGCCGCCTTTGTAATCGGTAACGTTGTCGCCGCCAACGGCTTCGACCAGGCCTTCCGGACTGAGGAAGGACAAGGAGTCGGCGTTGATCTCCCTGCAGATCTCTTCGACCGTTTTGGACGAAGCGATCAGCTCCTGGCGGTCCGGCGTGTCGATGCCGTAGAAGCAAGGATTTTTGAATGGCGGAGACGTAATGCGCACATGCACTTCGGTAGCGCCTGCCTCGCGAAGCAGGTTGACGAATGCGGCGCGAGGTTGTTGCCGCGGACGATGGAGTCATCGATCATGACGACCCGTTTGCCTTCGACGACGCGGCGTACGGCGCTGAGCTTCATTTTGACGCCCTGCTCGCGCAGCTCCTGGCTCGCTGGATTGAAGGTTCGGCCGGTGTATTTATTTTTTGATGAGTCCAAGCTCGTAAGAAATGCCGGTTTGTTCGGCGTAGCCGATCGCGGCGGAAATACTGGAGTCCGGAACGCCGGTTACGACGTCGGCGTCGATGAAGGATTCCAGGGGCCATACGCTGGCCCATGCGTTTGCGGGCGGAGTGGCAGGTTTTGATCCGTTCATGTCGCTGTCCGGACGGGCAAAATAGATATACTCCATCGCACAGAGCGCCTTGCGCTGCGGCTCGGCAAAACGGTCCTCATGCAGACCGTCGGCGTCCAGCACAAGGAGTTCGCCCGGCTGGATGTCACGGATGATTTCGGCGCCTACGGTTCGAACCGCGCCAGGTCTCCGAAGCAAACAGATAAGCGCCGCCAGGCGGCCCATCGACAGCGGGCGCAGCCCGTTAGGGTCGGAAGCGACAATCAGCTTGTCGTTGGTGAGCAGCAGGAACGCAAAGCCGCCAACGATTTGGCGGAATGCGTCTTTCGCCGCTTCGACGAGCGGTTTCTTGGATCTGGCGATCAAATGCGCCACCAACCTCGGTATCGCTGGTCGTTTGAAAAATCGATCCGCCCTCCTCCAGCTCCCGCCGGATTTTAGGGGCGTTGACGATGTTGCCGTTGGTGGCCACCGCCAGGTCGCCGTCGCGGTATTTGAACACCAGCGGCTGCGCGTTCGCCAGGCGGCTGTCGCCGCTGGTGGAATAACGCACGTGGCCGATGGAGAGGCTGCCGGTAAGCGAAGCGAGACGGTCTTTGTCGAAGACCTCTTTTACAAGTCCATCCTCTGTGATAGTGGAATTCGTTAACCGTCGGTGACACACATGCCCGCGCTTTCTTCTCCGCGGTGCTGTAAAGCGTGAAGCCCATAATAAGACAAGGAGGCGGCCTCCGGGTGTCCGTAGACACCGAAGACGCCGCATTCCTCTTTCAGCGTATCGAAAATATCATTTGGGCCCGTGCCCTGGTTGTAGTAGTCGCCTGTCCAAAGCTTATTCTGCTTTATTTCATCCGACATGGAATAGCTTCCTCCCAGACCTGCTTCAAACCTTCAAACTGGTTTGTTCAAGGCCGAAACGCGGTTGATTTCGATATTCAAGCTGTTTCCTTCAACGCGTCCGATTACAGCCACCGGCACTCCTTGGCCGGCGATATATTGTTCTAGCTCTTCCGCCTTCTCGGTGGAAGCTGTCAGCAGAATGCGGGATTGCGATTCGCTGAACAGAAGGTGGTCCGGACGAAGCCCGGCAGATTCCAAGGCGATGTTGGCACCGATGGAACCGCTGATGCAGGACTCGGCCAAAGCAACGGCAAGTTCCGCCTTCGGACAAGTCGTGCGCCGAGTTTGACCAAACCTTTTTGAATAGAAGCAAGTACGGTGTCGAGCAGCTTTTTTCTCCGTTTCCAGATCCAGTACCGGAGGACGGCCTTCCGTTACGCCCGTGTACAACTGCCTGGAATTCGCTGCCGCCGAGCTCTGCTTTCGTTTTCGCCCAGCAAGAAAATGACGTCGCCTTCCTGTTTGAAGCCCTGCGTGGTGATGTGGTCCACATCATGCACCAGACCCACCCATGCCGACAACCGGCGTCGGATAAATTGCGCCTTTGGCGTTCTCGTTGTAAAGGCTGACGTTACCGCCGATAACAGGCGTTTCAAGCACACGGCAGGCTTCCGCCATGCCGTCTACCGCTTTTTCCATCTGCCAGAAAATATCCGGTTTCTCCGGGCTGCCAAAGTTCAAGTTGTCCGTGATTGCCAGCGGCTCAGCGCCGGAGCAGACAATGTTGCGTGCCGCTTCGCTCACCGCGATGCGTCCGCCCAACTTCAGGGTCGAGATAAACGAAACGTCCATTGCAGTCCGTCGTCATCGCCAAAGCTTTGCGGGTTCCGCCTACGGTTACAACCGCTGCGTCCGAACCCGGACGAACCGTGTGCTGGTACGCACCATTGTAATCATATTGCTCGTAGACCCAAGCTTTGCTGGCTACAGATGGGGACCCGAGCACCTGCTCGAGGGCCGCACCCAAAATCTTTTACCTCTGCATAACGGGTGGTGTCTACGTTTTCGTTCTCTGTATAGTAAGCCGGCACCGTAGACGGCTTGTTGTAAATCGGGCATTCGTCGACGAGTGCCGTTACCGGCATGTCGCCAACCAGTTCGCCGTGATGGAACAGCTTCAGCTGCCGTCATCGGTCACTTTACCCACTTTGGCGCAGATGACACCCCAGCGGTCAAAAATTTCTCTGGCCTGCGCTTCATCCTTCGGCTCCACGACAAACAGCATACGTTCCTGGGATTCAGACAGCATCATTTCGTAAGCCGTCATGCCCTCTTCACGCTGAGGCACCTGATCCAGATAAAGCTCCAGACCGTTGCCCGCTTTACTTGCCATTTCCGCACTGGAGCACGTTAGGCCCGCAGCGCCCATGTCTTGAATACCCAGCACAATTCCGGTGTCGATCAGCTCCAGGCATGCCTCCATAACGAGCTTCTCCATAAACGGATCGCCTACTTGTACAGCTGTACGTTTCGCTTCGGATTCCTCCGTCAATTCCTCGGATGCAAACGTTGCACCGTGGATGCCATCGCGGCCTGTTGGAGGCCCCACGTAAAAAACAGGGTTGCCAACGCCTTTAGCGACGCCGCGCTGGATTTTATCGTGATCAATCAGCCCTACGCACATTGCGTTAACAAGCGGATTGCCTTCGTAGCTTTCATCAAAAACGACTTCCCCGCCCACCGTCGGAATGCCGATGCAGTTGCCGTAGCCGCGATTACCGGAAACGACATGCTCGAACAGGTATTTCACGCGGTCGCTTTCCAGTCTGCCAAAACGCAGGGAGTTCAGGGATGCAAATCGGTCTTGCGCCCATGGAAAAAAATATCGCGGATTATGCCGCCCACACCGGTCGCCGCGCCTTGGAAAGGCTCAACGGCCGAAGGATGGTTGTGGCTTTCGATTTTGAACACAACGGCCTGGTTATCGCCGATGTCTACAATGCCCGCGCCTTCCCCCGGTCCCATCAGGACACGCGGTCCGTCTACCGGGAAACGTCTGAGCAGCGGCTTCGAGTTTTTGTAAGCACAGTGCTCGGACCACATAACGCTGAACACGCCAATTTCCGTATAGTTAGGTTTCCGGCCGAGGAAACCGCAGATCAGCTCATATTCGCTGTCAGAAACGCCCATCTGCTTGTAAATTTGCTGCTCGGCGATTTGCTCCGCCGTCGGCTCCTTAGCGGATAGTTGCTGCGTCATGTTGATCCCTCCATGCTTTCAAAATAGATGTAAACATTCGTTTTCCGTCTTCGCTGCCCAGCAGCGTATTTACTGCACGCTCCGGATGGGGCATCATGCCGACCACGTTGCCGCGTTCGTTGGAAATACCGGCAATGTCGGACAAGGAGCCGTTCGGATTGCTCGCATAAGTGAAAATAATCTGGTTTGTTCGCCTTCAGGCTCTCAAGCGTAGCTTCATCGCAGTAGTAGTTGCCTTCACCATGGGCAATCGGGATCGTAATTTCTTCACCCTGCGCATAATCCACGGTAAAAGGATTGTCGTTGTTCTCCACACGCAGCACCACGTCGTGACAGAGGAATTTCAAGGACGTGTTGCGAAGCAGCGTGCCCGCAGCAGGCTGGCTTCGGTCAAAATCTGGAATCCGTTGCAGATGCCCAGGACGTATTTTCCCTGCTCGGCCCGCTTTAGCGACTTCCGCCATAACCGGAGCAAAACGGGAGATCGCGCCGCAGCGCAGGTAATCGCCGTAAGAGAAGCCGCCTGGCACCAAAATGCAGTCGTAAGCGGACAAGTCTGTTGCCGTATGCCAGACGTAGTCAACCGGCTCACCCAGCACTTCTTCTACAGCTTTATAGCAGTCAATATCACAGTTGGAACCCGGAAACACAAGTACAGCAAATTTCATGGCGGTTAGCCCTCCAATTCAAAGCGATAGTCTTCCACGACTGTGTTGGCCAGCAGCTTTTCGCACATCGTCTTTACGCGGACTTCCGCTTCTGCGCGGTCCGTAGTGTCGAGCGTCAGTTCCATATATTTACCGATGCGGGCACTTTCAACTTCGCCGAATCCCATGGAATGCAGCGCGCCCTGCACGGCAACCCCCTGCGGGTCGAGTACGCTTTGCTTGATGGTGACGTATACCTTTGCTTTTAACATGGTCCTTGTGTTCCTCCTAAGAATGGGGTTTATTTTAAAAAGCTTGCTGGGTGATGCGTTGCGGTGCCGTGTGCACCTGTTTATGCGTGGGCTGCGGGGCGAATGTTCTTACAACCGCTGTTGTCCTCGGATTCTTAATGAATATAATTTTATGGTTATAATCCGAGGACAAAGGCGGACGCTATGCTTTTTCAGAATCATTCTCCCCTCCGCCAGTTACGGCGTGCCGGGTGCAACTTTTTCAAATAAGGGGTGATGCAGCAGAAGGCAAAAGTTTAGCGAAGCTAACTTTTGGATCACTTCCGGCTGTCCTCTAGTGCCTCATTGATGCCTCTACCACCTGCTGCTGCTTGCATCTGCCTTTAAATTCTGACTCTATCATATGCTGCCTGCTGGTGGCTCTTTATACTTCTGCTATTTTTGGTAACGGCTTCTAACGACTTAATTCCTTCTGCCCTGACCTGCCTACTTTTTGTTTAGCCTTGCAGAGCCCAGCCTAACAGCGCTGTTCTAGCTAAGCTCTTCCCCCGTCAGACGGCGGTAGATTTCGCGATAGCGGTTGGTAGTCTCCTGGACGACGAGAGGGGGCAGAGGTTCCGGTTTGCTGTTCATGTCCCAGTCGGAGTTTGCCAGGTAAGTGCGGACCGGCTCCTTGTCCATGCTGTCGATATCGATGTCGAGCACGTAGTTTTCCTTGGCCCAGAAACGGGAGGCGTCAGGCGTAAACATCTCGTCGATTACGATCAGTTTGCCGTCCAGCAGGCCGAACTCCAGCTTGCAGTCCGCGAGCAAAATATCGCGCTCTTCGCAGTAGTCACGGACGTAGGCGTAAAGCTCGAGCGTGCGGTCGCGCAGCTGCTCGGCCAGTTCGCGGCCGACGAGCTCGGTCATTTTTTCAAAAGAAATGTCCTCGTCGTGGCCCACGTCGTTTTTGGCAGCAGGCGTAAAGATCGGCGCTTCCAGCTTGCTGTTCTTGCGCAGGCCTTCCGGCAGCTTAATGCCGTTAACCTCACCCGTTTTCTCGTATTGCCGCCAGCCGCCGCCGGTGACGTACCCGCGAACCACACATTCAATGTCAATGCGCTCGGCTTTGCGGGTCACCATGATGCGGTTTCTGAGCAGCTCTTTGTCTTTGATGACGTCGCCAAGCAACTCTACATCGGTATGAACCATATGGTTCTCCATGATGTGCCGGGTGCGATCAAACCAAAAGGCGCTCAGCCGGTTGAGCACATTGCCCTTGTCCGGAACCGCCGGATCCAAAATGTAGTCAAACGCCGAAATGCGGTCGGTGACGACGATGAGATAATGCTCGCCAAGATCATAAAGCTCTCTGACTTTCCCCTTGTAAATCAGCGGCAGATCAATCAGATCCACGGCCGTCGAAATCGCGGTTGCTGCCAAGTAAGCCCTCTCCTTTGTCCGCCTGCTGCAGCGGGTTATTTCTATTCAAACGCCTTAAGGTCCTAAATTAAAGGGGAAAAGGGTCACGCTCCAAGCTTACAGCATCAGCGGTAACATCCCTTGGATGACGCCCCGGTGTTCAACTAAGAGACTGCGCAAGGCCGAATTAGCGTCATTCCCCTTTTCTTCTTAAAATTAACCGATCAGATTAACCGTTCAGGCCCAATCTTGTAAAAATCGTATCCACATGCTTCAGATGCCATGCCGGATTAAAAGCATCGTCGATTTCCTCAGCGCTCAGCGCTTCCGTAATCGCCGGGGTTGCAGCGATAATATCGCGGAACTGGCGTTGGGTCTCCCAAGCCTGCATGGCCAGCGGCTGTACGGTGTCATAAGCCTGCTCACGGCTGAAGCCTTTATCGATCAGTTTGGTCATCACGCGACCGGAGAACGGCACGCCGTAAGTACGCTCCATGTTGCGTTTCATGTTCTCCGGGAACACGGTCAGGTTCTTCACGATGTTGCCGAAGCGGTTCAACATGTAGTTGAGCAGCATCGTAGCGTCCGGCAGAATCACGCGTTCTGCGGAGGAGTGCGAGATGTCGCGCTCATGCCAGAGCGTTACGTTCTCGTATGCGGTCAGCATATGGCCGCGGATGACGCGGGACAAGCCGGAGATGTTTTCGCAGCCGATCGGGTTGCGTTTGTGCGGCATGGCCGAAGAGCCTTTTTGACCTTTCGCAAAAGCTTCCTCCACCTCGCGGAATTCGCTCTTTTGCAAAGCGCGGATTTCCGTAGCGAACTTGTCCAGAGACGTGGCGATCAGCGCCAGCGTCGCCATGTATTCGGCATGGCGGTCACGCTGCAGCGTTTGCGTCGAGATTGGAGCCGGTGAAGTGCCGAGCTTGCGGCATACGAATTCTTCGACGAACGGGTCGATGTTGGCGTAAGTGCCGACAGCGCCGGAGATTTTACCGAACTGCACATTATTTGCGGCATGGCGGAAACGCTCAAGGTTCCGCTTCATTTCTTCATGCCAAAGGGCCATTTTAAGGCCGAAGGTGGTCGGCTCGGCATGGACGCCGTGCGTGCGTCCCATCATCGGAGTATTTTTATAAGCAATCGCTTTATCGCGTAAAATTTCAATGAAGTTAAGAATATCCTTCTCCAGGATTTCATTAGCCTGCTTCAGCAGGTAGCCGAGCGCCGTATCGACGACGTCCGTGGAGGTAAGGCCGTAATGCACCCATTTGCGCTCTTGGCCCAGGCTCTCAGACACCGCACGGGTAAACGCGATAACGTCATGGCGGGTTTCCTGTTCGATTTCATAAATCCGTTCAATATCAAATTTCGCGTTTGCACGCAGCGCCGCTGTGTCTTCCTTCGGAATAACGCCGAGTTCGGCCCAGGCTTCGCAGGCGCAAAGCTCAACTTCCAGCCAAGCCCGGAACTTGTTCTCCTCCGTCCAGATGGCTCTCATTTCAGGTCTGCTGTAACGTTCAATCATGGTTGTTGATTCCTCCAAATCTTGGTTTGCTCGATCCAATCCAGCCCCTGCTGGACGTCTTGGCATAACAGATTGATATGACCCATTTTCCGTTTGGGTGCTGAACCGCTTTTGCCGTACAGGTGAACTTTAGGCACTACGCTGTATACACCTGCCATCGTATGTCTCACTGTATCTGCGTCTCTATCTGTGTCTGTACCAGCGTCTGCCCCTGTATCTTTACCTGCGTCTGTGTTTGTATCTATATTTGTAATAGCTGTCTTTGTATTTTTCTCTTTATCTTTAATTTCCGTTCGTTTCCCCTTAATATTGCTGTCCGCTGCGTTTGTATGCGCCTGTTCCCCGGCTTCCGCTGCCGGTTCCAGCCATGCTCCATCCGCTGTCCGTTCAATGACCGCTTCCAGGTGTTCCCCAAGGACGTTCACCATCACTACCGGCGTCAGCAGCTTTGCTTCGCCCAGCGGCAGATTACACACCGCCCGGACATGCTGCTCAAACTGTGAGGTCGTGCAGGCCTCCATCGTATAATGCCCCGAATTGTGCGGGCGCGGCGCAAGCTCGTTGACGTACAGCCGGCCGTCTCCCGTCAGGAACATTTCCACAGCCAGCAGGCCGACGGCTCCAAGCGATTCCGCGATCCGGGAAGCCAGCTCTTCCGCCTGTACCTGAATCTCCTTTGAGACTCTTGCCGGCACTATGGAAATATGAAGAATGTTGTCAACATGGATATTTTCTGCCACCGGGAAAGCTTTGATCTCGCCGCGCGGGCTCCGTGCCGCGATAACCGACAGCTCTTTCTCGAACTTGATAAACTGTTCGAGCACCAGTTCCGCCCCGCTGCGGCTGAGCGTCTCGTAGGCCTCCGCGATTTCGCCTTCGCTGCGGATGACCCATTGCCCTTTCCCGTCGTAACCTCCGGTGGCCGTCTTCAGCACGCTCGGAAGGCCGAGCCTGCCCACCGCTTCCCGCAGCTCGTCTTCGCTGCGGATTTCCGCGTACGGCGCAACCTGCACGCCTGCCGCTTCAATGGCCCGCTTCTCCCGCAGGCGGTGCTGCGTGGTGTAGAGCAGCCCGCTGCCCTGCGGTACCGAGGACAGCTCCTCCAATAACGCCGCGACTTCGGAATCGACATTCTCGAACTCGTACGTAATCACGTCCGCCCGCTGCGCCAGCTCACGGGCCGCTTCCTTGTCGCTGTAGGCCGCGACAATCTGATCCGCCACCTGCCCGCATGGGCTGTCCGGCGTCGGATCGAGCGTGACGAACCGGTATCCCAGGTTCGTGCCCGCCAAAGCCATCATGCGGCCCAGCTGTCCGCCGCCGAGAAGCCCGACCGTGGAACCGGGCTTCACTACCTGCGGCTCCCGGCCGCTTTGCCCGCCGCTCACAGCTTCACCTGCTCCAGCTCTTCGCTGCTTTCGAGCACTTCCGCCTTGATCCGGTCGCGCCGGGCTTGAACCTTCGCGCTCAGCGCCGGATCAAAAGCGCCGAGGATTTGCGCCGCCAGCAGACCGGCGTTGACAGCACCGGCCTTGCCGATCGCTACGGTCGCTACCGGAATGCCGCCAGGCATCTGAACGATGGACAACAGCGAATCAAGGCCGTTTAAAGCCGCCGATTTGACGGGAACGCCGATGACCGGCAGCACCGTCTTGGACGCGACCATGCCCGGCAGATGCGCCGCACCCCCGGCTCCGGCAATAATAACTTTGATTCCGCGTTCCGCTGCGCCTTCCGCAAATTCGAACATCAAATCCGGCGTGCGGTGAGCGGAGACGACCTTTTTTTCATAAGGAATACCCAGCTCCTCCAGCACCACACATGCATGGCTCATCGTTTCCCAATCCGACTTACTGCCCATGATTACAGCTACCTGCGCTGACATATTTCGACCTACTTTCCTTGTTATTTCAACAAAAAAATCCGATATCTCAGAAAATACAACATTTTCGCGATATCGGACTACGCGGGCAAGCACAAGCAAAAACAGCTCTGTCGTCCGGCAGGACGAAAGCGTCTTTGCATCCATGATCAGCCCTCGTAGTCCGAAAATTTACGGTTTTCAGGTAGAAACTGCCGGGCCCTATCCCCGGCGTTATACGATTATTGGCTATATAAACACAAATCTCGTTTGTGCTCTTCTAACTCTAGTTTATCAATACCGATCATGCCATGTCAACTTAAACCCGAACGTTCCTTTTTACACTTATTTAAATGTTCGTATTTTGCTTGTTATCTAAAAGAAAGCTTTGCTTTTCTGCCTCCGAACAAACAAAAAAGGAATGTCCCTGCGGACATTCCTTTTCATCTCTTCTCTTATTTCACTACCAGTACAGGGATTTGAGCATGCTGCACAACGTTATGGCTGACACTGCCGAGCACAAATTCCCGGATGCTGCCAAGCCCGCGGCTGCCAAGGATGATCAAGTCATGGTCATTGGCTTTCGCATATTCCAGTATTCCTTCTGCGGCCGGTCCCTGAAGCAGCTCGACTTTGCCCGATAATCCAGCTTCCTTGAGGCGTCTTTCTGCTTCGTCAGAAGTTCTGGTCGCCAATTCATAGAAATCTTCGTTGACACTGGCAGGAACCGGGGCAAAACCTTCAGCCACATAAAACCGTGGAAAATCGTAAACATGAATAACCGTCAATTCCGTTTCGCTCAATTTGGCGAGTCCAATTGCTTTATCCAGCGCCTTGTTCGAAGCTTTGGAACCGTCATAAGCCACCAAAATTTTGTTGAATAACATGTGCTCCACCTCTTCCTATGTACTTGATCATTCTGTAAACCACTCTTTGCCTGCTTGAAACGGCCGCGGCCGCGTATTCCCGCACGAGGGCTGTCTACTTCAGAAAATAAGTATAAAGAGCCGCATTGAGAAACAGCAGCAGCGGAATGCCGACCACAAAGCTGCCATGGCGGGTTTTATGGCGTTTGGCATACATGGCGATGAGCACACCAAGGGCCCCGCCCATAAACGCCAATAGAAACAGAGTCCGCTCCGGTATGCGTTCCCTTCTCTCTCTGGCTCTGCGTTTGTCGTCCGACATTACCAGATAAGCGATCAAATTAATGAACACAAACCAAAAGAGCAAGGCTTCCCTCATGGAATCATGCCTCCTTAAACCGGACCTTGGATCCACCTTTGCTCTTTTATTATAAATCCGTCCATTTTTAAAAACAAATATCCAGGCCAATTGGGCTGTGTCTATGATCACATTGCTTTCTTAAACAAACACGGCGCGCACCTCTAAGGGCAGCAACCGTGTTCCATGTAAGGATAATTCCTTTGTTTTATAGTTTGGGAACCCCGTTCAGACTGGCCGGATAATCGGCCTGCTTTTTGGTTTTTGTCTCCCTTGCTTCTTCGGTAATGCTTGATTTGTTCTGCTGGTTGTTCAGCTTCTTCGGTTTATGCTGCGGCACGGAACTTCACCTCCTGAGGTTAACATCCCACTTCAAATGAGGATTTATTCCGGGAGGATGGATTACGTACCTTCTTCCAGCCGCTTTTAGCTGTCCCTTATTTGTTCTTCTGCTCCATAGCGGCTTTGAGCAGCTCGCCGAGGTTGGAGCCGATCGACTCCTGTTTGGCATACTGCTTCACCAGCTTCTGCTGGTCACGTTTGCTGACATGGTTCGTATCTTTATTGAGCGTTTCGGTAATTCCGCATGGCAGACATTGAACGTAAAGGCCGGCTTTGCCTTCTTTCAGCTCCATTTTCTTATGGCACTGCGGACAACGGCGATTGGACAGACGTTTCTCACCCGAACGGGTATACCCGCAGTCATCGGCCGGACAGATCAGCAGCAACCCCCGTTTTGACTTCTTCTCCAGCAGTCTTGTACCGCAGTTCGGACAATGGCTATTGGAGACATTATGTGGTTTGTATACCGCATCGCTGCCTTTGACCTTGCCGACCAGTTCCTCTGCCATATGACGAATATCCTGTAAAAAAGGTTCCGGCTTGCCGCTTCCCCGCGCAATCCGTTCGAGCTCTGCTTCCCATTTGGCGGTCAGCTCAGGGGCCCGAAGCTCTGTCGGCGCCAGGTCAATCAGCTGTTTGCCTTTGCCTGTCGGATGCAGGGCGTTCCCTTTACGCTCGATGGTATCTGAGCTGACCAGCTTCTCGATGATGTCGGCACGGGTAGCCGGTGTACCCAGTCCATGCTTCTCCATCTGAGACAGCAGCGCCGCTTCCGTGTAACGTTTCGGCGGCTGGGTTCTCCCGGTCTCAAGCCGGCAGCGGTTCACCTTAACCTTCATACCTTCGTGCAGCTCCGGCAGAGCTGCATCAGAGGAACCCTCGGCGTCCGGACTTTCCTCTTCATTTTCCCCTGTCTCATCATAATCGGCACTTTCATAGACGGCTCTCCAGCCTTGATCTTTCATCGTAATGCCTTTGGCTGTCAACGTTTCTCCCTGAATATCAACCGTCACGGCTACCTGGTCAAAACGGGCAGGACCATAAAACAAGCTGATAAACCGCCGTACAATCAGATCATATAGCTTGCGCTCGTCGCTGGTGAGCGTATTCAGCAGGACCGTTTGCTCCGTCGGGATGATGGCATGGTGATCGGTTACCTTGCTGTCATCGACCACTCTTTTCCCCAAGGTCAGGTTCCCTCTAAGCAGAGGACGGGCCATGGAGGCATACGGGCCTATGGCCACGCTGCTTAAACGTTCCTTCAATGTACCGACCATGTCGGAAGTTAAGTAGCGCGAATCCGTACGCGGGTAAGTGACCAATTTGTGCTGCTCATACAGCTTCTGGAGCACATTGGAGGTCTGCTTGGCCGAGAATCCATAACGGCGGTTTGCGTCCCGCTGAAGCTCCGTCAAGTCGTAGGCCTGGGGATGCGGAACCGTTTTTTTCGCTTTTCTTCACTTTAACGATCGTGCCGC
Organism: Paenibacillus yonginensis; assembly: GCF_001685395.1. Lineage (NCBI taxonomy): Bacteria > Bacillati > Bacillota > Bacilli > Caryophanales > Paenibacillaceae > Paenibacillus > Paenibacillus yonginensis. Next base: position 4,969,094 of record NZ_CP014167.1, on the reverse strand, counting down.
TTCCGCCTTCCAGCTTGGATTGCAGTTCCTTCGCCTTAGCCTGGTCAAAAATCCGGCTGTCACCGCCCCGGCCCTGCCAAAGCGCTTCAAATCCGCCAAGCTCAGCTTTGATCCGGGCATACTCTTCAGAACGGAAGGAGGTGATTTCCTGTTCCCGGGCCATGATCATGCCCAGCGTAGGCGTCTGAACCCGGCCGGCCGACAGCGGAGCGCTGAATTTCGTAGTGAGCGCCCGCGTAACGTTCAGGCCAATCATCCAGTCTGCTTCCGCCCGGCATCTGGCCGACTGGTACAAACGGTCAAACTGGCTGCCTGGTTTCAGCTGGGCAAATCCGTCCTTAATTGCTTTATCCGTCTGCGAGGAAATCCACAGCCGTTTGAACGGCTTGTTCCATTTCGCCATGTCGATGATCCAGCGCGCCAGCAGCTCGCCTTCCCGGGCGGCGTCGGTCGCTACGATCAATTCGCCGATGTCGCTGCGGCGCATCAGCTGCTGAACCGCTTTATACTGATGGTTGGTTTCGCGGAGCACCTTCAGCTTCATTTTTCCAGGCAGGATAGGCAAGTCCTCAAGGTTCCAGTTTGCATATTTATGATCGTAATCCTCCGGCTCGGCCAGGCCGACCAGGTGTCCCAAAGCCCAGGTTACGATGTACTTCGGTCCTTCAAAATAACTTTTATGTTTATCGCGGCTTCCCATCACTCGTGCAATTTCCTTTGCCACGGATGGCTTCTCCGCAAGCACTAATGTCTTCATCATGTTCCCCCTTTGCTTCTCGTTATATTATAACATTTCCATCCCTATCCTGTTTCGTTCAAATCCTAAAGGTTAATAAGTAGACATCAGCAGCTGTTACATCAACCAAATATTCAAAGAGGTGATTGAAAATGGCATTTCTATGGTCGTTGATTATCGGCGGTATTATCGGTTGGCTGGCAGGCCTGATTGTAGGCAGAGATGTTCCAGGCGGTATTATCGGTAATATTATTGCAGGTTTTATTGGTGCATGGCTGGGCAGCTTCCTGCTTGGCAGCTGGGGACCGGTTGTAGGTGATTTCTACTTTATTCCGGCTTTGATCGGCGCGATTGTCCTGATTCTGATCGTCAGCCTGATCATGGGCGCCATGAGAAGACGAAGCAATCCGTAAGGATAGGTTCGTTGATGAGTAAAGATTTTAATTGAAAAAAATCGTCATAACAAAAACCGGCGGAGCTTTGGCTCTGCCGGTTTTGTTCTTTTTCCTATTCGGATCTGCGGATCCTAACCTTAACTTAACGGCCTACAAATTCCTGTACCCAGCAGCCGTTATAGTAACCTACGCCAATTACGGTATAGTTAGCGTTCATGATGTTCGCGCGGTGTCCTGCACTGTTCATCCAGGCCGTCATCACTTCCTGGGGCGTTTTCTGGCCTTTGGCAATGTTCTCGCCGGCATAGCTGAAGCTGATATTGAACTGCTTCATCATGTCGAACGGAGAACCGTAGGTTGGTGAGTTATGGTCAAAATAATTGTTCTGGCTCATATCTTTTGCCTTAACCAAAGCCATGTTGGACAGAGCGCTGTCTTCTGTCAGCGGTTTGAGGTTCTCTTTCGCCCGTTCCTGGTTAACCAGCGAAATAACCTGTTTCACAAAATCGGATTGGTCATCCGCAGTTTGCTGCTGTCCAGCCGCTGGCTGTTGTGCCGGTTGGCTTGGCGCTGGCGACGCTGGCGGAGTTGCCGGCTTAGTTGTGCCCGGCTGCTCCGTAGTTGGTTTCGTTGGCGCCGGTTGGCTTGGCTTAGCTGGCTGAGCTGGCTTCACTGGTTGACTCGGCTGAGCCGGTTGAGTTGGCTGAACCTGTTGGACTTGTCCGCCTGCACCTTGCAGTTGGTCAAGCAGCTTGTTCCAATCAAAGTTAGACAAATAACTAGACAAGTTCGAGAAGTTAATTGTAGTTGTTTGCAAAGAAGTCACTTTATAGTGGGTTGTTGTCGTCTGTTGATTAGCTGTTGTGCCACCGGTTGAAGATGCTGCATAGGTTGGCAGGACCAAGCCCATGGACATCAATACGGCGAATCCTCCGGCTGCGATACGTTTCGTTATTTTCTTGTTCATCCTGTCATCTCCTTGTTAGGTGTAAAGATTAGTAGTTACAAAAAAGTAACAACGCTGTAACCTTTACTATCATAACATGAAGATCAGTTGAATCTAACCCCTCAGATATTGCCAATTGGTTGGGAAGGTCTTGAAATTAACGAAACAGTGACTAAGATCATTAAAGAATTCCCTCAAGAAATTTATGTATTACCGGTTTGTCCGGAGGGGACAATTCAGTGGGAATTTGATCATAATTAAAAAAACGCAATTCCTGCACCTCATCCCCATCTTCCTTAGGAACCCCGTCATAATCCGTACATATATAAGCACAAACGACATTGTACACTTCATCGCCATGAGGATATTTGTAGTACAGCTCTTTTCCAGAGAAGATATGGAACAACTCAAGTTTTTTCGATTTTAACCCTGTTTCCTCAAAAAGTTCTCTTCTAGCAACCTCCTCTAAAGTTTCGCCGGGTTCCATTGAACCGCCAGGTAGCGCCCATAAGCCGTTATCGGTTCTACGCTGTAACAAGAGGCTTTGCCCTCTACACAACAAAACACATGCTCCAGTCATAATTAGCGGTCTTGAACCGACTAATTTCCTTAAGTCCATGATGTAGCCCAATAGATAGGCTCCTTTCATTTTTATTTGAAAATAGAAGAAGCTCCTTTTTTGTTGATCCGGATGTCCGGCATATAGCTTTTCACGAAAAATACAGACACGCTTCAAATCCAACCGTCTCACTTCCGGCTGCTTCATCCACAGCTTGTCCACGGATGTAGATACGCCCCTCTGTAAGAGAAGAACGCAAAATCCTCAGCTTGTCTCCTAATTTTCTTTCCTTAATATATGTAATGTGAAAACGACGCAAATCCAGCTTAGACAGTTCCTCGCTCGAAAGGGAATCATAACAAAAATCGGCATAACGGGCATTATTCACATGTCCATTAATATCAACACTGCTGTATTGGATATTCAACAATGACGTTTCTTCCAGCTTGACGTTATCCGGAATATTCACTTTGTCAGGCAATTCCCCGACGGAATCCTCTGTATAAGGCGGAACCTCAACCGGCAGGGCTGTTGGACGGAGAATTTTGCGTTTCTGAATGTCCACCAGACTCCAAGTCGAACGAGCTGCGGCAGCTTCTACAGCCTCATTGCCGTCAAGTCCTGCTACTCGATAATCCCGCTGCCAAATAGGACCTTTGGTTCCTTTACTCCATGTACGGATCTTAACGGTATCTCCGAATTTAGGAAGATGGTAAATATCCAAATCCAGAGTCATAAGCATCCAGCCCATACCGGAATCCAGCAGTTCACGCCAGCTGATCCCTAAGGCATTTACGGCCGAATCCGCTGCCTGCTGCAGATAATCAAGCAGTACGGATAAACGACAATTAGAACGGAAATCTGCCTCGCTGGTGTGGATGGTTCGTTCTTCGGTCCAGACTAAAAATGATTTATCCACATTTTTTCCTCCTTAATCTCTTAAACTGCATCTGTTTAACATTCTAATACAACATTATACACAAATCTAAAAATCGAATGCTCTTCAGCTAAGTCAACCTATAGAAGTAATTGGGAGTAGTCTGTGAGTAATGGGGATGAAATTGTGAATTGTGGAGAAACTTTTTAAAAAAATTTACCTTTTTCAAGAAAAACCCTGAAAAACTGTGAATAAACAAAAAAAATGCCGCAATTTGCAGCAAACTGTGGATGAACAACTATTTGAAGCTATTTATTCACTTGTGGACAAAATAAGACCACCGTCGAAGTTATCAACAGTGGTCTTCAGTTCGCTTGGCGGCGTCCTACTCTCCCAGGACCCTGCGGTCCAAGTACCATCGGCGCTGGAGGGCTTAACGGTCGTGTTCGGGATGGGTACGTGTGGAACCCCTCCGCCATCGCCACCAAACATGATTTTTGCGCTGCTTCACTTCCGCGTCTTTCGCTTCAGCATAAGATCAGACCTTAGAAAGGACATGCAGCTTAAAATCGGTTCAGATGTTTGATCACCTGAAAACTAGATACGAAACAATCAATTGCGAATTAGTTGTTCTCGGGGCCCCGCCAAAGCATTCGGAGTTCGCTTCGTCAGCGTCTCTTCACTTTGGTGGGTCCATTTTGGATAAGCCCTCGACCGATTAGTACTGGTCAGCTCCATGCATTGCTGCACTTCCACCCCCAGCCTATCTACCTCGTCGTCTTCAAGGGGTCTTACTAATTGGGAAATCTCATCTTGAGGGGGGCTTCACGCTTAGATGCTTTCAGCGCTTATCCCTTCCGCACTTAGCTACCCAGCTGTGCTCCTGGCGGAACAACTGGTGCACCAGCGGTGCGTCCATCCCGGTCCTCTCGTACTAAGGACAGCTCCTCTCAAATTTCCTACGCCCACGACAGATAGGGACCGAACTGTCTCACGACGTTCTGAACCCAGCTCGCGTACCGCTTTAATGGGCGAACAGCCCAACCCTTGGGACCTACTTCAGCCCCAGGATGCGATGAGCCGACATCGAGGTGCCAAACCTCCCCGTCGATGTGGACTCTTGGGGGAGATAAGCCTGTTATCCCCAGGGTAGCTTTTATCCGTTGAGCGATGGCCCTTCCATGCGGTACCACCGGATCACTAAGCCCGACTTTCGTCCCTGCTCGACTTGTCAGTCTCGCAGTCAAGCTCCCTTTTGCCTTTGCACTCTTCGAATGATTTCCAACCATTCTGAGGGAACCTTGGGGCGCCTCCGTTACTCTTTAGGAGGCGACCGCCCCAGTCAAACTGCCCACCTGACACTGTCCCCATACCCGCTTAGGGTACCAGGTTAGAACTCCGATACGATCAGGGTGGTATCCCAACGGCGCCTCCAAGGAAGCTTGCGCTCCCTCTTCCTAGGCTCCCACCTATCCTGTACAAATCGTATCAAAGTCCAATATCAAGCTGCAGTAAAGCTCCATGGGGTCTTTCCGTCTTGTCGCGGGTAACCTGCATCTTCACAGGTATTAAAATTTCACCGGATCTCTCGTTGAGACAGCGCCCAAGTCGTTACGCCATTCGTGCGGGTCAGAATTTACCTGACAAGGAATTTCGCTACCTTAGGACCGTTATAGTTACGGCCGCCGTTTACTGGGGCTTCAGTTCATAGCTTCGGAGTTACCTCCTAACCACTCCCCTTAACCTTCCAGCACCGGGCAGGCGTCAGCCCGTATACTTCGCCTTGCGGCTTCGCACAGACCTGTGTTTTTGCTAAACAGTCGCTTGGGCCTTTTCACTGCGGCCCCCTCGGGCTATTCACCCTACCGAGGCACCCCTTCTCCCGAAGTTACGGGGTCATTTTGCCGAGTTCCTTAACGAGAGTTCTTCCGCGCGCCTTAGAATTCTCTTCTCGCCTACCTGTGTCGGTTTGCGGTACGGGCACCTTCACCTGGCTAGAGGCTTTTCTTGGCAGTGTGAGATCATGACCTTCGCTACTGCAATTTTCGCTCCCCATCACAGCCCAAGGTTATGTAGCACGGATTTGCCTATGCTACCCTCTCACTGCTTGGACGGACATCCATCAGTCCGCGTCACTACCCTGCTGCGTCACCCCATCGCTCATAACGGTTTACGGTGGTACAGGAATTTCCACCTGTTGTCCTTCGACTACGCCTGTCGGCCTCGCCTTAGGTCCCGACTTACCCTGAGCGGACGAACCTTCCTCAGGAACCCTTAGGCTTTCGGCGGATCAGATTCTCACTGATCTTTTCGTTACTCATACCGGCATTCTCACTTGTGTACTCTCCAGCGCTCCTTACGGTACACCTTCAACGCATACACAACGCTCCCCTACCCCTGAATCGACTTCACTCCAGCTTCGAAGTGATGTGTCTAGCCCCTGGAGCATTTGGCCGAAACCTCTGAATTATTTCAGATGCTGCTTTCGGCAAAAGTGTCTCGGTGCCTCACCGCCTCAAAGAAGCAGTGAAGTCGATTCAAGCCATAGCTTCGGTGGTGTGTTTAGCCCCGTTACATTTTCGGCGCAGAGTCACTCGACCAGTGAGCTATTACGCACTCTTTAAATGGTGGCTGCTTCTAAGCCAACATCCTGGTTGTCTGGGCAACTCCACATCCTTTCCCACTTAACACACACTTGGGGACCTTAGCTGATGGTCTGGGCTGTTTCCCTTTTGACAATGGATCTTAGCACTCACTGTCTGACTCCCGGTTAATCAGTCTATGGCATTCGGAGTTTGACTGAGCTTGGTAACCCTTGCGGGCCCCGCACCCAATCAGTGCTCTACCTCCACGACTGTACCACCGAGGCTAGCCCTAAAGCTATTTCGGGGAGAACCAGCTATCTCCGAGTTCGATTGGAATTTCTCCGCTACCCCCACCTCATCCCCGAACTTTTCAACGTTCGTGGGTTCGGGCCTCCAGTGCGTGTTACCGCACCTTCACCCTGGACAGGGGTAGATCACACGGTTTCGGGTCTACGCCCACGTACTATACTCGCCCTATTCAGACTCGCTTTCGCTGCGGCTACGGCTTCTCACCTTAACCTTGCACGGGAACGTAACTCGCCGGTTCATTCTACAAAAGGCACGCCATCACCCGTGATTTTTCCGAAGGAAAATATCATAGGGCTCTGACTTCTTGTAAGCACACGGTTTCAGGTTCTCTTTCACTCCCCTTCCGGGGTGCTTTTCACCTTTCCCTCACGGTACTGCTTCACTATCGGTCACTAGGGAGTATTTAGCCTTACCAGATGGTCCTGGCAGATTCATACGGGGTTTCACGTGCCCCGCACTACTCGGGATCCGTCTCGGAGGGAATAGACTTTCGGTTACAGGGCTTTTACCTCTTCTAGCGGGCCTTTCCAGACCTCTTCGCCTACCCTATTCCTTTGTAACTCCATGTGAGACGTCCCACAACCCCAAGAGGCAAGCCTCTTGGTTTAGGCTCTTCCGCGTTCGCTCGCCGCTACTGACGGAATCACTACTTGTTTTCTCTTCCTCAAGGTACTTAGATGTTTCAGTTCCCCTGGTCTGCCTCTTCGCAACCTATGTATTCAGTTACGAGTGACTGGCTATTACACCAGCCGGGTTTCCCCATTCGGACATCCCCGGATCAAAGCTTGCTTACAGCTCCCCGAGGCCTTATCGTTGTTCGCCACGTCCTTCTTCGGCTCCTAGCGCCTAGGCATCCTCCGTGTGCTCTTAGTAGCTTAACCAAATCGCTCGGATTTTGGGTCAACACGCTCTGTTGTTCCTCGGTTTCTCATTTGAAATGAATCAAGGGTGAAACCGACTCACAAAGGATCGATTGCCTCCAAAACACCTCGCTCTACAGTTAGTACTTCACTTGTTCTCTACGATCACAAGTTCAGCTAAAAAAGAATGTTCTAATTCGCATTTGTTGTTTCGTTATCCAGTTTTCAAGGATCAAGGCAGTTTCGGAAAACTGCGGTTTTTGAGAGTTTGAGCTCTCAAAACTGACCAACGAGTGAGAATTGAAATCTTTGCGAAGCAAAGATACTTCGAGAGCATCCTTCTTCGCGGTATTTGTACCGCTTCGCTGCGGAAGCGAGGTACTCCATAGAAAGGAGGTGATCCAGCCGCACCTTCCGATACGGCTACCTTGTTACGACTTCACCCCAATCGTCTACCCCACCTTCGGCGGCTGGCTCCCTTGCGGGTTACCCCACCGACTTCGGGTGTTGTAAACTCTCGTGGTGTGACGGGCGGTGTGTACAAGACCCGGGAACGTATTCACCGCGGCATGCTGATCCGCGATTACTAGCAATTCCGACTTCATGCAGGCGAGTTGCAGCCTGCAATCCGAACTGAGACCGGCTTCTAAAGATTCGCTCCAGATCGCTCCTTCGCTTCCCGTTGTACCGGCCATTGTAGTACGTGTGTAGCCCAGGTCATAAGGGGCATGATGATTTGACGTCATCCCCACCTTCCTCCGGTTTGTCACCGGCAGTCACTCTAGAGTGCCCAGCTTTACCTGCTGGCAACTAAAGTCAAGGGTTGCGCTCGTTGCGGGACTTAACCCAACATCTCACGACACGAGCTGACGACAACCATGCACCACCTGTCTCCCCTGTCCCGAAGGAAAGGCCTATCTCTAGACCGGTCAGGGGGATGTCAAGACCTGGTAAGGTTCTTCGCGTTGCTTCGAATTAAACCACATACTCCACTGCTTGTGCGGGTCCCCGTCAATTCCTTTGAGTTTCAGTCTTGCGACCGTACTCCCCAGGCGGAATGCTTAATGTGTTAACTTCGGCACCAAGGGTATCGAAACCCCTAACACCTAGCATTCATCGTTTACGGCGTGGACTACCAGGGTATCTAATCCTGTTTGCTCCCCACGCTTTCGCGCCTCAGCGTCAGTTACAGCCCAGAAAGTCGCCTTCGCCACTGGTGTTCCTCCACATCTCTACGCATTTCACCGCTACACGTGGAATTCCACTTTCCTCTTCTGCACTCAAGTCACCCAGTTTCCAGTGCGACCCGGAGTTGAGCCCCGGGATTAAACACCAGACTTAAATGACCGCCTGCGCGCGCTTTACGCCCAATAATTCCGGACAACGCTTGCCCCCTACGTATTACCGCGGCTGCTGGCACGTAGTTAGCCGGGGCTTTCTTCTCAGGTACCGTCACTCGGATAGCAGTTACTCTACCCGACGTTCTTCCCTGGCAACAGAGCTTTACGATCCGAAAACCTTCATCACTCACGCGGCGTTGCTCCGTCAGACTTTCGTCCATTGCGGAAGATTCCCTACTGCTGCCTCCCGTAGGAGTCTGGGCCGTGTCTCAGTCCCAGTGTGGCCGTTCACCCTCTCAGGTCGGCTACGCATCGTCGCCTTGGTGAGCCGTTACCTCACCAACTAGCTAATGCGCCGCAGGCCCATCCACAAGCGACAGATTGCTCCGTCTTTCCCAAGAAAGTCATGCGACTCTCTTGCGTATCCGGTATTAGCTACCGTTTCCGGTAGTTATCCCAGTCTTGCAGGCAGGTTGCCTACGTGTTACTCACCCGTCCGCCGCTAAGTGGATCAGGAGCAAGCTCCCGATCCACTCCGCTCGACTTGCATGTATTAGGCACGCCGCCAGCGTTCGTCCTGAGCCAGGATCAAACTCTCCAATAAAGATGGAAGGTCCCTGCCACCCGAAGGCGGTAGGTTTTCCATTCAAAGTGTTTGTTTAGCTCATTTTGAATCTGACGAGATTGGAGCGAATTTGAAATCCACATGGATTTCAAATTCTCCCCAAAATATCTCATTTATTTCTCACTCGTTGTTCAGTTTTCAAAGATCAAACTTGTTATTTCGTCGCCGCTTTCGTTATCAGCAGCAACTCTTATATCTTATCATTTTACAACCAACTTTGCAAGAACTTTTTTTCAGAAGTTTTTTCCTTCAAATTCGTTCTGCCTTGTTAGCCGACCCTTCAAAAATCCTCGTTCAATTGGCCGGAATAAGAATATAACACATATCAATGATAATTAGCAAGCATTTTTAACAAACTCATTTAGCCGTTGGTTGAAATACATGCATGCAAAATCGTTAAAAAGCCGAGAAGACCAGCACCGGGCTGAGTTTCTCGGCTTTCATATATTTATTCTCCTTACCTTAGAAGTCCCAACTTGGGAACCATCTAAGCAGATTATCAATGTACGCCTTGCTGACTGTAAGACCAGACAAGGCCGGATAGAACAGCAGGAACAGCAGTGCAGCCAGAAGAATGTAGCTGATCCGGATCTTTTTAAACCAGGTATACCGCTCTTCCCCCAGCTTCATCATATAAACAATGCCGAGGATCATAAACGGCACCATCGTAAAATAATGATAAATAAAAGTATAACGAGGGACGAGCACCCAAGGAATGTAGACGGACAGATAAGCTATCCAGACGCTGTACATTACCCGGTCCCGCCGCTTGATGGATACCCAGATCGTGAGCAGGATCGCAAATATTCCCGTCCACCAAATCAGCGGATTCCCCATCGTTACCATGGTGGCTTTCATGCCCGGCGCCAGATCAGGGCCATTGTACAGCCAAAGCGGACGTTTCATAAACGGCCACTGCCACCACTGCGAGGAATAAGGATGTGTCGCCGTAAGCTGGCTGTGATAGTCATACATATGAATCTGCGCGTTGATCAGGTTCTTGAACGTGTAGCCCCCGGCCGCTTCGTTTAATACCGGAATGAAAGACAAACTGTAAATGATCGCAGGAATGACGATAAAAAAGATTACGCAGCTCGCCAGCGTGATGACCGTATTGCGGGTAAACCGGTTCGCCGTTATCCGGTACAAGTTGCTCCGGGACGCACCCCCACTTCCTTCAGTCTCTTCTAAAGAAGTCTCTCCGTTTTGAGCCATCCAGCGCCGCGCCGCCTGCATTTCCCGAAAGCGAGCATACAAGTACATCCCCAGCATCACGGCTAATCCGGCGCCTCCATAAGCGACATTCCATTTGGAAGCCGATCCGATACCGAAGAACAAGCCGGCCAAGCCTAATGGGATCAATGTTTTGCCGAGCGGAATCGTATAGAAATTATGCGACATGTAACGATGCATGAAGTAATACATAACCATTAGGAAAAAGACCGCATACACATCGATAGTCGCCATCCTTGTCTGTGCGAAATGCATAAAGTCCAAGGCGAACAGCAGCGTTGCCGTGATGGCATAACGGCTTCTGCCAAACAAGGTAAGCGCCATCCGGTACATAAGCGGCAGCATGCCGATCCCGAATACCGTTCCTACAATCCGCCAGCCAAACGGGCTGAGGCCGAAAATTTTGATGCCGAGCGCAATCAGGATTTTGCCGAGCGGCGGATGGGTATTTTCATAAACAGGCATTCCCTTCAGGTATTCATAAGCTGTTCTGGGATGATAGATCTCATCAAAATAAGTGCTGTTCATGTAGCTGGGTCTATATACGTCCGTATCCGGCTCATCGAACAGCAGATCTGGGGAACCGGTATCCTCCGGGGAAACAGCCTCTTTTTGAATAGAAGCAACGGGAATCGCCTGATTTGACCCGCGGCCGTAAATAGCTGCTTCATGTACGATCGTCTTGGCCGATACGGCTGTGAATTTAATATACCGGGCATCAATAAGGGTGTCCGCCGTACTCCACTTAAACACCTTGCCGTAAAGGTCAAGCTCCACGGCATGGTCCCAATGATCCGGCGTATTGCTGAATTCCATTTTGACTACACCTTGGCCCGGGCCGGCAAACAGGTTGATCCGTTCCAGCGACTTGGTGGACCCAAGGTCCACATAGAAATTCTCTCCATCAGCCGTCGTTTGCCAATAGGTCGAGGGAGACTTGAAGTCCCCAAGCTGATATAAAGCGATAACCGCATAAAGCAGCGTAATGGCTCCGACCCACATCCAGTCCTTGCGCTGCATACGGGGATTGCGGACAGAGATGGCTGACTGCTCCAGCTCTTCGAGAATCAGCTTATCGGTCATATGGCGCTCATCACGCGAAGTCCCCGGCAGTTGCCGGATTTGCCCTTTAACCGCAATTCCCCAAGCGGTCAGCAGCAGATAGGCAAGGAAAGCCAGATTGACGATGGCGGTCACGATGGCTATACCGTCAATCGGCGTTGCCGAATTGCCATCATGGTAATTTTTAAGCACGTAATCGATATTCACGTATTGGGTAACGCTAAACCCGAAGAAGACGAGCAGCAGCCGGCGGTCTTTAAGCTGGATAAAAGCAAACAAGGAAATAAGAAGTGCCGGGAACAAATAACGTTCGTGCATTTTCGGTCCAAATAGATAAACGCAGGAAATGAGAATCAGAGCCAGCAGATAAACGCTGAATATTCTGCTTTTGGAGTCCTCTCTTGAACCGCCGGGACGATCTTCCCTCCCCCTGTCCGTTCTGCCAGCCCATGCAAACCAGGCGGTCAACACTACAGAAAGGAACAAAAACAGGTTGCCCCATGTTCCGAAAGTCAGGAAACCCCACTTCTCCGTAAGCGGCTTCCAATTCCCCCCGGCCAGTGAAAACAAATTAAACGTGTTAAGCACCGCATAAGGATAAGAAGATAAGGTTGATCTATATAATTGATAAAAACCGTTGATCCCGCCATTATTCCAATAGAAAGGCGCTGCCAGAATAACCGTTGTAAGCAAACCGTAGAGAACGGTTAACAGGAATGTTTTCCAGCCCTTCTTCTGCAGGAGGAAAGCAAGCAGCAGCACCGGCGTAAAAATCAGCGCCTGAGGTTTAATAAGCACCGCAAGAGCGAACCAAACTCCTGAATGAGTCGGTTTACGTCCCGCGAGCGCATTCAAGCACAATACAAGAAAGACGGCAAAAAATCCGTCAATCTGCCCCCAATTGGCCGAATCGATCCATACAGCCGGGTTAAGCAGATAAATAAAGGCCAGCGCCACCGCAAGGCGTTCGCCGAGTTTGCCGCGGCCCAGCCGGTACAGCAGGAACCCTGCCGCAAGATCAGCCAGGATCGCTGGAAGCTTAAACAGCAGTCTGGCTGCGGCCGAGGTATCGGCCAGCGCCAGCGCCGATTTAATGGCGCCAAGCACGTATAGAACATACAGATATCCCGGCGGGTAATCAGCGAAGACCCCTTTTTCATAAAATTGTCCCAGCCCCGTCTGCTGAAGCCGGTCAGCCCAGTACATAAAAGTGGTCAAATCCCCCGTATAACCTTCCATCCGCAGTCCGGACCAGATCCGGATAACGAAGGCGGCAACCAGCAGGATCAGCAGCAGCATCTTATAAGCAAGACGCGGCTGAAGATTTTCATCCTTCCGCATATAAATGCGGTATACGTAAGCAAAGAAGAAACTGAACAAAACAAGCATGAACACGGTAGAAGTAACCGAAACCGGCAGTTCCCGTTTGGTCTCCGGTTTGGCGGTATCCATATTGACTACGGCATCTGTCGCAGCCGGTTTAACCGTTTCTTCTACAGATATATCGTCAAAATAGGCCGTTCCGGTCGTGAGTGCGCCGTATTGCCCGAGTCCCGCAGCAATGGTCACTTCGGTCTGTTTAGGTCCTGTTACGCCAGTAAATTCAACTCTCTGCCAGTTCCCCTGAGTATCATAAACCTGCGGATAACTCGCGCTCACTCCGGAAATGAACAGATTCGCACCGCTTCCGCCCGAGGAGAGCGGTATATCGGAGGTTTTGATCCAGCCGGATATTTTATAGTAGGTATCCGGTTTAACCGTCAGCTTTTGAATCCATCTGGCATGGTTGGGCTGAATATTTTGCACCGCTGCGGATGAAGTCCCGGTATGCGCCTCCTGATGGTCAACCCACAGCCTGCTGGCCCCTTGATCGGTCAGCCACATATCCTGGCTCCACACCTCAGGCATGTCTCCGGCTACCTGCTCAAAGCTGTTGTTAAGCAGCTGGTTGGCATCCGCCGCCCCCACGACCTTCGGCATCAAGGTCAACAGAAGGATGAGAGCAAGGAAGAAGACATGCTTATTGTTCCGTCGAATTTCTGTCATTCTGGTTCGAATATTCTTCAATGATTGTCACACCTCACGAGCCGTAATGGATAGGCAGAAGCAAAAAGCAGCCCGGCACAAAAGCCGAACTGCTTCTCTATCTTCGATATACAAGGGTGAAAAACCTGCAAACCGCCGGATCTTATTCCGAGCCGATAAAGATATAACGGGCAAGTACGATGACCGCCAGCACCCACATCAGCCAGTGGATCTTCACTTTGTTCTTGGATACCAGGTTGCTGCAAAGGGCCAAAATGACGTAAGACAAAATGCCTGCCGAAATTCCGTTCGCGATGCTGCCTGTAAATGGCATCAAAATAATCGTTACAAAAGCAGGGAATGCATACAGGAAATCATCCCATTCGATGCTCTTCACTTGGCCCATCATCAGCACGCCGACAATAATCAGCGCCGGAGCCGTAGCTGCACTAGGCACAACGCCGGCAAGCGGAGCGATAAACAGGGACAGCAGGAACAATACGCCGGTCGTAATTGCTGTAAGACCTGTACGTCCGCCCTCGGCAACACCCGCCGTACTTTCCACATAGGACGTAACCGTACTTGTACCGAGAACAGCACCGGCACTGACGCCTACAGCGTCGACCAGCATCGCTTTCCCGATCATTTTCTCGCCTTTCTCTTTGTCCTTCATCAATCCGGCGCGGGTCGCCGTACCAACCAGGGTACCGAACGTGTCGAACAATTCAACAAAAGTGAAGACGAATACGATCTCGAACAAACCAAGTTTAAAGGCGGCGCCAAGATCAAATTTGCCGACAGCGAGATCATTCAGGTTCGGGAACCAGGTTGCCCCGGACAAACCGCCTGTATTGGTAACGCCCATCGGGATACCGATCAGCGTAGTCGCTACGATGCCGATCAGCAGCGCACCTTTCACGCGAAGCGCCATCAGAACAGCAATGAGGATCAGACCAATCAAAGTCAGCTGCACTTCATGGCTGTGAACCATATCGCCAAACGTAAAGTTGATGCTGCTTCCGCCGATCGTCTGGGTTGGATCCGTTACACCGGACAGGTTAACGCCGATCAGATTGCTCAGTTTAAGGCCGATGCTGGCAACAAACAAACCAATACCCACCGTAATTGCAGCCTTCAAGCTTTGCGGCAGAGCCACAATCAGCAGCTGGCGAATCTTCGTTACCGTCAGAATGAGGAAAATAATCCCCGAAATAAACACGGCGCCCAAAGCCGCCTGCCAGGTAATTCTTCCGTCCGAGCTGAGCACGACGGTCATGAAATAAGCGTTCAGACCCATGCCCGGCGCCAGCGCGATCGGAATGTTCACGAACAAGCCCATGATGATGGTAATCAGGCCTGCACCTACGCACGTTGCGAAAAATACGCCGTCAGCCGGAATGCCGGCACCGTCCGGACCCAGGAACAGGTTGTTCACGAACAGGATGTACGCCATCGTCATGAACGTGGTAATACCAGCAATAATTTCGGTTCTTACCGATGTGCCGTTCTCCTTCAGCTTGAAAAAACGATCCATTTCCCTAAATCCCCCTTAAATAATCATAAAACCTCATAAACCCGCAAGAACTGCAGGAACGACAAACAACCCGGGCACATATTCATTCCCCGGGTCCTCGCAGTAGCCAAGAAGACGATTCGCAAATTCGATTCGCAAACCCCATTTCTGCAGCAGCCTTCAGCAGGCATAAACAGCCTTGCAGGGCGCGCGTCTTCTCACTTCGTAGCCAGATCATTTACGGTGACCTCGTAGAAACTTCCGGGCCAATTCCCGGAATTATACGAATACTATTGAATTGTCAGAAGCAGTTCTCATCTGCCATGACAGATACCTTACATAGCAGTTACAAAACATATTTTAGGCACGGAAAGAAACCTTGTCAATGATAAATACGAATATTCGAGATTATAACATTTTCGAACGTTCGCCATTTCCAGGATATAGTCTTTTTATGTTACACCTATTGCGGAAAACTATTCTGGATCTCCTTATTTCCGAGCCGGAACATGTCTTACTCCGGTTAGGACAAAGCTCACTAGCATATTCAATTCATGGAACTTCACAAAGCAGTATTGGTGACTGCTGCCCTGCTTATTCTGGTTTCTTGTTCAGGAAATATACTAAACTGAGGAAAATCGTTAAAGTGCCGAATAGAAGAAATAAACATCTGAAAATGAAATAGACATCATAAAATGACCCTTGGTAGTGAGAGTTATTCATTTCATCTCCAACTATACCAGGAATAAAAAACATAAAAATCCCTGCTGCAACCATGACTATACATGCCAGAGCTTTTTTAAGCATGGTTCCTCCTAGGTTTTCTTTTTTATTTAAGATAAGTAATGCTTAACCAATCGAAAAAAGAGTTGTCGAGATTTGCTTAACAGCCTCGTTCAAATGTCTAATTTAAGGAAGCTCGGTTGTTTGGGAAGCCAATTTACCGCCCACTGTTCCGTTGACTGCATAACCGCCACCGTTCCAAGTGAGCTTATAGTCACCTGTTCGCATTCCTTGCGGATATCCCTGTTCGAAGTTTTTCCAGGTGTACGAGCTGTGAGCAGCAATTGTAATGCTGAAATACTGCCTATCTGTCAAAGTATGCTCCAAGTTAACAGTAACTGGATGGCCGCTCAAGTTTTCTATAGTTAACTTAAGGTGACCGTAGTTAGGATTAATGCTGAAAGAATGAACAACGGTTCCAGTTCCATTATTGGCAACATCGGACCAAGTTTTATCAACTGCTAAAGGGGGCATAACTCCCTTGTCTGAGCTCGTTGTTACTTGAATCGGAGCTGTAACCGTTTCGAGTTCAGGAGCGCTATGGGATGATGCACCTACAGCTATTGCTGCTGTCAATATAGCTGCCGCTGCCAGCACTGCTAAATACACTGTTTTCTTCACTTTAACCACCCGATTTTATCTGTACTTTTGTTTCTTTATTTCAGATCAAACCCATGTTCTCACTTTATTTCACAATAATATCCTTATTGTACCATAATCTGTCGACTGCTGATGTTCCTGTAAATAGGGTTGCGAGCTGTTTCAGTCATAAAAAATACTCTCTTCGATTTGCAAAACCACGCAAATAAAAGAGAGTAAATTTTTGCCCCTTAAGGGAATTAAATTATTCCCGACTATTCCCACTCGATCGTCGCCGGCGGCTTCGACGTAATGTCGTATACCACGCGGTTGACATTCTCCACCTCGTTCACGATACGCACGGAGATTTTCTCCAGCACGTCCCAAGGGATACGCGCCCAGTCGGCGGTCATGCCGTCGATGGACGTAACCGCGCGGATGCCTACCGTGTAGTCGTACGTGCGTATTATAGAGTTAATTACTGTTCATTTACCACGTTGTTCGGTATATCAATTGTAGCGGGTGAAATGACCAATTTCAACACTTAAATATTCGTTTGCGACAGTTACAATTATAAAGAATTTGGAATGTAATCTTACTTCAACTAGACATGCTTGGGACTATATTTTCTTCTCTTGTTTTCCACAATTCTCTCAACTCTTTCAGACCAATCACTTCCTAAATGAGCATTAAAAAGAGTTTGCATATCATCATACGTCCATATATGAATCCTCCTGTCTTCATTTTTAAGACTCTCACTAGCATGACCAGTACAGAAAATAACTCCTCTATTTACTTCGTTCTTTTCTATTACTCTACTAAATGCTCGAACGGTCTCAATAGTAAGTGGGGTCGTTTTATACAATTTACATTCTATATATACTTGCTCAACACCGTCCGGCCTTATAGCTGTTGCAATTATATCTTTTCCTCCGTCACGACTCGCTGATGTCCATAAGGTCTCGTAACCCATGCTCTCGTATAGATTCTCAATGAACCATTCGAATTCTATTGGCTTAAGATTCATTAACTTTCCGAGTGAATTTTCACAATAAATAAACTTCGCATAAATAATTCCAATACATTGTCCTATACCAATTATTCGATCATCAGGAAGGTTAGGCTGAGAATAAATGTAACTTTCAAGTGCTTGAGCCGCATTATAAGGCTTATTAGGAAGAAGGTCTAATACCCATGTTATCCCTTCCCAAGCGTCCCGTCCCTTACTCAATCGTATTAATCGTTCGCTGCTTGCCCTTGTTTTAGCACGCTTGCTCAGCTTCGCATCCTTGGATTGAAGCATAATCTTATTTATAG
The DNA here is from genome assembly GCF_001685395.1 of Paenibacillus yonginensis. Taxonomy (NCBI): domain Bacteria; kingdom Bacillati; phylum Bacillota; class Bacilli; order Caryophanales; family Paenibacillaceae; genus Paenibacillus; species Paenibacillus yonginensis. The sequence continues at coordinate 4,951,350 of NZ_CP014167.1, read as the reverse complement.
AATAATCACTTAAGTCTTGATTACGTGTTATAGGTTCTAACAGATGTCTCAACAAATTTTTCACATCTATTAAAGGTACATCTTCAATATTATCCAAGTATTCATCTAGCCACTCATCATAGGGAATCCTCACAGATGGGTAAACATCTCCCCCATTAATCACAAGGTTTTGCCACTCATTAAATGACTTATAATTAGTAGTATAGAGCCATTCATTTAATTGCAATCCGTTTCCTCCTACCATTATGTTTCTGATCTGCTTTTCGCTAAAAGTAAAAGTGCTCGAATTTGAGCCTCATAAGCAATATATTCATCAGGCGTAAAAATCTCATTGTGCTCTACAAAATAATCATCTGTTTCGAATGCCAAGTAAGTTAAGAATGCTTCATCATACGGGATGTTTAAGTGATTTTCCGAATCCTTGATCCCTTTAAATACCACACTATGATAGCTAAGGTCAGTCCGAACTGAGCGTGTACTAGTAATATAGGGAAACAGGCCATCTAAACTATAAATTTTAGCAACTTTTTCTGAAAGACTGGCTAAGGCCACGGCAATAAAATCTGTCTTACTCAATAAATGAGCCTGTTCTAAAATCTCTTCCACCTTGCCCTTGTCAATGTACTGATGTTTTGTCACATCTACCACTGCGGGACTCCTCTGTTCTTCATTCATTAGATACTCATAATAACCTTGATAGATGTCAGTACGTTTATAAGCTTCTATCGACTCTGCTCCAATATATTTTTCTACAAACTCTTCTGAATATGGCTCCGTCATTAATTCCATTGTCCGAGAGTAAATCTCATAATCCATTAGTAAAACTGGGAACGGATCGATTGCAAGTCGAAAAACTGCTATAGCTCCAATACAAGAAATAAGACATTTCTCGAAGTCAGTTATTAAAGCATCTCTATCATCTTTTGTTCCGGAAATGTGATTTTGTGCAATATAAAACGTGTTAAACCCCTGTTTATGAACATATTTATTCATAAATTCTTTTACTTCTTGGAGGTTTTTGAAATACCCCTCCATTTTCTCCTTAATATCAGCAAACTCTTTTCCGCTTTCTTTTAAAAATTTCAGCATCTGACCATACATTGGAAATCTACTTTGACTCTTCCATTTATTGAGTTCTTTCTTCTTATGCTCGGCGTCAAGTTCAATTAAATAAACCATTGTTGTAGAGACTTCCAATGATTGTCTTAAAGAATAATACGCACAATCAACATACCCTTTTTCAAACAATACAATTGCATTGATAACCAATCGAATCGACTCAAGAAGGAAGGTATTTGCAAGTTGGGCATCCATCCTACCTGTCCAACTATCTTCAATATTATTAAGGTCAGTATAGTAGGCTTCTTTGTTGGGTAATTGTAAAGGCCTTAAATATTGGGTTTCTTTATAATTGAGTGTTTTGCATAATTCCGTTTCAGAGAAGAAGCGATAGCATATTCACTGTCGTTAAGGGGTAATTTTCGAAAATGGTATTATATGGATGAAGAAAAGGGCAGACTTGCAGAATTTTAGAACAGCTCGTTTTTTAAGCGGCAGCCCGTTTTGAATGATGAGAAACGGCGAGCGCAGATGCAAGCAGAACAATGGCATTCAAATACTGGTGAGTTGTGACTTTCTGAATGCCCCGGACATGTGCGGCGTCTGCCGTCAAATAGGTTTTCAATCGGGAGTTGCAGCGTTCTACGCTGGTTCGTTCATTGTAAAGTTCCTTCCAACGCTTTGTATCCCGATGAGGGATGCTGTATCGCCGGAGATCATCCTTCGCATTTACTTTGACGACCATTCCATAGTTTGAAGACGAGCAGGCAGCCATGCCAAGCGGACAGTCGACTTTACCCGTGGCATGCGGGCAGCGAAATTTATGCATATCGCCGTCAACTCCCCAGTATGTCATCGCATAACCCATGGAACAGCACGGTGTTCCGTTCGAGGTCATGCCAGCAGGCGGTTCCTTCTCCCCCCGAAGATTAAGGGGAATGATGGCTTGTGCCTTGACGTTGCGGGCGGCCTCATAAACTTTCATTTGGTCGTAGCCCGCATCGAGTATGAAAAATCGTGTGCTCGTCCTGGACGCTGTTTTCTCGATCAGGCCCGGCGCCATTTCTCCATCATTGACATGCGCCGGCGTTACTTCCAAGGCGATCGGCAATTCACTTTTCGTATCGACCGCCAGATGAATTTTGTAACCAAACCATGTGATTTTATTGCCGAAGGAATCAATTTTTGCGCCCCAGTTCGCATTACCCGTTTGCTCGCTTTTGCGTTTGGGCTGCTTTTTCTCGTAAGCGCGGAGAGCGGCGCTGTCTATGGCGACGTTACTGCCTTCTATGATACCTTCCTGCTGACAGCGTGTGACCAAATCCTCAAAAAGCCGTTTTGCCAAGTCCTTTCTCGTCAGTTCTGAGAAAACTCGGCTTAATGTGGATATGGAAGGAGCTTCTCGATCCAGCGGAAGACCACACTGATAACGAAACCGGAGATCCGTATCCAAACGCTTATGCAACCCTGAAAAGGTACTTATTCCTTCAAGCGGCGCAGCCAAGAGTGCTCGTAGAATACCTTGTCTGCAGTATCCCTCAGCGCCTCGGGGTGAACGGCTTCTCAGTTCCTTGGCATACGGTCTCAGATCGAGAGAGCTGAAGAAGATCGGCAATCTCTCCTTGGGTTGAATTTTTAAAAGTTCTTCGAAGGAAAACAGACATTCTTGGAGAATATACAAAGTGACTTCCTCCATCCTTGAGGTTTTTGGGTTTGGTCACTTGAAAACTTCTCCAAGTTGGGGTGAAGTCCCTTTTTTATGTCCGAAAATCCTTACGGCTCAAGGCCTCAGATTACTGCAAAACGCTCAATTAATAAAATCAAAGCTCACTCTACTCCCTCCCACGTCATATCATCTATTTCCATTATCAAGCAAGTGAAGATGACTTAAAAGGGCCAAAGTATTACGATCTGAAGCTAACTCAACCCAATTTGACTATTCAACGTCGATATTTATATAATAAAAGTATGTAAAATAACATCCTTTTTAATTGTGGAGGAAGATATGGAACGATACAGTATTGCTGAACGCGCTAAAGCACTTTATGAACTGCTTAATTATGCAATCAATCCCTCTACTATTGAACAAATTCTCCGCGCCAATGACTCCCTCATTTTCAAAGAAGTGGTCAACCAGACGAACGAGATTGCCATCCCCTATGTCGGCAAGTTTACCTTTAAGGAGTTTACGGGACGGGAAATTAACGCGGTACACGGCGAAACGGTGAAGCAGCGGGATTTTGTGAAGACGAAATTCGAGCTTGGCAAATACATCAAACGTCTGAATGTGAATCGGGATTGCTTTGACCGCATTGAAATTGATGCTGATTCTTTGAAACCCTGCATCGTGTTCAATACCAAAGCAGCCGCAATTCGTTCCGGCCAAAAGGACTTGATCGGCTGTATGACTGCCGTCTACCAACATGAGTTCAAGTTGAGCGGGCGAGTCGAATTGTTCAATGAGGAGCAACTGTCAACTTTCACCGCCGATATGCAACGGCTCACTTCATCGAATCCGAAGACCTATGATGACATTACGCCATTCATTCAAACCGTACTTGCCTTCGAGGAGTGGATTTAAGCGATGAAAACCAAAAACAAATCCGAACAACAAATCAAACAGGAGCAAGAGTACCAAGCATTTATGCTGCGAGCAGCCGATTTACTGAAGGCATATCATCAGGGGAGGAGAACCTGAAATGACGAACGAAACAACGGTAAAAATTAAACGCCAACTGCTTACCCTGCATTACAATGTCATGAATGCAATCGCAAAGTGGGGACATTTGAGCGTCCCATCTCTCCATAAACTAATGCCGGACAAACGTCCTCTGAACGCTTTATACAAGGCAACAAGAGAATTAACGGCGTGGGGCTGGCTCGATTGTGTAGTAGACAAGCGAAAAAACAAGATTTTTGCATTAACCTCCCGCGCCGTTCAGGAGCTGGGTATTCAGGGGCTAGAGACACGCGGACGCAGCTTTTTGCAGATGGACATCGCTCGAACCGTTTGGGCGTTCGATCAAGATGGATTTTTCGAAACGCTCGGCCTTGAAGCTCAGCCAAGTATCAAAATGCTTGATTGCGTGGTCAAAGGCCCACATCCGAAAGCTTTAATCGTTGATCACGATTTGAGCCATGTATCCAAGACGTTCCAGCGAATTGAAGATTTCACTAGCGCAGCTTCTCCCGATGCCCCACTGGACATTATTGCATTAGGCGAACATCGGGCAGCGGAACTGCAACGTTTTATAACCCAGAAAGGCTTCCGTTTCCAAGTCCATCTGATCGAGGTAGACGTATAGAACATCTCTTGAGCATCACCCTACTTACTCTCCAATATCCCGCGAATCCTCTGCTCTTCTATTTTCCTCAACCTTCCTTTTTGAGAACAGCCCTATAACAAGTTGATACAAACAATTGGTTAATGTTGGTTATTTGATACTTAATGCGTAACACTCCCGTAACTAACCCATAATTTCTTGACAATACAACATAACTAAAATCGTGAACACGCCGATAATTGGCGGATACTATTTAGTGCTATAAATCCGCCTTTTTTTCGGAATATGGAGGGCACAGCCGATGGGGATTCGGTTTAACAATCAAAAACTGCCGGGCAAATTCGGAATGACAGTTCCCGCAAGCGGAGTACGGAAACTGCACGAACTCCGACAAGGAGAAAAATATGTTGTCACAGCCGGAGTCATCGTGAACAAACAAATGCATCTTTCCAAAGATGGGAGCTGGCATATTTGCACATTATATTTGACCAATTATATCGCTTCTCTTGCGACAGTTTATTTAACAAAAGATGCTGACGAAGCACAAGCCTTGATGAACGAATTTCACCTTCAAGACTCTGTACGGATATATGGCAACGTCGATCTTTACCAAGGACAGTTGCAGCTTCAACTCTCCGGCATTCAGCAAGTCGTCGGGTTGGAATATGTGGACAGTACGGTGGTTAAACGGGTAGAACTCCAAGTCTTCTCCAAGCTTTCTCCTCTCGCTTCCATCGTGGACATCAAATTGCTGGTCAAACAAGCGAAACAATTCGGTCACGAAGCTGTTGCTCTAACCGATCTTCACTCTGTACAAGCCTTGCCGGAGTTCTTCAAGGAGGCGCGACGGGCAGGCATCAAACCGATTGCTGGTGCAACTCTGTCCGTCTTAAATCCGCTTCCAGTGGTCTACGCTCCGCAGCCGCGCAGTTGCAAGCTGCATGAGGATTGCTATGTCATCTTTGATCTTGAAACAACCGGTCTTTCAAGCGAACGCCATGACATTATCCAGATTGGAGCCGTCAAAGTGATTCGCGGCGAAATGGTCGATTCCTTTTCTACGTATGTTCGTGCCAAACACGCTATCCCTGAAACTATTCAAGCTTTGACCGCCATCACGGAAAATGATTTGAGGGATGCACCGTTGTTATTCGATGCTTTGCTTGCTTTTGAAGCTTTTATTGGGGATGCGATTCTGGTCGCGCATAACGCCAACTTTGATTTGCGTTTTCTTCATGCCATACGGCAAAGCTTGGCTATGTCTCCTCTTGCCAATCCTGTCATTGATACGCTGGGACTCGCCAAGTTTCTATATCCTGAATTCTCCGCTTACAACTTAAAAGCGCTGGCCGATCAGCTTGACGTTCCGCTTGAAAATCATCACCAAGCCCAATCTGACGCGCTAGCAACTGCCGGGATATTCAGAAAGATGCTTCAAGCGCTGCCGCTAAACATGGAACTATCGGAACTTCATCGTCAAACCAAAAATCAGGTTTATGGTTATCCATTTCCGGTTACATTGTACGCCATCAATCCGAAGGGAATCCGGCATCTTTACCGGCTACTCTCGCTGGCCCATACCGATTTTCTAACCAAGGCTGCCCCACAGCTTCCCAAAGCGGTAATCATCGAGTATCACGAGGGGCTATTAGTATCGTCTCCAGGCTTCTCGGGAGAAGTAATGACAGCTCTTATGGAGCATGGCGAAGAAGCCGCACTACAAGCAATTGCCAACTATGACTTCATTACCGTTGAGCCTTTGCCGTATGCCCAACCTTTTATCGATAGCGGCCTCCTCCATAATGAAGACGAAGCGAAAACTTTCTCCAGCCGACTGAACGAACTTTGCAACCAAACGAATAAATTACTTGTTGCTGTCGGTGGTGTCCGTCACCTGAATAAACACGATCATGGTCTATACAGCAGATTTATTCAATTACGCCCGTACCTCTCCAAAAACAGGCCCGTTTTTATGCCGAAAGCCGCTCCCTTCCTGTCAACCGATGAGTTGCTGGATTCATTCCATTACTTGCCTAATGCTCATCGTATCGTTATCGATAATGCTTTGAAGGTAGCCACGCAAGTGGAAGAGTTCGAACTACTGCCAGATGAGATGCCGTTGCCCGATCTGCCGGGAGCCGCTGAAACTGTACGAGCTATAGCTTACGAAAGCGCCCAACAGAGATACGGTGCTTCGCTCCCTGACTTCATTAGTAAAAGACTTGAAACCGAGATACAGGCCATCATTAGCTGTGGCTATGCGGTCATCTATGAAGCAGCCCGACAAATTGTAGCCGAGGCAAAAGCGAAGGGACATTTCGTTGGTTCCCGTGGCTCAGTTGGTTCGTCGCTGGTAGCTTATCTGCTTGGCATTACAGAAGTTAATCCGCTGCCACCGCATTATGTTTGTCTGAACTGCCATGATGTAGAACGCTCAGAGCTATGCTCCAGCGGCTCCGATCTTCCTGAAATACGTTGCCGATGCGGAGCGGAAATGCATCGAGACGGCCAGCAAATCCCGTTTGAAACCTTTCTTGGATTGTCAGGAGAGAAAATGCCGGATATTGACTTGAATTTCAGTCAGGAGTATCAGGAGCAAGCCCATAACCATTTGCGTGCCATCTTTGGCGGAAATGATAGCGTCATTCGTATTGGCACAATATCGACAACCAAAGAACAATCCATCTATAACGCAATGAGTAAAGCAAACATCAGCCTTAATCCTGCCGAAACAGCGCACTTACTTCAAGGCTTAACTGGCATCAAGACAACGACAGGACAACATCCCGGCGGGTTGGTTATCATCCCGGCTCATTGTCAAATGGAAGCATTCAGTCCGGTTCACCATCCTTCCAATAAAAAGACAGCGCCAGTTGTAACGCACTTCTCCAAAGAGAATCTTGCTCACGGTTTGTTCAAGCTGGATTTGCTCGGCCAGACCGAACCCTTCAAATTGAAAAAGCTATATGAGCTGACCGGGGTTCATCCCGATAGCATTCCCCTCTCTGATGCTCAAGTTTTGCAAGCATTTGCACAAGGCCGTACGTTGGGTATCGGAGAATTCAATACGGAGCTTTCGCGCCAAATGCTGATGAAAATCCAACCGCGAACGTTCGGAGAATTGGTACAGATATCAGGATTGGCGCATGGTACAGGCGTTTGGGAAGGAAATGCCAAGGAATTGTTTGAACATGGGTTCCCGTTGGAACAACTGATCAGTTGCCGGGACGATATTATGTTGACGCTGGAAAACCGGGGAATGGAACGTTCTGTTGCGTTTGAAGTGATGGAGACTGTGCGGAAAGGAAAAAAATTGCAGCCTGAGTTGATTAGCGAAATGCGACAGACTGGGTTACCTTCATGGTATATAGCGGCTTGTCGAAAAATCAACTATCTGTTTCCGAAAGCTCATGCCGCTGCTTATGCCATAAACGCCGTTAAAACGATGTGGTATAAACTCAATACTCCTCTTGCCTTCTACGCTGTATGTCTGACGCTTGATCGTGATGACTTCTTATTGACAAATGCCTTTATGCCTCTGAATGAGCTTGGAGAGAAGCTGAATCGTCAATGGAAAAGAGTGAAGAGCTATCGAGCCAGCGTCAAAGAACGTAAACAGTACAGAGTAAATCGGATGATTCATGAAGCGCGGCAATCCGGCATTGAGTTTGATCGGGTACGGCTTTACAATTCCGCATCAACCGATTTCACGATTCAGAGCGGAAAACTGGTTCCTCCCTTTGCCGTTTTGGATGGAGTTGGTGAGGCCAAAGTAGCTGTAATGCTGCAAGAGCGAAACCAACCCTTCAAGAACATGACCGACTTGCGAACACGCGGCAAAGCAGGAAAAAAGCTGTTGGAAGGGTTGACCAAATTCGGTGATTTGAACGATTTATTTTAGCGTGATTCCCCTGTCAGAAGTGTCGCTTGAGAGAGCGATGCTTCTTTTTTGTCTCTGCTTGTCTACGGAATATCAATAGGTCTACGAAATCGAGGCTTACTTTTTGATCTCTGACCTTTAAGAAATTAGAACTACCGTGAGTCGCATTCATCTATAGGTAAGTTTGAAAAAAGTGAGGTGTTCTTATGTCTTGAAGCTTCGCAAGCCTACAACTTTTATATTCCGAGGAGAGATTCGCCTTATGATACACGAAAAACAATATCTCAGCTTGCCGAAATTTAAAGTGCTGGCAAGAGAAATGAACACGGGAACAGAGTTGCAAAGTGCAGCTTCCAATCGCCTTTTTAGCGCATTACAATTAGCAGACCAAATTTTCCAGAAGATGCAACTGAACTTGTTCTGCGAACCGAGCAAATACCGAAACTGCCACTTCGAGGTTCTTATTGAGTGGGCTTACCCCTCCTTCTCGCTTCATAGGAGGGATTCTAGCAACTTTGACTCGCCACAGCTCATCAATGCCTATGACGTATGGCTGCATCCCTTCTTTGAAGTTCTAAGTCTGATCGATCAAGATGCCCTGTTTAATTGCTACAGCGGCATCGGCTATTTGCAAGCCTATACCACTTTACGTATTTTTGAAAACAACGCAAGCTCCCTGCCTGTCATACGAATCAGCAATCCACTGAATATAAATCACGACGCAAAGAGGGGAACACGATGAACGTTCCAAGAAATCGAAACCTGACATTGCTTCAATCCCGCAGAGTAGCCGCTTTTGAACTGCCATCGATTACAGTCGAAATGCTTTACCAAACCGCTCTCCGTCGGTTCTTGGAGTACGGCGACCAACTGCTTATTGCAAACGCAGCCGTTAAAGATTGGGTAGACATCGTGGATGAAGACGGAAACGCGATTTTAACCGAATCGGCGGACGCGTATCCGGGCATTTTTGAGGAGATTTGGGTGAGCGTTGAGGATTATGGCCCGACTTCTACCGAAGGCTTAGTTATTACCATCCATCTTCCAGAGGAACATTAATGAGACTATCAGAGGGAGAGGCTAGCTCATTCGCCTCTCTCTCTTTTCATGCCCAATTATCATAACGCTTTGATAAGTTCATTCCCGTTGATATCCAGCATTTCATATGCCTTCCCAATCATATCCCTATCATTGCCATATAGATGTGTTGCTTTATCTCGTATCCCGCTAATCGCTGTCACATAGTTCATTTGGTGAACCATGAATTCACTATTACATAAAACCACGGCTTGCTTGCTGGATGTTATTACGCTCTGTTGGAACAAAATCGCTTTCTCAGCTACTTCGGGAGAATAAACCACCGGTTCTCCGTCCGATGTTTTCATGTCCCGGTGGTCAACGAAGATGTTTAGTTCCCCCTTCGAAAAGTTAGAGGCAATGCCAAACAACGTACTGGACATATAATCTACATTCTCACCAGTCAGTAACCCATGAACCTGAAAGCTGAGTATCTTCTTGCTGCTATCCAGATGATATTTGAAGCGTTCCAAGAAAGGAACTTCGAAATCTTTTTTCAAATAGGCCAAGTTGTTTGAAAAACGTTCATTGGAGAACAAATATTCTATCGAAACATTCAACGCACTCGCGATTTTCTCAATGTTAAGAATACTTATATTACGCTCGCCACGCTCTACACCGCTTATGTATGTCCTGTCTAATCCTGCACGGTCGGCTAACAGTTCTTGCGATATTCCACTGCGAGCACGCAACTCCCTTACCCTTTTCCCAAATTCCGTTCGAATATCCACGTCCACAACCCCCAAGCTTTTCCAAACCCTTTAGGATAGATATCGGTCATATAGGTCATTAGTTGTAGATTTTTGTCGTAAAATGGTAACTGTGACTTAAAGTCCGTGGAATTTATATTCAGCCCACTTTACGATATTAATGATAATAAAAATAACCGCCATATTTAGTATGTGCGGTTACTCTTTTGACGTCGGATTATCCTGCCATTCATCAATATCGAATGGGCTGACTTCCAGTATTCTACATATCCGTAACGCTATCTTGATAGTTGGTACTGATTTTCCGCTTTCAAGTCTTTGGTAGTATCTCAACGAAACATCTATCATATGCGAAAAATCCTCTTGAACGATATTCTTTCTATTCCTTGCTTCACTTAATTTCAAGGGGATTGCTCCTAACCGCTTTACCCCTATGTTATCGAATAAATTTATGCTTTATAACGATATATATGTCGTGTAATATATGACGTATAAAAGGTGGTTTTTACATAATTCTGAAGGGAGACAACTATGAAAAAAGAGATTGTTGCATTAAGTATGTCTATGCTACTGCTCGCCGCGCCGTTGACAGTGGCGGCTAACGAAACGCGCTTTAATGACGTTCCAGCCACTCACTGGAGCTATTCCGCCATTCAATGGGGGGTTGATAACGGTATTATTACTGGCTATCCTAACGGTTCGTATAAGCCTGATCAGAACGTCACTCAATCTGAATTTCTTGCTATGCTGCTCAAGGCGTATAAAGCTGATCTAGCCGCTCCCACCCAAGGCGAGTCTTGGGATGCTCCGTATTTATCCTATGCCCGTCTGAACAACTGGACACTTGTTAGCGAGACGAACAAGCCCGTTAATCGTGGACAAATCGCTAAACTGCTGGTCAATGCATCCGGCAAAAACTTCAATGTGAATGATTCGATTCACTACCTACTGGACGAAGGGTTATCTAACGGCAAAACAGATAGAAGCATTATCGGATACAAGGGGAATGATCTTTTAAGCAGAGCAGAGGCTATTGCTTTCATTTTGAATGTTAGAAAGAAACTTGCTGTTCTTGATTCAGCACCGACAACCGAATCAAAGTACGAGAATCCGAACAGTGATATTAAGGTAGAAGAAGATAGTACCGTTTGGGAACCTCTGAAATATAAAGGAATCGACCAGAAAAAATATGCTCAACTCATCTTTCAAGATTTTACATGGGATTACTCAACCAGAACACTAAAGTTCAATATTCCTGAGATGCCAGAAGTAAATCCACTAATCGGCATTCAATATGGAACTACTAAAGAGAAAATTGTACTCGGTAAGGACTACACTTTCAAAAATCTTCCTTCTGAGTTCAAGATTGATATCAACATTTTTACTGACAACACATTTACTTCTGTTATTGATGACTACACAGTAATGTCCTTTGATTATGCAAATTATCATAAATGGGCCAATGGCGTTCCCTCAACCGATCTCGTAGTAAAGGATCAATTTGCCAATAATGTATCGCTAAGCGCCATATTCAAAGCTCTTGGAATTAAGTAATAAGGAAGATTGCTTTTCACGCCAATCAAATCGAATAGCTGCATACAGCGAGACTCAACACACTTGAAGAAACTATAGGATAAATAGATAGCAAATCGAGGAGGATAAAAATATGGACGCACTGAATTTAAAGAAAAATTTAGAAGGATTGTATAACGAAATTAACTTCACGATTCCATTCCAAATAATATGGTATAAGGTACATGAACAGCATTCAGCCAATGTTAAAGCTACAACTCGCCTAAATCCTATGACAACCCAAATCGAAGTATGGATTATAGAATTTCACTCTACACCGGTCGGAAGGGCTGAGGAGAGTGGGTTTATTTTCTCGACATCCGCAATTCCTCCAACGCCGGTATATTTTACTAATCAGACTATAAGCGTTTTCGACTATAGCTTCTTGATTGACAATCCCGACTGGCAGAGGTCGTTAAATACACACCTTGAGAGCATATTTTACGATGGATTAAAACAATTAATGCTGAACTATTCTTTTATTGATGAGAAAGGGAGGACTCAAAAACTTAACGATTCTCAACTTGTATTAGGAAAGATACAGTTTTAACAAAATCCGGAGGGAACAAAATGAAGAAAATTGGATTAGGTCTGTTGAGTGCAGCACTCGCAGTAAATATTTTTGTAGGTTCCGCAGTATCGAATGCAGCAACTTTCGGTGGTTCTGATGGAGCAGCTTCTACTCAGTCAGCAAGCACGGCAGGGTTCAAGGATACTAAAGGACACTGGGCTGAAGCGGCAATCAAAACGGCTGTTGCTAAAGGTTATGTATCAGGTTACACGGACGGGACGTTCAAGCCAAACGCTGAGGTAACTCGAGCTGAGTTCCTGAAAATGTTGGTAGCGGCTATGAAACTTGACACTGTAGCGGCTAACGGTTCCTGGTATCAACCCTATGTTGATGCCGCTACGAAAGCCGGATACTACGCTAAAGACTTTGCTTCTACTACTTGGGATAAATCAATCCCACGTAAGGAAATGGCAACGTTGGCAGTACGTGCAGGACTTACAGGTTACAAGAAAGACTATGACACCAACCGTAACCTGTATGAAGCCGCTAAGAACGGTATCATCCAAGGTGTAGGTAAGGGTGAAATCGCACCTGACGGAGTTACAACTCGTGCTTCGGCAGTAGTGGTTATCGAGCGTATCTTGGATATCAAAGCAGGTAAGACATTGGCTACTGACAAGTATGCTACCGGCGCCGCTGAGGTATTGTGGCACAAGACAAACATCTTGACTACATTGCCTAAGTACTTTGGAACTCCTTGGAGTAGCGAGGAATACTTTGATAGTAGTAAACTTGTGTCTAAGTCCAACGATGGTGTGGCTGTATGTACAGCACGACAATACGTTGTAGTCGACCTCGATGATGCGAATGACCCTAACAGAAATTTACTCAGCCAGTACAAACTTGGTTGGTATAATGCCGATGGTGTTACGTTCGAGTTAAATTCGACAAAAATGCATATGCTGTTATCGGTATCTACGATACAAAGATTAGTGGAAAATTTACCCCGAACGCTGGCTTGACTTATGTACCATGTAGCATCAGTATCGGAAATAAATATTTAGAATCTGTTAGCGGTCAAGGGGTATCTACTAACCCTGCCAACCCTGATGGTGTATATGGTATCTCTGAGTTCAAAGCCAATGTTGACCCTAAAGACTACCAGTCTTTGGTTAACTACCCTGATGTTAAAAAATATGTATCTGGTCAGCTAGCTTCAGGGACTGTAACATGGATTAAAGGGACACTTATCGACAAGGACTATCTGGCTAAAATTCCAAAAGGACAGAACATCATTTTGTCCTTCCTACCTATCACTAATGCAAACGCCAACGGTATTTATAACACAGTGGTACAATAAAAATATCACCCCTGGGGGATATCCCGAATGAAAAAAATAATCGCTTTGGCGGCTACTACGGTAGTCGCCTTTTCCTCTTTTTTATTGTTTAATAGTACTTCACATGCAGCAGTTCCCTCTGGATATACTGAGGTAGGTACTGTAACTTTTGTGAAGGATAAAGGTAAGGTTGATTCAGTAGTTTGATTTGAAAGCTTACTGACACATGTAAACAGCCGACCAATCTCTGAACCCCACCCTCCCCATTTATTTCAACCCCATATTTGGCGCGGTTTTTCGTATGTTGACTCGCTGACGCACCCGGATTCACCTCATAACCTCTATTATAATTTTTCACTTCGCTTCAGCCGCCAATGCCGTCCTTCATCAAAAGGATCAACAAATAAACCAATATACCTTATTTTAGAATTTTAGGTGTGTCAGTTGTTTCTCTTGATGATAAAACAACGAAGGGCCAGAAGTGGCGCACTTAACCCGGATGCAAGGATGCTCCGTTTTACTTGATTCGATCATGCTTCAATTACATTCACCCCTCCGCTTTAAAGTCATAAAATAATACTATTAATTATTGACCATCAGTAATTTTCGTGATATATTTAAATTTTATATTTTGATATTAAATAGAACGTGTGATATAATTATGATATAAAGCAATGAACGATGTACGGGATACTTCCAAAAAGGCAGGGTCGGCTTCATATCGAAAAGTGCGTGTTCCCTATTGCTTCTTCCTCTACTCCTCTCTCATCCACATTCCCTCTGTATTCTTTTAACACCTAAACCATACCAACTTTCAAAGAACGGTGAAGGCTTGACCTTCCACTAAGCTTAAGCTCTTCCCGATCTGGCAGGAGGCGCTATTCATGAGCGAAAAAGAACGCATTACCGTGACGCTAGACAAGGAATTCTACATGGACTTCTGTATTCGGGCTTATGCCGCCGGGACTCGTCCATCTAAGGTTATTAAAAGCTTAATGTTGTCATACGTTGCCACACGACAAGCAGCGGAGGGAGCGAAACATGGTGTTCAAGCGTCTACGTCATCTTAACTTCGTTCCTCTATGGTTAAAAAAAGTCCATTCATGGTTCAATTACGTAGGCCATGAGCGGCTACGCAAACGAGTTATCGCAATTTGGAGTCAAGCTGCAATCGATGATCTTCAGAATGCTGTGGCGGTGCTAGTGAATATCAGTCAAACACCTTCCTTTGAAGTGAACATTCCGCAGCAGAAAATTGATCAGGCTGTACGGCTGATATTACGTTACGAAACCATAAAATCCCCTTACAGGCCGCTAAATTTTCGACTGGCACTTCGACTAGGCCTTTACGCTCCGGCCCGGCGATTAGAAAGCGGTTCTTGTGGCTATTGGGTTCTGCTGTAGGGGCTTCCTTTACCATTATCATCTTGCACTGGATAAGTTGGTTTCCCTTTGACTGGCTCCCGATAAGTCTGTTGACAGTTGCATTCTTTTTCATCGTTTGTACATTCAAAGGGTATAAGCTATTCCCGATTATCCGCGCTTTCACCGCCGAGCATGAAGCTTCTGAGCATCTTTTCTACGCAAGCCTCGCTGACTTGCATAAACAAGCCAAAGCCTTGCTATTCAGCAAGCGAATAAAAAACCTGAGTCAAATTCAAACGGCCATTCATTCCGTTGGCTTCCAACAACGACAAGCGGAAAGTATCTACTTCGATAAATCCAATGAACTGGTAGTTAACGAACCGAAGTCGGCTGCAGCAGGAAACAACGCAAGCACGTATTACCCGATGAAAAAGGCATGGGAGCGGTTCTTCAATGAAGTATTCCGTTTGAAAGAAGGCACTTATGATGTACCGCTCCATCGTGATCTTGGCACAACAGAAATTTATGTATGGGATATTCCTTCAATTGCCTTTAGCCGCTGGGAAGAGAACTTAACCCGAATCGAAGCCTATTTGAAAAAAGTTGTATTCTCTATCTACAGGGACTTTGACGGTATAGGGACGGTTGGAGTCGAAATCGCCAAACAGCCGCTACCGAAGGAAATTATCTTTCAGCATATGATCGACCTTCATGCCGCCACTCAAGCATCGGAAAGTGTAATTGTCGGCGTGAATTGCAAAGGCACGGTTGCTTGGAATTACCGTAAAATTCCGCATGGACTTGTAGCAGGAACAACAGGGGCTGGGAAGTCAACCGCCCTATACTCGATTATCTTGCAGCTTCAACGACAGGCTCATTTGCCTGTTTTCATCGATCTGAAAGGCGGTGTTAGTTTCGGATTTGTGGAAGATGTCGGTTATCCAGTTGCCACAACCAAAGAAGCTGCGCTACAGCTTGTAAAAGGCGCGGTACAGGAAGTTGAACGGCGTGAAAAACTATTAAAAGAATGGGGAGTATCGCCGGATATTACCGTTTACAACGAGATGACCGGCTCGAATCTGCCTGAAATATTCATTGTGTTCGATGAATTCGCGCAGTTTACCGACAAATGGCAAGGACTTGATGAAGGCATGGCTTGTATTAAGACAATTGCCGCGAAGGGACGAAGCAACGGGGTACACTTGCTCATTGCTACACAAAGGCCCTCACAAGAAAGCTTAGGCTCAACCGATTTTCGATCTAACATCTCTTTCCGCTGCATTGGCCGAATGGATTCTCAAGCGTCAAGTCAGATTGCTCTTGGGAATAGCGCCGCGTTCGAGCGCCTCCCTTCAACTGATTACTCCGGGCTATTCATCGTCAGAGGAACGGATGCGCCAATGGATTCATTGCTGAAAGTCCCATACGTCAATGATATCGATTTTCGAAGGTTGTTTTTAGGATATCGGAATCCACATGAAGGCTATGCGTTCGGAAGCGGAATCCATTTGAACAAATCTGATCAACAAGAAGTTGGAAGGAACTACAACGATATTTTTTAAGGAGAAACTGAGATGAATCCACAGTATAAAGTTCTATTCAACGAGAAGGTTTACGGTTACGTCAGCCATTCCGATATCGCTGTCACGGTCAAAGGTGGACAGACATTCGAATTTAACGATTGTAGACTTCTTCAGAACACTGGCTTTAAAGATTCTGAAGGGAATCCGATCTTTGAAGGCGATGTGTTGCAATCCATACGGAACAACAAAGCTGCGTGTTTGACAGTCGAACGCTCCGATGCCCCTGAAGATTTCGGATTCAAGTGTGTTCATTACGAGATTTCAGCTCTAGGCGATATTAATCACCCATTTAGTGAGATTCATGATATGAGCCTTCAATTCTGGTTGAATGATGATCTATACCAAATGAAAGTTGTAGGCGACTTCTGGTCAATTTATCAGGCAAAGGCTAACAAGATTAAGTACAACGTCGAGGCTGTGAAGAAGACTTGGGAGAAGTAACTTCTGTCGTAGAATTATCCTTCTGCGCAACTTTCGCACCTTGAAAGGGGCGCAGAAACATTTTAAGGAGGCAATAACGGTGCAAAAAAGTTGCGTAGAATTACTGGGCGACTTCACATCCTCGCAATCGGAGTCAGGAAAATCTTCAAATACCATTAAAACCTATTGCTACTCCCTCCAAGCGTTCGCTTCATGGCTTCACAATAGCGGAGGGAATATCGATAAGCTAACCCGAGTAGATGTACAACAGTATATCAAGCATTTGGAAACGACGAATCTAAGCGCAGCCACTATCGGTAAAGTGTTCGCTGCAATCGCCGCCTTCGCAGCGTTTAAAGGCTGCTCTCATGTTATGGAAGGCATTCAATTCCCTGTGCAAAGTAAAGCCTTGCACACGGCTCCCAAATCGCTATCTCGGACAGAACGGAATAAACTGCTTCGAGATGTGGAGTGTGACGGGAATCTTCGCAATATTGCCATAATTTACACCCTACTCTTTACCGGTATCCGCGTAAGCGAGTTGTGTCAACTGAGCCTTAGCGATCTGAAGCTCAGTGAACGCTCTGGCTCCCTTACAATTCGTAAGGGCAAAGGAAACATTTCTCGAACAGTCCCCCTCCCCGTAGATGCTCGATACTATATTTCTAAATATCTTAAAACCCGAACGGATAATGATTATGCGCTATTCCTTAGTCAATACAAACAGCGCATCAGTATCCGTTCTGTTCAGCATATGTTGCAAAACTATGGCATACATCCTCATAAACTAAGACATACGTACTGCCGAGAACTCGTAAGCGCTGGAATCGATATCGCTTCCGTCGCTGAGCTTGCTGGCCATGCTTCTTTGGAGGTTACGAGGCGATATAGTAAGCCTAGCCACGTGGAGCTGGAAAAGGCGATTAGCAGAGCATTTGCCTAATGCTCTATTCGTTTCTAAAGGTAACCATCAACTATAAAATGTAGTATAATACAGTGAGAAAATTCCATTTTTCGACCTGTTCTCAGTGAAGAGTGTTTGAACAAGTCGATTGGTGTAGCTAAAAGGGGGACTATATGGCTACTAACGATAATACTCTAAAAACACTCGGATTTATATATCAGACTTACATTGGACTAATTAAATGCTTAGATATGAATGAAAATGAAAAAGTTATAATGGAGCAACTTGGAGATGTTACATTAATCTCCACCTCTCAATCTTCGCAACAAATTGAGGTTAAACATCATTTTGAGGATACAGTACTTTCGGATCGCGATAAAGAGATATGGAATACCATTTGGAACTGGTATAGGAATTTCGATGAGTATACTGAAATAGACGAGCTAATCTTATTTACAACAGCTAGGCTATCTCAAAAGTCCATATTCCGTAAATGGGAAGAGATGAATGTAGATACAAGATATCAAATTATTAAAGATATTGGATCCGTTAAGAAAATAAATGAAAAAGAATTCAGACCAATCTATGATAAAATTTTTTCGACTGATCATAATGCAGAGAAGCTGAAGAGTGTACTAGAAAGATTACAAATTCATTCAGAGCAAAAAACCATTAAATCAATAATAACAAAATATAATAAAACTACCTTTAGATTTCTTAGTACAGAAAAAAGAATGGAAGAGTTTGTTTCTTCACTTATTGGATTGCTACTTACAATACCCGTTAGAGAGAATCACTGGGAAATCTCTTATAGCGATTTTAGCGATATTTTTAAAAGCTATGCCGAAAGATTTATTGATAGTTCTTCAGCTCCGTTGCAACTTACTTTCGAGGATTACGAGCCTACTCTTGTCGAGATTAAACGATTGAAGAACAAACCTTTCGTTTCTGAAATACAAAGAATTGACTTGCATGACGAAATTACGGAGGCAATAAACGATTACTGTAGAACCAGTAAAACGATTATTTCCTATTTCGAAACAAATGTCGTCAAATCTAAAGACCTCAAAGATTATAGAAAACAATTGTTAAAAACTTTATCGACAAACAAAAAAATCTCGAAAATAAATTGTAATGGAAATATCACTATTGTCTTACCTGAATCACAGAGACTGTATCTTCAATCGATGGCCCTAGAGGCTCGTCCTATCAACGGCGTAAGTAATAATCGTGATTTTTTCCAAAGAGGTGTTATTCATAGCATAGTAGATGATGGAGATTTAACTTGGCATGTAGGAGATGTGAAATGAGCATACTACATATAGAGATTTTAATGTATAATCCATTCTTTTTAAGTAAAATTATACATTCTTTCCTGACAGGTTACAAAAAAGAGGTTGATTTGAAGACCATTTTTTATGTCTTGCCAATCATAATGTATAAGGACTCGAGAGATAGATTAAACAATGCAAGAACAGACAGTACACTTTACTCTCTTTTCTCTAAAGAGATAATAATGAAGGAATATAATACAAAACTAAATTCTAAATTCACTTTGAATCATGTAGCTGAATTATTTCAAGACTATATCGAACCTACCAAACAATCCATTATTATACTTGCAAATCAGAAAAATATAAGATTTCAGTCATCAATCGTTCTTCTTGAAGACTTTGAATACAATAAAATCGCTCCTTCAATACGAGAGTATTTTAAATCTGCGTATTATTTAGGGCAAATATTCAGCAAGATTGAAGTAAGTGAATTTGAAAGTTTTCTGGAAATTAGAACGAAAGCATAGGTGATACTCATGCAAAGTAGAATAGAGGCCATAATTATTCTTAATGATGATGAAGAAAAACGTTTTGTTGATTTTCACGAAGGAACTAATATAATCACAGGGGAATCAAAAACCGGGAAAAGTGCTATAGTAGAAATCATTGATTATTGTCTTTGCAGTTCTCGCTCAACGATTCCGAAGGGCAAAATAACAGATTTCGCAACTATTTTTTCGTTAATATTAATTATTAATGAACAAAGATACATAATCGCAAGAAAAAATACTTATTTAGAAAAAAAGAAAATGCTTTTTGCCCCCATTAGTGACGAGATTAATTGCCGAACGATAACAAGATCATTTTTTGAAGATGAAAAATTTATTGACTATAAATTAGTGCAAAAGCAGTTGGAACAAGTGCTGAATCTTCGAGTTACTAATGTAAAAGAAAATGCTGAAGATACCAAGGAAGCAGCCTCATTAAGACATATGACCTCGTATCTGTTTCAACATCAAAATCTAATGGCGAGTAAATTTGCACTTTTTTATAGATTCGACGATTATCAAAAGAAAAAAGATGTCATTCAACAGTTTCCAATTTTCGCAGGAATAGTAGGCCAAGAATACTACTCCGTCTTAATGCAATTAAATTCTTATAAAAAAGAACTCAAGAGAATTCAGAACAATTTAATAAGTGATCAAAAAGTTAAAACAGGAATCATCAATGATTTACTTCCGAAAGTCAAGAATTATTATGCATTAATAGGGATTGATTTCAAGGAAAAACAGCCTTTAGAGAAGCTTATTGAAACTGCCAGAAATCTTCCTAAATTAAGCGATAATTCATATACATCTGACCAGATCATTGTTCGATATGAAGCAATCAAATCAGCAATTGAGGAGCTAAGAGAACAAGAACAACTTTTAAAAAGCAGATTAATAAAACTGGATTCAGCGGCAGATAATAGTAACGATTACATTAACTCACTAGAAAAATTGAAAGAAAAATCCGAGTTGTCCGCAAAAAATGAAACGGATTATGCCTGTCCATTATGCGGTTCAGAATGTACTGACTTACACCAAATATCTAAGGATATTGAAAAGGCCTCCTTGTGGCTAACCGATGAGATAAGATTAATTACTAATAGTACTGATCATTTCTCTGAGGAAAGAAGAAAAATAACTGAGCAAATGGATCAAGTAGTTAAAGAAATTAGACGCCTATGGGGACAGATGAGAAATATAGAAAGAAACTATCTATCTCAAAGCAATAAATATGACTTAGAAAAGAAACTAGACTATTGTAGGCTAGAAATACAAATTTATCTTGAAACGATTGACAAAGGTTTATTTAATAATCTAGACAAGGAGCTTGAGGATATTCAAAGCAAAATCGAAGAATGCAACACAAAACTTAATCAATTCAATCTAGAAGCCGAAAAAAAAGTTGCCTTGAAGAAAATCAATCAAAATATGAATAAACTAAAAAAGAACTTGGATTTCGAAGACGAATTTAAAAAATATGATTTAGTATTTAATTTGGAAGAATTCGAATTGGCTTTAGAAGGAAAATTCGGGGAGAGAGTTACACTTAGTGAAATGGGTAGCGGAGCAAATTGGGTCTCTTGCCATATTGCACTTTTCTTAAGTTTGCTTCGTTATTTCACGTCTCAAAAGGAACGATCCCCCATGCCTCTTTTCATGTTTTTTGATCAACCTAGTCAAGTATATTTCCCACAGGACGTTGAGGAACCTGATACCAAGAGAACGCAAGAAGAAATTGAAAATGATAAACTCGCAGTTACAAAAATGTACAAAGTAATGTTTGATGAAATTGAACAAATATTTTTAGATACAGGAGTCAAACCACAGTTGATTGTTGTAGATCATGTAGGCTTTACCTCTATGCAAACTGAGAAAGAACGAAAAAGTTTTGAACAATTCACACGAAGAAACTGGAGAAGTGGTGAAGCATTAATTTAGGTGGGCAACTTTTCAAGCCAAGTGAAGAGGTTTCTCCATAAAGATTTTCTACCAATTTCACACCCTATAGCTCCAATTTGACCAATCAGACCGAGTAGATTCTGCACTTTATATGCAATCAATAATAAAAACTCGTACGTCAAAGTACGAGTTTTTATATTTTTACAAACTAATTTTCCTGATAAGCTTAACTCTGAACTTCAAATGGCATTAAGTAAAAGGACGAAATCCGATCAGATCGCAGATTCGAGTGTTCCAATAAGCGAGTACACTCGATTTCTAAATGACTTGGACTAAGTTGAGACTCACAGAGAGACGTTAATAATGACCGTGCATCTGATATCATTACTGCAAGTTTTTCGAAAGTCAATGCATGAGATGCACCTGCAACAGCAGCACGTGTAGCTTGATTCTTAGGATGCACACTAATCTTCACGCACTCGTATCCTGGGTAATTTACTGAAAACCATTCTGCGGCAACTAGTAGCTGCCCATGCTGTTCCTTAGTAAGAGGGTTTTCCCCCTTCTTACGGCTCTTAGCTTCTATAACGAATCCTATCTTTTCTGGTAATAGCCAAAGTACATCCGGTCCTTCACCTTGGTTATCATGTCTTTCGGCGTTCAAACCTATCATTTTAGCAAATTCACATAAAGCCTGTTCAAATTGATTGGCAGTGGACTGCTGATTTAATTTTACTACTACATCCTCAAAAGTTTGTAAATATCCTCGTCTAAGCCGATACCCACCAATATTCTCCGCCAAAGCCTTAGCTTGAGGCCCAAGCGTAGATAAAGGACGATAAGGTGGAAGTATTCTTGGTCTTAATAAATTTCTATTATTTGAAAATGCTTGGCGTTGCAAATCTTGTGCTCTTTCTGCGTTCCCCCATTTGTCTGCTATGCGCGCTGCTAACTGTTCGAGCCACCCTCGCATTTGCGTATCCAAGCCCTGATCTTTGTGATCAATCAATTGTTGCAGTTTCGAAATTGCTTGATCATAATAACCATCTTCCCATAAATTAATCGCCTTTCTCTCACCGGCAGCCAGTTTAAAATAAGCATCATTCGAAGTTTCTTCATCAACTAGTTCGGCTAATGTCTCGGCATGGTATTCTGTCCAGTCCTGGTCGCGATCAAGACTCTGTTGAATTGTTTTTACTAAATCTTTAAGTGATTCAACCTTTTTACTTATATCGATTCCCATGTCTAGCTGGGCTCTTGTCGCGCTGGTCAAAAACCTAAAATTCGCCTCTTTCGCAACCCAAGCCGATATATCACTTCCAACTAGCAAAACTACACAATGGTCGCCTGCCCCTCGTGCTCCTCTGCCCATTCCTTGTTCAATTCTTTGAGCTAACATTCGTGTTAGTGTTGTTCCTCCGTATAAAGCACTTGCCCGAAAAAGCTCATAATTCGAAGTGCCTGAAGGTAGTCCGCTCATAACTAAGGCTCGACAAGAGTCTCCCGGTAAATCTATTCCATCATAGCGGTTCGAAAAGACGACCGGTCCTCTTGTTTCCTCATTCCTTAGCTTATTCACTAATTCTTCAACTTCTTCCGAACCTTTTGCTACCGTGGCAACCTTAGACCACCGTTTTGCAGCCTCATCTGAAGAAACGAGTACTACAGTCCCTAGCTTCTTATCATCAGCTACCCATGTAATAAGTTTTTCTATATGTTCATGCTTAAACTTAAAAGGCATTAAATCTGGAATTAATGTCATCCTCTCACTAATACCAGCTAAAGACCGAGACTGTAAAACTTGTTTCAAAGAGTTTGGATCAGCATCAAACGTTCTAATTATTTCACTATCGTCAGCAATAGTTGCGGACATATAAATCCTGCGCGGGGCCTCGTAAAAAGTTGGAAATAAATGAACAAATGGAAGTACTGGAGTAATAGTAAAGGAAGTCCGACTGATAAAAGCATGACACATATGAAGCCGATCCCTAATTAATGGCCAAATCAAAGCGTACTGTTCTGAATCAGTTCTAAGTTGTTCTCGCACCGCATCTAATTGTTCATGCCATGCCCAATACGGAACCTCTAAAACTGCATATTCAGTTCCTTCAATCACATCTTCCAGTGTCCCAAGCTTATCAATTTCTTTAAATGACTTTCTAAATAAATTCGTAAGTTCCAGATACCTAGGATAATTTGCTCCCTTGCCATTCGTTCTTATTTCTAAAGTGAAAGAATCACGAATTACCGAAAATGCTGCATGGGCATCGTCTAAAATAATCGCAGCGACTTTCTGTGGTTTAACATCACCACGAACCCCGAATTTACTTTTTCCGTTAAATAGAGCTTTATATGTCCCTACCATAATTGCTGTGCCGTTCTCAAATCTTTCATTTAGTGGTTGTCCTGAAACATATGGAACAGCAGAAATACCCATTTCTTTCGCTTTTTCAAGTGTCTGTTGAACGAGTTGTGTAGTTGGGGTCAAATAAAGTACAGGTTCACTTGTTTCATTCATAGTTGATTGAGCGATCAGCAACCCGACAAAAGTTTTCCCACCGCCAGTATGCAACTTAAGAACAGTATCACGTTCATTACGACGTTCGAACCAAGCATTGAGTATTTCTGTTTGGCTACTAAAAAGATCTTTAACCCCCTCAGGCTTCGGGGAACGTCTAAATATATCTACAGGGTCAATTGATTTAGGCTTTGCTTTTTCTGATCTTAACTTTTTAAAATCAACCATGACTTTTCCCCCTAAAGAAAATTCCAGAACTTTCAAATATATAAGTGGGCTCCTATCATACATGTAGGAGTTAGTTTATAATCTCAGCGACGTAATACTTTATAACTTCCTCAGGTTCTTCACTAAAAATAAAAATTTTCTCAGATAGGTACTCCATCGTATTTACTGCAGCACCGTAACTACAGTTAATTAATTCAAAATTTTCATATCGGTAGAACTTGAACTGATTTATCTCCCTATCCCTCTCGAAATAAGAAAGTTCCGTTGTTCCAAAATACTCCGCTTCTGTCGCTCCTACTATTTCAAGTATTTTTTCCGGAATACCTTCTTTTATATGATGAGCCATAAGGCTTTTTCCCACTTTATGACGTCCTCTTTCAATGAGTTCTTTGCTCATTCTTAAGCACCCCAGACATTTTGTTATGATTATATCACGGACTTGTATAAAGATTCCAGTTCGAGCATGTTCAAGGAAGATGCAACTAAACAACTAGTTTCACCGCAAATCCTATTCTCGTTATTTTATTATCAAAGGGAACACCTATACAGAATAAAATTCTTTATAACAATATATTTAATCTTTTGGTTGTGTCAGTTGTTTCTTTTGACGGTGGAACAGTCAGAAGCCCATAACATTGCAGTTTCCGAAAAAGAAACAGCGAAGCCAGTAATGGCCTCGCCGCTGCTTTCCAATTGATTCACTTACAGATCAAACGGATTTTCGTCCTCTTCTTCCTCCTGAAGTGTGATTCCAGAAATATAACGAATCTGCTTTCCGTTAATTCGAGGCTGGAATTCATGTTTCTCTCGAGTGATTTCTGTCTCTCTATAAAGCTGTTTGAAGAAATTGGTGGTATTCATAATGCTTCTTCCTGTTCGTTCGCACCAATTACGGTAAGCCGTAAACAGTTTTTCCTTGGATACACTGTTTGTACGATCTTCCCGATTATCATGCAAAATGCATTCATCTTCGAGGAATTGAACCACAGGCTTGTTCTCATATTCGAAGATTTCCATCTCTTTTCTGACCGATTCACTTTCACTGAATCGTTTATTTGCTTCAAGCCGCCGCAGGCCATCAACCGCCAATACTAACAAGGACTCTAAATATGGAGTCGAACCAAGCTTCGTGTCAAGTTCAACATCTTCATTATCCTTGGTAAATTTTTTATTGAACGGTACGATGAAAAAACGACGAAAAAAGCCATCGGTTGTATCTGAACTCGCAGGTAAATCGTTAGCGGAGAACATAAGCTTCGCATAAGAGCGCAGTGGGAAAGCCCGTTCCCCTTTCTCTTCAGCCGATATTTCGTCACCGGCTACCAAATTCTTAATCATGTGGGTTGATGCCAGCCGCTTAAAACTAATGTCTGCATAGATATTGGCGAGCTTATCCTTAAGCTGCGCCGCTTTGAAGCGATTCTCTTCAAACTCTTTTAACTCTACGTAGGATACGTTGGCATCTCCTAGTAGCTCTCTGCAATAATTCAGGAACTTGGACTTCCCGTTTTTCCCACTGCCTTTGATCAATAGCATCTTCTGATACTTTACTGTAGGTATGAGCAAGTATCCTAACCACTCCTCTATCAACGGCACTGTATCAGCGGGAACCACGGAATGAATAAAATTGGCCGCAAGCCATCGATCTGCTTTGGGATTCCACCTTACCGGCAGTTGATTTTTCATAAAAAACTTGGGGTCATGGGGAAACAGTTCTCCCGTTCTCCAGTCTAATAAGCCGTTTCTGACATTCACGAACCGCATTTTATATTCGGCCGACGAACTTTCACGTTCGACTCGGCATTCATCATAGATGCGGGCATCAAGGTTTAACTTCACATCCCTTTGCCGTCTAGCCGTAAAATCGTCACCGAGTTTTTTCATAATCATCGAATCAATAGCCTTGTCCACAGCTTCAGTCGTGTAAACACCGTTCTGGTACAGATAGGTTTGATTTTCATAAGCAAAATACTGCTCCTGCATCATTTCTTTCGCCACCAAAGCTGCTTTAAACTCTAAAAACCCGTTGATGTTGGGAAGGAAAAAGCGGCTTGGGGATTGACTATCTGCATGTTCGCTTGATTTAAGTCGTTCGATCTTCAGGCTTTTCTTGTACTGCTGCAAACCTCGTTTCCCCAAACTAACAAGCTGAGCGATTTCCTTTTCCAGCGAAGCCGCCTTTACCATCGTTTCAACGTTTTTCTCAAGCTCTATAATTCGTTCGAATACATCCAAATTTACCAAAACATCATCATCCGGCCTCTGTCCGCTTTCTGCGGCTTCACGGAACTGTTCAATGGCAACCTTGATCATCGCAATGCTCTCTTCTGGTTCGGGCTTCGCATAGCCCAAAGCAATCGGAGATTTGATCTTTCCCAAGTAAGGACAAGTCTGACATGCGCCGGAAACCGACTCGATATGCTCACAGGTATGCGGACGGAAAACGGATGTACGCGAATCGGCATCGTCACGTTCATCCCAATACCGTGCAAACTTCTGTTCCGTTTCTTCCCGACTGTAGCCGGGATACTGCTTCGAAAACTTATGAATCAACTCCTTGCCATTCTCACAATGGACAAGAATCGAACCCATGCTTAGCCATTGCGGCTCCGTTTGATGAGCCTGGTTTTCCGTGACCTCTTTCATAAAGCCGCACTTAGGGATAATCTTATTTGCGTCTGCGAGGTTATTTTTCGCATGATTACTTTGAGATTTCAGAGCAGCTTTGGAACCAGCCGTTTCTTGCTCATCTAACCATGCCGCTATCTCTTCAAACGAATACCGGTTTTCATTAAAATAAACCAATTCCACCGTTTTAGGCTGATCAGGCACTTTAAAATTCTTGGTGAAGGGTATGCGAAACAGTTGAGCGCAGTTTCCCACATTATCAATGGTTACGTCAGGAGCTTGCTGTCGGAACCACTTTTGAAGTCGGGAACTGACCTTTTGATAAGTCACTCGTTTATCTGGATGATCGAACAGGTACAAATCGGTAAATAGCCATTGTGGCTGGAATCCGCCGCCAGAATGAATCAAGAGACTTGGCGAGAACGGAAACTTCTCAATCAGCTGTAACGCCGCTTCCTTGGAAGGAAAGATACTTGCCGCTTTATGATGTCCCGGCTGGAAATAGTCAAAATCTCCTCCGAAACCTGGAACAGCTACAGCCGTATCGGCAGTTCCCCTGCCGCCAGCAATCTTTGCTTTGTCTTGCAAAGCAATCCCGACATAAAGGCTATAGAAATTCCGCTTTGTGTAAACGAACTCAGCCATTCGCGATAATTCCGAAGGATACAAAAACGCTTCTGAAAGACTTAGGCTTTTGGAATCGCCTTTCTTCCCGGAGATGACCAGACAAGCATCCTTCTTGCTATAATTGCCGTATACTCTTTGAAAATAATCGATCAACTGGAATAGATTTTCTTCTTCAGTAAGGGAGTTTGACTGAATGGACTCCATTTTTACCATCCTCTCGCTTGATGTGCATTGCCGAGGGTGTAGTGGTAAAATAATGGAATTTGAGGATGCATGATGATTCAGCGGAAACACGGTAATCTTCGAGGGACAATTGGATTATGATTTATTGTGGTTTTGTGGTAGTAGTGGGCATATCGCTATTTTACAAGGTAACGCGATGTGAAGAACTGAGTTAAAAATACGATTTTGTATTTTTCAACATACAGTCACGTACACATCGTATCAAGCTCCTTGCCTCATTGTCAACTTTTGCAAATGTTAAAAAGCGAACGGCAATCCTTCTCCGTTCGCTTTTTATTCCGCTCTATTTCATAGTACGCCATGCCCTTTTGTGATTTTCGAGAAAATCGCGATATGCTGTAATCATGCCGTACAGAAAAAACCTTTCATAAATCGTCAACGACTTGATCTTCAGTCGCTCCTCAGCAGCTTCAAGAAAAATTTCAATAGTTTCAAGATCAATCATGCCTTGGATGGGCCTCATTTCATCCCCTCCAAATCCAGAATCGATTCCCTTTCCGCTCTGAGAGCCTCAATTTCCCCCTTGATGGCCTCGCGGCGGTGGGTTGGGGTACTTTTATCACCGTACTCAAGAACAAGCTTACAATGCCCTCTGGCGATTTCCAGCAGCCTTTGGGTAGTTGCATCGTCCAGTTCAAGATTGAGGAGTCTTCTCATTTTCTCCCCTCCATTGAACCTTGCTTGATCTTCAACCCGTTCAGCGGACTATTTAGCCGTCCAATATTCAGGATGTCCTCCTGCTCAAGCCCCCTTAAATATTTTGAAGTGATCTG
This sequence comes from Paenibacillus yonginensis, assembly GCF_001685395.1. Lineage (NCBI taxonomy): Bacteria > Bacillati > Bacillota > Bacilli > Caryophanales > Paenibacillaceae > Paenibacillus > Paenibacillus yonginensis. Next base: position 4,922,908 of record NZ_CP014167.1, on the reverse strand, counting down.
TGTATCGAAATGCCCCATCAGGCGACTTAGGCTGTAGACATCAATTCCATTTCTTAATTGCTTCTGCGCAAAGTAATGACGGCAATCATGCGGAGAGCATCTAACCTCTTTTCTAACCCCGGCATTTCTGCAATGTTCTTTGAGAATCTTATTAATGCGTGAACGTGAAAGCTTGATTGCCGACTGATCGAGAAAATAATAGTCCTCAACCTCGTCCCGTTCTCTTTTCTTGAAACGCTCCTGTCTCAATGCTTCGTATTTTCTCATGTACTTTCGCATGATATTGCTGATATAAACCAGTCTTTGCTTGGAACCTTTACCGTGAATAAGAATATGCCTTCTCGCCACATCATCATTCTTAATGTTACACAATTCAGAAACCCGAACCCCTGTATCGAAAAGCATAATGAGAATCAGCTTATCCCTGACGTTGGAGTATGTCTCTTCTTTCAGGTCATTGATAATCCGCGACACTTCTTCGTCGTTAAATGTAACAATAACGGTCTTCTCTTCCTTGAGATTCTTGATACGGCGCATCGGATTGCTCTGCTCGTCGATAAACTCTTCGTCAACAAGGTATTGGAAAAATACCTTCAGGGTAGCGAGGTTGTTATTTAATGTCCGGTTCACTTCACGCCCTAAACGTTGCCGCTCTTGAATATACTTTTTGATGTGAAGCTGACTTACATCCTCCACTTCTACAATCCCTAATTCTTTCTCCATAAACCTTTCCCAACGGTATAAGCGGAACATACACAAATCAACGTACCTTTTCACACGGCCCAAAATTTCTTGGTTGAGCTTGAAATCCTGAATCAATTCCTTGATTTTGGTCATAGAAAATACTCCCTTCTATTTGCTGAACAACGCAGATAAAAGAGAGTAATTTTTAACACTCTATAGTTGCACGTCAACTGGAAATCATCATGTAGCTAACGCCGGAAACCCTTATGTATCAAGGCTTTTCGGCATTTGACTACATCATTTCAATCCAATTCACTCCCACTCGATCGTCGCCGGCGGCTTCGACGTAATGTCGTATACCACGCGGTTGACATTCTCCACCTCGTTCACGATACGCACGGAGATTTTCTCCAGCACGTCCCAAGGGATACGCGCCCAGTCGGCGGTCATGCCGTCGATGGACGTTACAGCACGAATGCCGACGGTGTAGGAATACGTACGGGCGTCACCCATAACGCCAACGCTTTTCATGTTTGGCAAAGCGGTGAAATACTGCCAGATTTCACGGTCGAGACCGGCTTTGGCAATTTCATCGCGCAGGATGTAATCGGACTCGCGCACGATGTGCAGCTTGTCCTCCGTTACTTCGCCAAGCACACGGATCGCAAGGCCCGGACCCGGGAACGGCTGTCTCCAGACGATCTCCTTCGGCAGGCCGCATTCCTCGCCCACCTTACGAACTTCATCTTTGAAGAGTGTTTTCAAAGGCTCTACGAGTTCAAATTTCATGTCTTCAGGCAGGCCGCCCACATTGTGGTGGGATTTGATGGTCTGCGCCGTAGCTGTGCCGCTTTCCACGATATCCGTGTAAAGGGTGCCTTGAGCCAGGAAAGCAAAATCGTCAAATTTCGCGGACTCCTCATCGAAGACGTAGATGAACTCGTTGCCGATGATTTTACGTTTCTGCTCTGGATCGTCCACACCTTTCAGCTTGGACAAGAAACGTTCTCTAGCGTCAATCTTCACAACCTTCATATCAAACTTGCCGACAAAAGTCTCCATTACGCTTTCGGCTTCGCCTTTGCGCAGCAAACCATGGTCGATGAACATACAAGTCAGTTGATCGCCAATCGCTTTATGAATCAGCATGGCTACAACGGACGAATCCACGCCGCCGCTCAATGCGCACAGGACCTTCTTGTCGCCGACCTGATTGCGAATGTCCTGAATGGTATCTTCAATCCAGGTTTCCATACTCCAGTTGCCTTCGCAGCCGCAGACTTCATAAAGGAAATTGCGGATCATTTCATTGCCGTACACAGAGTGGCGGACCTCCGGATGGAACTGCACACCATACATTTTACGCTCGTCATTGCTGAAAGCAGCAATCGGAGCATGGTCTGTCGAAGCGGCAACCTTGAAACCTTCAGGCAGCGCCACAACATGGTCCCCATGGCTCATCCAAACCGTTTGTCTGGAATCCAGGTTTTTGGTCAAAGCCGAGTCAGGGACGAAATCGACATCAGCTTTGCCGTATTCCCGTTTAGCCGCACGTTCTACTTTACCGTTCAATTGCTGGGCCATAAGCTGCATCCCGTAGCAAATGCCGAAAATTGGAACTCCAATGTCATAAATCGCCGGGTCTACATGCGGGGCATCCACGCCGTACACGCTGGATGGTCCGCCGGAGAACACGATGCCTCTTGGTGCGATTTCTTTAATACGTTCTACTGGCGTATTATACGGCAGCAGTTCGCTATATACCCCAAGATCGCGGATACGTCTTGCAATTAACTGATTATATTGTCCCCCGAAATCCAGGACGACAATGATTTCATTTGGCTTATTCATTTCCGAGCCTCCCTCAATTCTTGAGACCCATTATACGCAACGACAAAAGACAACGTCAAGAAAGTTCAAGGGGTCCTCTCCTTATCATGAATCCAATTTCCGGCAGGTATCCAAAAATCTTCTGGTTGTCTGCCGATCCGGCAAATCCCCTCCATAATAAAGCGGCTCCCAAACGCTCATAAACTGCTCCATTTCGGCTCTGCCGGACTCATCCAGCTTTCGCTGCAAAGCTTCCGCGTATTCCCTTGCAGTCGCTCCATTTGCGAGCTTGCCATACCGTCTGTGCATTGCTGCCCAGGCCGCATCTGCGGAGCGGAGCAGCTCGACTTTTCCCGGGAAATGTCGTTCGTCTGTCAAAGTTCCCCGTTTGAAAAAGACCTGTGAATGCGGCCTGCTGCGCGGCTTTCTGCGGACAAGACCTCCGTTTCCGGCCAGGCTCCTGCCCATCCCCAGGAAGACGAACGCCAGCAGCAGAAGAGCAGCTGCGGCCACGATTACCGTTTGATAATGGTTAAACATATCGCCCGTCCGTTCTGCCAAAGGCCAAACTTTGATTAAAGCTGCGGCAAAAACAGCTGTAACGTTTGGCAGCCAAGCGCCCAGCACCCTACTCAAAGCTGGAGACCCTACGGGCTGCTGTCCCTGCTCAGCATGGATGGAACCCTCAGCTGCTCCGCCAAAAGCTCCTGTAAAACCCGGTGTAGGCTCAAAGGGAAGCCAGCCCTGATCCGGAAAATAAACCTCTACCCAGGAATGAGCATCTGCGTAGCGGACGGTATATTGACCGGAGCCGTCAGGTTCACCAGGCGCAAAACCTTTTACCCAGCGGGCCGGGATGCCTTGACTCCGCAGCAGAATCACCATAGCCGTGGAAAAATGGTCGCAGTATCCCGCACGCTCCCGGAATAGGAAATCCTCTACAAAATCATGGCCCGCCGCCGGGATAGACGTGTTTAACGTATATTTGTAGTTGTTTCTCAAATAAGTCTCGACCGCTTTGGCCGCTTCATAACGGCTGGTCGCTCCGGACACGATCGACTGCCCCAAATCCCGCACCCTATCCGGAAGGGTTGCCGGCAGCTGCAGATATTCATACCGGATTTCAGAAGGATCCGCCCCGGCCTTGCCTGTCGCATTCGAATCGGCCGCCGGCGCCCCGGATGACGTCTCCGGTTTCAGAACCGCTGAAATTTTATAACTCCTAATGGCATCGCTTGCCGTAGACATCTTCAAATAGGCCGAGCCGGATACCGGATCTTTAAGCAGCGTATAAGCCGGACCTGCCGCGGGATGTACCGGGGATGCTGCTGTAAGCTCCGTATTTACCTGGCGGACAGCCAGAAAATCTCCCCCTGCGAACAGAGGAACCATCCCGTATTGGGGTTCGGCAAAGGTGATGGTTTGAATGGCAGTCCGGTCAGGACGGCTTGCCGCCCCATCCTGCATGTCGCCATCTGCGGCTTCTTCGGCAGGCCAAGCGGCGACGCCTGAAGCATTAGCTGAAAGAGAAGGCGAAATAGAAGGATCCGGCTCTGTCCAGCCGCGCCCGTCATAATAACTTAAGGATTCCCCCCGCCAATAGGTCCGCTGCGGGGATTCAGCTGTAAAAAATACATCCTCCCGCAGCTTCAGCGGGCTCCCTAATTCTTCGTCATTGCCTCCATACCCCGTTACGGAGTAACCGCTTCCCCTGCCGTCCTTGGGTTCGGCCCATGTCTCCATGCTGTCGAAAGCTTGCCCCCAGTCCACGGCCTGAGCCGGTTTGACAGGAACAACAAAAGCCGCCGCCAGGGACAACCCGATTCCAAAGGCAACAATAAATCCTCCCAATCCCATAAGAACCCGGTAGGAAGCGGGTCTGCGCTGCTGCGAAAACAGCTGCCCGGGCTTATCAAGATCAGCATCATCGGGATCTGCATATCGCGCTAAGCCCGATCCCGATCCCTCAATGGCCTGACGCTCCCGGTCAGCCGCATGTTTGAAATAAACCACGCTGAACTGCAAAACCAAACCCAGTCCAAACCCCCATACTACCGGCCAGAACAATTGAAGTCCTGCCGTCAGATCAAAAGCAAACAAATAAATGACGGTAATCGAAAGAAACAGCAATACCGTGTGCCGATGGATCGCAAGCAGCTGGACCGACAAAACCAATAAAATCCATCCGGTCAGCAGCACCAGCACCCGCGAGGCCTGGCTGATGTCCGCCATGCTTCCGGTGCCCGCCCAGACAGCAGCATCATGCAGCAAAACCGGCGCGTATCCGGCAAGCCAGCTCCACCCCTCGCCTTCTCCATTCAGATATACCAGCGCTTGGACAAGCGCGGCCAAAGCCAACACCGAGGTCATCCAGAGCGGCAGTCCTAAACAGCCGATCAGCAGAATAACTGCGGTTAACAAGGCAAGAAGCGTATAATAAGCCCGGCTATCCGGCCCGCCAAGAATCCGCAAAGGCTCAAGCCACTGCAGAAACAGGCCGTAAAGCAGCAGCGAAGCCCAGAAGCCGGCAAGCCATTGCGAAGAGAGGCGAACCTGAATACGCGCCAACAAAGAGAGGCGATTTGCATCGCCCTCCTGGCTCGCCCGGTGTTGGAGCATCTCAAGCTGGTGCGCCTCGAACTGGTGCGCCTTATCCTGATGAGCTTTATGCCGAAACGTCCGCATCCTGCTTCGCCTCCTCTCCGGCCGGCACGGCCTGGCGGACCGGGGCACCGGCATTCCCGGTGCCGGTCTCCAACAGGCCGCAGGACAAGAGCCGAATGGAGGCCCCCCATTCGGCCAGCTGCCGATTCACGTCCAGCAGGCGTGAATCGGCTGTGCCGGTGATCACCGTCACCGGCACCCCCGGGCAGCCGCGCACCGCAGCTGCCAGCATCTCCGCGCCGGACCATGAACCGGCGCCAAGGGAGAGCCCGGCGAGTCCAGCCGGGCCCTCTTCCCCAAGGCTGTGCGGGTTCCACCTGCACAGCCGGTCCATGCCGCCATGCCGGAACATGACGGCATGGCCCTGGGCGGCCGCTTCCGCGAGCAGATAGGCCGCCGCCGATACGGCGGCTTCAAAGGCTTGCGCGGCCGCTGGCGGCCCGGCGGCGGCGTCCAAACGTCCGCCCCTGCCGGGCTGCCATTCCTGCTTCCTCGGCCCCCCCTCGTAAGCATCGCGCTCCGTGACCAGCAGCACGATGGACACGAGCGCTTCCTCCTTCTCCGGGGCGCGAACCGCCCATTCGCCGCGCCGGGCAGAGATTTTCCAGTCGATAGCCTTCATAGGATCTCCCGGCAGATAACCGCGGATCGACCCTCCCGGCTGACCGGTCGGAACCAACCGTTCTTCGGCACTTTCGCGCCTTTCCTGCTCCTGCCCTTCTCCCCGGAGCTCGCCGCCGGCAACCGGAGCCGGAACCGGCAATACGGGCAGCAGTCCGCTGACCGTACTCGGGCGTTTATAGCTGAACCAGCCGAACAGGTCGCTGTGGCTGACAGTTAACTTCTCCTGCCCGTAGATGCCGCGTGGCAAACTGCGGGGCGGAGCTTCGATCACCAGATGCCGGCGGAACCCGGCAAATTCAGCGTATTCAGCCGCTTCTCCGCCGAACTCATCGCGAAGCTTCAGCCAGACCGGCGGCAGACCGCCCTTCATCTTTACGACCAGCCTCATGCCGATCCGCTCTCCTGCCACCGGCATAACCGCCGAATATTCACGGCGGATGAACACCTGCTTGGGTCCAAGCCAACGGGCACACGCCCCCTGGAGCAAAATAAACGTCAGCACAGCCAGCATAAAAAGCGCCGTGCGGCCTCCATGCCAAACCAGAATCCCCAACAGCAGCGCCCAAACCAAACCAGCGGCCGCCCAAACCCCGGCCGCTTTCATGATGCGCCTCCGGCCGCAGCCCGGCTGCTTACCGGCACTGCCGTGCCCAGCACCAGTTCGCGGACGAGCTCTTCCGCCGTTCTGCCCGACATCCTGGCTTCCGCAGACGGCAGCAGACGGTGCGGCAGAACGGCGCCCGCAACTGCTTTGACGTCATCCGGCAGGACGTACATCCGCCCTTTGAAGTACGCTGACGCCTGAGCGGCCGTCATCCAGGCCAGCGTTCCCCGCGGGCTGATGCCCAGCGCCAGGCCGGAATGCCGTCTGGAAGCATCGGCTATCGCCACCATGTACCGTTTAACGCTGTCATCCACCGTCACAGTCCGTACCTGACGCTGCATGGCTGCCACTTCCTCTGCCAGCAGGACCGGGTGCATCCGCTCCAGGGGATGCTGCTCCTGCAGCCCCAGCAGGCGGACTTCCTGCTCCACGCTTGGATACCCTAGCGAAATCCGCATAAGGAAGCGGTCGAGCTGCGCTTCCGGCAGCCGGTAAGTCCCTTCGAAATGCAAAGGATTTTGTGTCGCCAGCAGCAGGAACGGCTCCGGCAGTCTGCGGCTGACGCCGTCCACCGTTACCTTCCGTTCCTCCATCGCTTCGAGCAAGGCGGATTGAGTCCGCGGAGCAGCGCGGTTGATCTCGTCAGCCAGAATGACATTAGACAAAATGGGGCCCGGCCGAAATTCAAATTCGCCGCTGTTGGGCCTGTAGATGGACACTCCCGTTATATCCGCCGGCATCAAATCGGAGGTAAACTGAATTCGCCCGAAAGAGCCGCCGATGCCTTTGGCAATCGCGCGGACAAGCAGCGTTTTCCCGACACCCGGCACATCTTCGAGCAGTACATGGCCGCCGCTCAGCATGGCGAGGAGGGTAAGCTCGATTTCTTTTCTTTTTCCGACGATAATCTGATCCAGTCGGTCCGCGAAACGCTGCAGCAGCGTATAAGCATGTTCATGAAGCATTGAAGAGGACATGGCCGATATCTCCTTTCCTATATCAGAAGAAACAATCTATCAGCCATTCTCTCCATTCCCGCAAAAAATAGACCTCGATTCATAGATTCCCGCAGACTCTCGTATCGTTTAGGAGGCTTTGACCTCCCACTGGGCCTCCGTTTTGTTAACCTCCTGCACGGAATGCCCCAGTCCGTCCAGCAGACCTCGCAAGGAAATCCAGATCGTGCCGCTCGTCATCCGCATCAGGGTCCCTTCATCAGCCGGCCGGCCTTGCCAGCCTTGGAAACCCTCTCCCCCGCGCAGCACAGCACCGGATTCGGGAACCAGCAGCAGTTCCCCTTCGCCCCACTCTATTTTTGCCCGCCGTTTATTTGGATCCCACATGGCCGTCCCTCCCAGCCTTTCAATCAAAGCGCGAACCGGTACAAGGAAATGTCCGCCCTGCCATTCATATTCGCCCGCGGCGAGCACCGTCTGCACACCTCCCGCTGAAACCTCGAGCGGCAGCAGCTTGCGATTGAACAAAGCTGCATTGGGGGCAATATGCTCAGCGATCCACGCCTTGCTTGGAGCCGGGCGGCCCTGGGGCAGATGTTTCGAAACAGGAGACTGCACCGGTTTCGTATCCGGTCCAATCGCCGCAAAAGCAAAACCTTTATTTTTGTAATATTCGATAATTTGCGGCAGTGCTTTTACCGTGTTGTCATGTCCCGAGCCGTCGTGCATAAGCAGCACGATCTGGTTCAGGCCGCCGGTATCCGTCGCCTTCTTTATAATCTCGGAGACCGGCACACCCTTCCGCTCGGAATCCCCGCTGTCCACATCCCAGTCAAACACTTTATAGCCGGCTTGAGCCAGCAAATCGAAATAAGTTTGATCAAAATGCCCGTACGTTCCGCCCGGAGCCCTGATCCATTGAGGCCGGTTACCGGTAATGCCGCGGAGGATCTCTTCCGTTTGTTTGATTTGTCCCCAAAAATCGCTAAAATTGTGGTAGAGCTTATCATAATCATGATCATAAGTATGGTTGCCCAGCGCATGCCCGCCTTCCGCGATCTGCCGGATCAGTTCCGGTGAACGCTGCGCCTGCTGGCCCAGCACAAAAAAAGTCGCTTTAACCTGATACTTGTCTAAAATATCCAGCACGTTGGCCGTAAGACGGCTTGGACCGTCATCAAAGGTAAGATAGACCGTTTTGGCCGGGACTGCGGATTTGAACGTGGATGTGGACTTGGACTCGGGAATGAACGCTTGGGCCGTTGGCGGCTCGGCAGCGTTTGGCGCTTGCTTGGCTGTTTGCGCTGAGACTGACGGTGACAGGGTGTTAACAAGAACCCCCGCAGCCAGCCATAAGGCAGCCGCTATTATAATTTTCCAGGACTTTCTATACATATCATTCTACCTCCATCTATCCGCGCAGGTTTTGGACTTTGCTAGATTATATGGAGGCACGGGATAAAATAGACTAGCCTTCGGAGGATCAGCTGGAGAGTGAAATAAGAGCATGAGCATAGTACATGAATTAGAGGTTTTATTTAGGGATCACGGGTATTTCGTTCTTTGGATCGGACTGCTGCTGGAATTTATCGCTCTCCCTTTCCCAGGGGAAACAACGATGGCTTACGCCGGGTTTCTGGCCTATAAAGGTCTGCTCGACTGGCGGCTGCTGATTTTATTTGCTTTTCTAGGCACCTCCATGGGCATCACCATTACTTACTGGATCGGCCGCAAGGCGGGGCTGCCGTTCATCCGAAAATTTGGCAAATGGTTTTTCCTGCCTCCCCACAAACTTGAGAAGACCAAAACCTGGTTCGCCAAATACGGGTCAGGCCTGATTTTCATTGGGTATTTTGTGCCCGGAGTCCGGCATTTCACCGGTTATTTTGCCGGTTCGATCGCTCTTCCCTTCCGGAAGTTTGCGCTGTATGCGTACTCGGGCGCGCTGGTGTGGTCAGCCCTATTCATTGGTATTGGAAAAATCTTCGGCCCCCAATGGAAATACATATTTGAACTGGCCGCCCATTATTCACTTGTCGCTTCGATCGTCATCGTACTTATTATTGCGTTGATCGTACTGTACCGTTATCGCCGGGCCCAGCGCCGAATCCAGGCAGTACGCAGCTCGCAAATTACAGTTCAGCCTGAAGCCAAGATTAGCAGTGAACAAGATGAGAAAGCAGCAGCCGCAGCTGAGGCTGAAGGGAACAGCGGTACATCAGATACAGGTACATCAGGTAAGTCAGGTAAGTCAGGTAAGTCAGATTACTCCGAAACTTCCGGTGCTTCCAACGGCGATTCTTCCAGTGCTTCTACTGCCTCAGATGCTCCGAATGCTCCTGCCCGGTCTAATGCTTCGGATTCATCCGCTTCCGTCCCGGATTCCGGCATAGCCGCTAAACCAGCCGGCCAGGATGCCAAAGCGGCGCGGAGCACCAATTCCTGAACACTGGCATGCTGGAGATAAGCCCTGAATATATTTAGGAGAAAATGAAGCCGAAAATGTATGTTTTTCGTGCACATATCCCGAAAAGGCCACTATGTGGTTCTTTTTTGTATGATAAGGGATGAAGGTTGCCGGGCGAGTCTCATCCAACAAAAAAACGACCAGGCCCCGCTCCTTCGAGCCGTTCCCGGTTGTTTCCTGCAGTTCGCCTGCAGCGCGCTTTACTTCCCTGCTCCAGCGTCCGAAAGCTGCTTGACGGCTTCCAGCACCTCTTCGGCGTGGTTTTTCACCTTAACCTTCCGCCATGCCCGGGCCAGCTTGCCCTCAGCGTCGATCAGGAAGGTGGAGCGCACAATACCTTCGTATTCTCTGCCATACATTTTCTTGAGCTGCCAGACGCCGAACAGCCGGCATACCTCATGATCCACATCCGACAGCAGCGGGAACGGCAGCTCATGTTTGGCCGCAAAGCGGCCGTGGCTCTTCAGATCATCGCCGCTGATGCCTAACAGAACGGCTCCATGACGTTCATAATAGGCTGCCCGATCCCGAAAATCACAGGCTTCCTGCGTACAAGCGGGCGTCTGATCCTTCGGATAGAAATAAAGAACAACCGGCCGGCCTTTATAATCGCTTAGCGATATATCCCCACCCGTGCTGGACGGAAGCGTAAAATCCGGAACGGGTTGTCCTGGCTTAAGTTCATCTTGTCCAAGTTCAGCCATGCTTGTCCCTCCAATGCTTTCCCTTTTTTGAAAAAACCGAAAATTGATTGTCGGTATAAAAGAAATTATAATGTAAAGATATGAAGAAACGCCATGATTGGAGCGGAAATTCCGATCTTTTTGCAGAAAGGACGAACAACATGACAAAAAGAACGAAACGGATCACCCTTTGGTCCGTCATAGGCGTACTGGTTGTGGTATTGGCCTTTGCCGCCTATTATTTTTTCGCCATTTACAGGCAGATCGACGATTTTAGCAAAGAAGGCGAGGACTCCCCTTTTTACCAGGTGCAGCCTAGCCATACCAAAGCCGAGGAGCCTCCGAAATGGGAAGGCACCGAACGGGTTAATATTCTGCTCATGGGCGTTGATGCCCGCGGCCTGCAGAAAGGCGAAGTGCCAAGGTCTGATTCCATGCTAGTCGCTTCCATTGATCCGGTTAGCAAACAAGGCTCTCTATTTTCGATTATGCGTGATACTTATGTCGATATTCCCGATCATGGACGGGAGCGGATCAATACCGCCATTACCCATGGACCCGATGTTGCCATGAAGACCGTATCCGATCTGCTCGGAATTCCGATCCAATATTATGTCTATACCGACTTCCAAGGGTTTATCGCGCTGGTAGACGCTGTGGGAGGCATTGATTTCGATGTCGAGAAAGACATGCACTACACCAGTGCTGCAGACGACCACCAATACGACATTGATTTGAAAAAAGGCATGCAGCATCTGGATGGCAAAACGGCGCTGGAATACGTCCGGTTCCGTCATGATGCCTTGTCCGACTTCGCCCGTACAGAGCGGCAGCGCAACTTCCTGGCCGCCGTCGCCGATAAGCTGAAGAGCACAACGTCCATTATGAACCTGCCAACCATCTTGAACAAGGTTAATCCTTATGTCGATACCAATCTTTCCGTAACCGATATGTGGAAGCTTGCAACCGTTGGTTATAAAACGGAGATGAACGCCAGCGAACAGATTCCGCCTATGGAGCTGCTCAAGGAAGAGAACGTGGGAGGCGCTTCGGTAATCGGCATCAAAGACGAGGAAGCCCTCAAGCAATACGTTCAGGATTCCCTTAACAAAACGGCTGAAGAACCTTCATCCAGCCCGGATGCGGACGAGTCGACGGACGGCGGTTCTGTCAATGCTGCCGGAACCTCCGGATCGGAGAATGCGGAAGCCAGTCCTACACCGTCCCCGTAAAACGGCACAGACAAACTCAATATTGCGGTATACTATATAACAGCGGCGGGAGCTAGAGTCCCCCGCTGTTATCGCGTTATTGAGTTACATAGAAACCAAGAGAGGAAGTTTTACCGTGAACACTCATGCTCATCGTCCCCATTCCGAGCGCCTCTACCAGGAAGCGCTCCAACATATCGTAGGCGGCGTCAACAGCCCCTCCCGTTCTTTCAAAGCCGTTGGCGGGGGAGCGCCCGTATTTATGAAGAAAGCCAGCGGAGCCCATTTCTGGGATGTAGATGACAACCGCTATATTGATTATTTGGCCGCTTACGGTCCGATCATCACCGGACATGCCCATCCGCATATTACCGAAGCCATTGCGAAAGCGGCTGCCAACGGCACGCTTTACGGCACACCAACCACCCTGGAGATCCAGCTGGCTAAAATGCTGAAAGAAGCCATCCCTTCCATGGACAAGGTTCGTTTCGTCAACTCCGGCACGGAAGCCGTTATGACGACAATCCGTGTGGCCCGCGCCTATACGAAACGCAATAAAATCATTAAATTCGCCGGCTGTTACCACGGCCATTCCGACCTGGTGCTTGTTGCCGCGGGTTCCGGCCCTTCCACGCTGGGCATTCCGGACAGCGCAGGCATTCCAACCAGCATCGCGCATGAGGTCATCACCGTACCCTTTAATGATGCTGACTCGCTTAAAGCCGCTCTGGATAAATGGGGCAGCGAAGTTGCCGCCGTTATGGTCGAACCGATTGTCGGCAACTTCGGCATGGTGATGCCGAAGCCAGGTTTCCTGGAAGACTTGTGCCGGTTGGCCCGCGAATACGGCGCGCTGGTTATTTACGACGAAGTTATTACGGCGTTCCGCTTCCACTATGGTTCCGCCCAAACATTCGCCGGGCTCAGCAACCACGAAGCGATCAAACCGGATTTGACCGCACTTGGCAAAATCATCGGCGGCGGCCTGCCAATCGGAGCTTATGGCGGCAGCAAAGAAGTCATGGAACAAGTTGCGCCGCTTGGCCCTGCTTACCAGGCCGGAACGATGGCCGGCAACCCGGCTTCCATCTCTGCCGGCATCGCCTGCCTGGAAGTGCTGCAGGGCGAAGGCGTGTACGACGAAATGAACCGCCTTGCCACCCGCCTGACAGAGGGACTTGCTTCTTCGGCGGCACAATATGGTGTTCCGCTGACGATCAATCAGATCCGCGGCTCCTTCTCGGCCCACTTCTGCAACCATCCGGTGACCAACTACGATGAAGCCCAGGATACGGACGGCGAAGCATTTGCCGCTTTCTTCCGCCACATGCTGGACCAGGGCATTAATCTCGCCCCTTCCAAATATGAAGCCTGGTTCCTGACCACGGCACATACGGATGAGGACATTGATCTTACGCTGACTGCGGCGCATGAAGCCTTCAAACGGATGGGCTCCGGTAAATAAATAAATAAATAAATAAATAAATAAATAACACTCAGCGAGCTTGCGTAAACATAAACACTTCGGGATTATAACAAACGGTATCTTCTCCCTATAAAGGGAAAGAAGATACCGTTTTGTTTGGATATAAACTTAAGTTTCTAGTAGTTCTCGCCGCGGTAGTAACGTTCCAGCTTCCGTTCCAAATGAACCAGCTGAGCTTTCTTCATTTCTATATCGTTCAGCAGCTTCTGCTTCTGATCCTGAATCAATTTAATTCGTTCCGGCAGGGTTGCGGTTCCTTCCTGGACCTTGTCGTAATATTTTTTAATATCCTCCACGCTCATTCCGGTTTCGCGCAGGCATTTGATAAACACCAGCCAGTTCAGCTCATGCTCCGTATATAAACGGTTGTTCTGCTCGCTGCGGGCAGCCGGTTCCAGCAGGCCTTTTCTTTCATAGAAACGGATCGCGCCTATATTTAAACCGACCTCTTTCGCTACTTCTCCGATCGTCAGCATATTATCCCTCGCTTATAAAAAATTAATAGTTGACCTACACTAAGTGTAGCATAGTAACTTATAAATCGTTAAGAAAATAACAAATAACAGAAAGAGGGATTTGTCATGAAACAAACTGCTTTTGTAACTGGCGCAAATAAAGGAATTGGCTTTGAGATCGCACAACAGCTGGGTGAAGCCGGATGGAAGGTTCTGCTTGGCGCGCGTGACGCCGAACGCGGAAATGCTGCAGCAGCCAAGTTGACCTCCAAAGGGATGGATGTAGAATTTGTGCAAATTGATATGAATGACTTGACAAGCATTGAGCAGGCTGCCCGTACGATTAAAGAAAAGTATTCCGACTTAAAGCTGCTGATTAACAACGCCGGCATGCCGGGCGCGTTCTCCAGCTCTTTTACCGACACCCGGGAAGAAGATTTGCGGAACGCCTTTGAAGTGAACTTCTTCGGCACTTTCCGGCTGAACCAGCGTTTGTTCCCTTTGATCAAACAGAACGAAGGAACCGTCTTAAACGTGTCGACCGATATGGCTTCTCTGGATCACATGCAGAATGCGGAATCCACATTAAACGCGTTCGACTATAACTCCTCGAAGACAGCCAACAATGCCATGACGCTGGCGATGGCCTATGAGGTTAGAGGCAGCAAAGCTCAAGTATTTGCTGTAACGCCAGGATTCACATCTACCGATCTGAATGGCAATGCTCCAGGCGGCAAATCCAAAGAAGCCGGGGCTGCCATTATCGTAGGTTATGCCACGGACGGTAAACGTCATAACGGCGAATTCCTGGACGCAAATGGCGTTTATGCTTGGTAATTCCTACTCATCCCCGGAAAGCGGGGGAGCAGAAAATACATGATTGGCTTTGGCCCTAGTTTAACAGACGAAGAGCACCCCATCAGGTGGAGTGCTCTTTCTTTTTACCTTCCTCAAGTTAAGCCCTATTCAGCCTTCACTGCATCAAAGAACTTCGTTTGCACCGTGTTCGCTGCTTCTTCGATCTGTTTCTTGCTGTCCGTGCCTTTCTTCGAGAAGGCTTCCTGAATCACATTGGACATCGCTCCGTAATAATCCTGTGTGCCGTATTGGGCTTCCGGTTTGCCGTCCAGCAAAGCCAGGATGTTCGGATCATATTTGTACACGTTGTCATATTTGTCGTAGATCGCTTTGGCTTTTTGGCCGAATTCGGAATCTTCTTTATAATAGTCGATCAGCTGAGGCACATAATATTTGCCGTCCTTTTGACGGTCTTTAATAATCGCTTCGGTAGCTTCAAGCCCCTTGTCGGAGAAGTAATCAAAGGTAATGTAGCGGAACGCCATTTCCTGCTCGTCTTTCGTAGCGTTCGGGTTGATTACCAAATAATTGCCGCCAAGGATGCCGGTATGTTTGCCGCCAGCTTCAGCTGCAGGCATTGGGTAAGTCAGTACGTCTTCAGGTTTCATGCCGCCTTGATTCAGCGCCGGTTCGATAATATCGGCTGCACCTGCGATCACCATCGCTGCACGGCCTTCCTTAAAGGCGGCAATGGCATCGCCCCAGCCAAGCGCCCAGTCCTGCGGAATGGCATTAGCTTCCCATTTCAGCTTTTTGTAGAAATCGAGAGCCTTGACTGCTGCATCGGAGTTGAAGGTTTGCGTCACTTTGCCGCCTTCCACCTTCTCGATGTCTCCGCCGGCTTCGTACAGGAAGTTCGTCCAGTTCCAGCCCGCTTCGTTGCCTTTACCCATCGGGGCAATGCCGGCGATGCCTTTCTTAGGCTCCGCTACCCCTTTGGCCGCATTGTACATATCGTCCCAAGTCCAATCGAGCGGCGGAACGGCTACGCTCTTGGCGTCAAGCAGCTTTTTGTTCACAACGGTCGAAGTGATGTAGCCGTTTTGCGCGATGCCGTATACCTTGCCGTCCACAATGAACTGGTCTTGCAAAACCGGATTCATCTGGTCTTTGAATTCCCAATTGTTATAGAGATCGGTGATATCGGCTACCCAGCCTTTTTCGATCAGGAATTTCGCTTCGGTCGCAAAAGTGTTGTAGAAGGTTGGCGCTTCGTTGGAAGCCATCTTGATGCCGATTTCGTTCACCGAATACTGCCAGTCGTCTTTAACGATCTCTACATTCGGATAAACTTCCTGAAACCGCTTGATTTTATCGTCCTCCTGAGCCCTCATTTCCGTCAGGTCAGGCGTAGGATAATGAATTTTGATCGTCACTTTCCGGCTCGCGATATCATCGGTGGAAGCCGAAGCGTCGCCTCCGCTGTTCGTTGAAGCGCTTGCAGGATTGTTGCTGCTGCCCGCATTGCCGGAGGCGTTATTTTTGCTGTTGTTGCCCCCGCCGCATGCAGCCAGGATACTGCCGGTCATTAGCAGGCACAGAAGCACCGCCGTAAACTTGCGCATGATCATTTCCCCTTTTCGCGTATGAGTAACTTACATCCTTATCTTAGAAAAAGCTGCCCTCTATGACGATGTGCAATCTTATTCATCGTGTGTGCAGGTTTACGCTTTGATTATGGCATATGCCGGGCACCCGCCAGCAGCCGGGCGTCCGGACAAAGCCGAAACCGGCGGCCCCAGGAGGGTCAGTCCGGTTTCAGCCTTTGACGGCAGACATGTTGACGCCGCGCATAATAAACTTCTGGAAGGCCAGGAATACGAAAATCGGCGGCACCATGACCATAAACAAAATTGCAAACTTGATGTTGGTGTTCAGCGCCCGCACGTTAATCACGTACTTATAGATCGCGGTGGCCAGCGTATATTTGTCTTCGGTCTGCATGACCAGAGACGGCCAGAACCAGTCATTCCAGGCTGTTGAGAACGTAAAGATCGCCAGTGTAAAAATAATCGGCAGCGACAGCGGCACGGCAATCCGGAAGAAGCTTGCCACCTCGGAAGCCCCGTCGATCCGGCCCGCTTCAAAGATTTCAATGTGGATGCCGTCGAAGAAATTCTTCAGCAGCAGGAAGAAAAACGTATTGGCCCCGGCCGGCAGCCAGAACGCCAGATAACTGTTGAGCAGCCCTAGCTCCTTCAGGTTAACGAAGTTCGGGATCATGTAGCTGGACGCCGGAATAAACAACGTCATCAGGAAGAAGAAATAAAAAGCTTTCTTAAACGGCACGTTCAGCCGAGAGATGCTGAAGGCGGCCAAACCAAGAATGACAACGGTCATCACCATGTTGCCCAGGAAGATGAACACGGTATTTTTCAAGAAGCTGACCAGGTCAATGTAATTCCAGCCCTCCTTGAAATTGTCCCAATTCCACTGCTCCGGGAAAAAATGCGGCGGGAACGAGTTGACCTCCTGATTGGATTTAAGCCCATTAAACATCGTCATCAGGATCGGGTACAGCATCGTTAAGACCATAATGACTATGAACAGAATCATAATCCCGTAAACGAACCGGTTCATCGGTTTCTTCAAATCGTGATTCGACAGTATGCCGCGTTCGTGTGTATGCTTAGCCATCTCAGTAGTCCTCCTTGCTCAGTCTGAACTGCAGAATGCCAAGCACGCCAAGTACGATAAACATCAGCACACCCAGTGCGGTTGCAGTTCCGTAATCCAAACTGGTGAAGGCATACTTGACGATCAGAAGCGCATAAGTCAAGGTCGCTTTGTTCGGACCGCCGTCCAGCATGGCCAGTTGGGCCTGGTAAGCCTGGGAGGTGCCGATCAGCTGCAGAATCAGCATCAGTACGATAAGCCCCTTCATCGAAGGCAGCGTAATATGGCGGATACGGGCCCAAACGCCCGCGCCATCAATTTCGGACGCTTCATACCAGTCCTTCGGGATGGCGAGCACCCCAGCCAGGTAGATCAGCATCGCCGAACCGAACTGCTGCCAGGTCTCCATCACCACCAGCGAGACCATGGACCACCTGCTGTCGGAGATAAACGACACAGGATCAAAGCCAAGCGTTGTCAGCACTCCGTTGATCGGTCCAATCGGATCATACAGCCATCTCCACAAGCCGTAGAGGACCACTCCCGGTACCACGTAGGGCAGATAGGCCGCAATCCGTACAAATCCCTGGAACTTTCTAAGCTCCGAAATGGCGATCGATACGGCGATAGGGACCCAAAAGCCAATAGCAAGGCAAAGCAGCATGTAATAAAACGTGTTCTTAATGGAAATCAGCACATCGCCGTCATGGAACACTTTGGCGTAGTTGTCAAAGCCGACAAACTCGTTGCCCTTGACGAAATCGACATGATAAAAACTGTACACGAACCCCTTAATAATCGGGACCCACAGAAACAGCACAAAAATAATCAAGGCTGGAAGTAAAAATAAATAGCCCCAAAGATGCTTCTTCCAGCGGCCGTTTCTTCTCCGGTGAACAGCGGATTCAGGCTTAATCTCCTGTTCTGCGGCAATTGCGGATTGGCCCATCTTGTCTCCCTCATTCCTCTGATGATTCTAACCGGGATTCCGGTCTCTCTAATTATTGTAGGAAATCCTGGAGGGGCCGCACATGTGCAGTTCTATGGTAATGGTAGCCTATCTTACTTCTTCATTTCGCTTGGGCTGATGCCGTAATATTTTTTGAAAATTTTGCTAAAATGCTCGGGCGACTCGTACCCGACCTTCTCGGCAATCTCGTACCGCCGCATATCGGTATGCTGGATCAGCTGCCTGCTTTCTTCCATCCGCAGCTTGATCACGTATTCCCACAGGTTGTAGCCGGTATTTTTCTTAAAGAGATAACTCAGATAGTTGGGACTGACATGGTTTTTCTTCGCCACTTCATGAATCGTCAGCCCTTTCTGGGCGTAATTCTGTTCAATATAGGCCTTGGTCTTCTCTACGATCTGGTTGCTCTGCGAATTCATCTCTTCGTCGGAAGGCTCCTGATTGTAGCCGCCCCAGTTGAAATCGCCGTAATAAAACACATAATGATCCCGGTGTTCACGATTCCATAAGGTCGCTCTGCTAGCCTGCTTGTTCAGCACATCCAGAAAAAGAAGGCCTTTGAGGATCTGGCTGATGCCGATCACGGCATGGATATGCAGAAATGTATGCAGATTATGGTGCAGGCTGCGCCCGATCATCTCCAGCTGGTTCAGCTTGTGAACGGCCGAATCCTCGTCATCGCCTTCCTGCCACTGCAGGATGATGCTGATTTGGTCGTCCTGCGAATAACAAGCTTCGAAGTTCCATTCCTGCCCCAACAGCTCCTGAACGATATTCAGCGCGGCATACCGGAACAGCTGCAAATCCCGGTCGGTAAGCGTCCGCTGCGGATTGGCCTCCCGGCTTAATTTGACTTTAATGACGGCAAAATAAGGCCCCTCCAGCTTAAGCTGCTCCAAGACGGTCCATTGGGCTTGATGACCCTTAACGCCGGACTCTGTCTCTTGCAGCACGGCCGCCGGATTGTCCAGCAGCCGGTTGAGCAGTTTGGCTTGCTCCGGCTGCGGATCATGCATGCTGAAGTGCTCATCCAGATTCATAACGAACTGCTCCAGCTTCGGCTGCATTTTCTCCAGCTTCAGCAGGGTGCTGCGGACGGTATCGAGAAACTGTTCGCTGTTCAGCGGTTTGATTAAATAATCTTTGGCGCCGAGCCGGATGGCCATCTGGGCGTACTGAAAAGTTTCATGTGCTGAAATAATAATGGCCTGAAGCTGCGGTTTTACCAGTTTGGCCTGCTGCATCAGTTCGATGCCGCTCATCGAGCCCATTTGGATGTCGGTAATCAACAGGTCGACTTCTTCCATGCGGATATAATCCAGAGCCTCGTGTCCGCTGCTGGCGGTGAAAATCTGTTCAATGTCGAGCCCAGAGGTAGCCAGCAGGTTCTGCAGCCCCCGGCAAATTAAGGGTTCATCATCCACAATTAACAGGTTATACATCTTGATCCTCTCCTTCTGCTTGACTCGAATGCTTCGGCAGCAGCATTTCCACGACCGTTCCCCCGCCTTCCCGCGGCCGGTAGGACAGCCCGAACGGTTGGCCGAAATGCAGACGAATGCGCTGCTGTACATTGCGAATGCCATAGCCTAACGAATGGTCCGGGTTCTCGTCATAAAGCAGCTTCTCCAGCGCTTCGAAATCGACTTTCTTATAGCCGTTATCTTCGATTCGAATCACAACCCGATCCTCCCGCTCATATGTCGAAACCACGATTTCGCCGTCTTCACCCATATGCTTCACACCATGAATCATCGCATTCTCGATCAGCGGCTGCAGCGTAACCTTCGGAATCAGCGTGCCGCGTACATCAGGCTGGTTATCAAGCTGCCAGCTCACCCTGCACCCATATTCATAACGATGCTCCTGCAGCTTGACATAAGCGCGCGCGTGCTCAAGCTCCTCTTCCAGCGTGATCAGCTCGCGTCCCCGGCTCAAGCTGATCTTCATCAGTTTGGACAGCTCCTTGATCATTTCAGCCGATTCGTGGCTGCCTTCCAGCTCGCTTTTCCAATAGATGCTCTCCAGCGTGTTATACAGCAAATGCGGATTGATCTGCTGATATAAAATTTGCAGCTGCGCTTCCCTTTGCTTAATTTCCATTTCATACTGGTTGCGGACCATGCCGTTTAAACGGCTGGCCATCTCGTAAGTCGAGCGGATGAGGATGCCCACCTCATTGTCTTGGCCATGGTCCGGCAGTCTGGGAACGGGGCCGCCAGGCTCATACCTCCGCACGAAAAAAGCCAGCTTCTGCAGCGGTGTCATCAGCGCCCTCCAGAAATAAGTGATCAGCACAAACACAGCAAAAGCGTATACCAGCGAGATCAGCTGCATGACGTGTTTGATTTCTTTTTGCTGCTGCAGAAGGGACTTGGTCGGAATTTGATAAACCAGCTTCTGGCCCAAATAATGATTATAGTTCACGACATAAATGAAATCGGAGGTTATGACATCAACAACGCCTTCCCCTTTGCTCGGCGGAGACACCTCCTGCGGCAAATCCAGCAGGGTGTTCGTCTCGTCTGTCGTACTGGCCAGCACCCGATTGTCCCAGTCCGTCAAATAGATATTGCCCTCGGGCAGCGATACGTTGCGGAAAGCTTCGTTGAACTTATCGTTCATGCGGGTAACGACAAGCACGCCGATGGTGCCCCCTTGCGAAATATTATTGATTGCCCGAACATAACCCAGGGTCTGCTCCTTCGGACTGAAAGGGGAAAGCTGGTCGAGAATGCGCAGATAACCGTTGCCCTTCTTCGCTACGGCTTCGTCGTACCAGTCCGGCTTCTCGTCTTCTGTGAAGAAATAAACCCCCGCCTTGCGGACCTCCGGGTAATTGGGAGCAAACGAATAATAATTGTTCGGATCATAAATATAAAGCGAATAATAATTGGGTTCCCTGCCATTCGCGGCCTGGGAGTAGCCTGCCAGCGTATTTTCCAGCTTGATGTAGGTGCTCAGCCGTGAAAGAATGCCGTCCTTTCCGCTCATGTCAATCTGCTGCAGCAGCGGGTTTTGAATCACCGTTGACGTAATTTTGTTGATCGATTCCGTGTCTCTGTTGATGATGATAAAGTTTTGTTTGTTCAGCTCGATGTAGGCGTTAGTGACATGCCTTTTGAGCACGTTTTCCGTCTTCCAGCTCCCATAGCTGAACAACACGAACAGAGGCACGCCCAGCACCAGAAACAGCAGAAACAGCTGCTGCTTAACCGTCAGGCTCCCCAGCGGATTCCGGTGTTTTCTCTTAGGAGCATCTACGGAATTCCGCAACGGCTTCCCCCTTGACCCTTTAGGATCTGGGTTAGGATTTATAGGCAGATGCACAAAAACAACCTCCATTTGAACATAGTTGCAAACGTATTCAACAATCCTCTAGCATCATATTCTCCCTGCGAAGAGAGTTATCCTCCCCCTCCACACGTTCTCCACCGGAAAAGGAAAAGCCGCAAGCCTCCTTCCTCTGTTCAGGAGAGGGGAAGGAGGCTTGCGGTCACCTGGCGGCAGAATCCCTTATGCAGTAATCCATTCAGCCAGTCAGTCACGTTTACTTATTGTTCGCCTGGACAAGCTCAAACACGCCGGCTACTACCCAATCGGCCTCCCCCAGCACCTCCGGACGGCCGATGCCCACGATGCCGGTGCCTGCCGCTTTCGCGGCCGCCACGCCGGCAGCGGCGTCTTCAAAGACGACACACTCCTGCGGCGCCAGGCCCAGCTCCCGGCAGGCGGTGAGGAAAACCTCCGGATCCGGTTTGGCTTTAGAGACCTTGGTTCCATCTACCACGGCATCAAACAAACCAGCGATCCCGAGCCGCTCCAGAATAAACGCGGCATTTTTGCTTGCCGAGCCGAGGGCGATTTTAACCCCCTGCTCCCGGAGGCCGGTCAGGTACTCCCTTACGCCGGGCAAAAGCTCGGACTGCTCGAGTTTGGAGATATACTCCACATATTTGGCATTTTTGGATTCGGCCAGCTTCTGCTGCTGCTCCTCCGGCAGCTCCAGCCCCCCAACCTCCAGCAGGATCCGAAGCGATTCCATCCGGCTGACCCCTTTCAGCCGTTCGTTATCCTGCTCTGTAAATTCAAACCCGAGCTGGGCGGCCAGCTCCCGCCAGGCCAAAAAATGATATTTAGCCGTATCGACGATCACCCCGTCCAGATCGAAGATAGCTCCTTTCATATGTTCCAGCATGTTTATTCTCTCCCCCTATAAAGTTAGAAAAATAGTTAAGCAAGGAGCGGCGGAGCTCCGGCCGCCGCCTTAACGGCCACTACCAGCTCGGAGCCGCCCGCGGGAAGCTCATGCCGCTGGCCAAAGACGCTGACAGTTAGGGCGGAAGCAGCTCCCGGAATGGCTGGCAGCAGTCCGCCTGCAGCCTCGTATTCCACGGACGCCGCAGTCGCCTCCGGCTCTTGTCCCGCCTGCCCCTTCTGTGCCGGTTCTGGAGCTGAAGCTGAAAGGGAGCGGAGCTTCACCTCTCCGGCTGATACGTGCACGCGCAAAGACTGCCCTTGTACGTTCAGTGTAAATTCGATCGCCTTCCACCCGGAGGGCAGAGACGGGCGAATCTGCAGCAGTCCCGGCTCCACATGGATACCGGCAAATCCTTGTACCGCCGCCATCCATGCCCCGCCGTTTGCCGCCGGATGGGTGCCGCCGATGTACAGGTCCCCGACGTACTGCTTCGAGTCGCCGGTCAAATCGATTGTGGCTGTCCGCATGAAATACGGATAAGCCCAATCCGGCGAGCCGGTATCGGCGGCGACCAGCGCATAAACGCAGGGACTGAGGCTGGAGCCGTGTTCGGTCCGGGGCTCATAATAGTCCCAGTTGGCTTTTTTGACCGTTTGGCTGAACTCTTCCTTGAACAGATGCAGCATCAGGACGACATCGGCCTGTTTGATGATCTGCGTTGTGGTCGCCAGCCCGTTGCCGCCGCCCCAATATTCGCTCGGGTGCAATACCCGTTTCTTCAGATCGGCAAGGGATACATCCTCCAGCTTGAAATAACCGTCAAACTGCTCAATGACTGAAGTCTCCGCATCAGGCTCCGGAACGTATAAACCGTCATGCAGCTCGCGGATTTTCTCGACCGTAATCGCCGCGTCAGCGCCGCCCGTAACGGCCGCATGAAGCTCAGGATTCCGTTTGCTGAGCAGTTCCTCCGTTTGCAGCGCAATGCTTAAAGCCTTTTTCACCAACCGGTTCGTAAAGGCGTTATTGTTCACCCGCTCATGATATTCATCCGGACCTGTCACATCCAGAATTTCAAATCGCTCCCGGTAAACGTTGTAGTAGGCATAAGAATAATAGAAACGGGCCACCTCCCAGATGACCTCCGCGCCGCCTTCCATCAGCAGACGGTCGTCCCCCGTATGAAGGTAATACTGCCAAATGCCGTGCACCACGTCGGCACTGATATGGACCTGCTTGTCGCGGAAATAAGTCCGCATGGGCCGTCCGGTGAAAACATCGTTCACATTAAAAAGCGTGCAGGCATCATCGCCGCTGTCCTGGCTCTCCCAGGCATAAAAAGCTCCCTGGAAGCCGTATTCCGCCGCCTTCCGTTTCGCGCCCGGGAGCGTATGCACCCGGTACATCATCAAATTGCGCGCCACCTCCGGCCGGGTCAGGAGGAAAAACGGCAGCATAAACATCTCCGTGTCCCAAAACACAGCCCCCTTGTATACCTGGCCCGATAATCCCCTGGCCGGGATGGACACCCGCTCCGAATCGCCCGGCGCGATGATCAGCAGCTGATACAGACTGTAACGCAGGCCAAACTGAGCTTCTTCATCGCCTTCAATCTTCACGTCGACCCGCTCCCATTCCCGGTTCCAGCATGCGGCATGCTCCTCCAGAAGACGGTTATAACCGTCCCGGGCAGCTTGGAGACTGGACTGCATGGCAGCTTCTCCGGGCGTCAAAACCTCCGGCTGATCCTGCGCCTCCTGGCGGATGGGCCGGATTTGCCCGTTTTGCCGGGTTTCCCCGTTTGCCCAAACTCCCCCCGCGGGTTCCACTCCCCCTGCGCGTTCCAGCTCATGATGCAGGGATACGTATTTCGTCCAGCTGTAAGTTTCCCCCGCCCTGCAGGTGAAGGAAATTCGGCGGAAAATACTGCTGCTGGCCGAACCTGCGCCTCCGGCCGCAGGTTCGATTTCCTGGCGGTGCTCAAAATCAAACACCGCCGTCTCAGCCACGGCGACCCCGACGCCGAGCTCCTGGGTCCGGGCTGTCACTACGAGACAGCCCGCCGTCTCCTTCACGGCCCAATCCTCCAGATGCGGGCCGTTGATGTCCCACACGTCACCGTCAATGCCGGTGACGATGACGATCTCGCAGTCTTCCTCGGCCGTCAGACTGCACTTCGCAGCCAGCAGGTCCAGCCGCTTGGCGCTTGCGAAACGCTGCGCCTCAAACGTCACGCGGCTTCCCCCGGCTGCGGCGAACACCGTGCGGCGGCCATGCACCGCCGCCTTCAGATCCAGCTGCTGGCTGTGCTCCAGCACGCTATTCCCTTCCTGCACACTCAGCAGTACGCCATCCGCGTAAATCCTCGTGTGCAGTCCGTTCGGCAGGTTCACCGGCTCCCGCCACCTGCCTGCCGCCTGATCGTACAGGCCCGCCGGAATAACGGCGGCCAGCTCCTTTTTCCCGAACTCCTCCAGCGTGCCTCTGTAACCGTACCGCCCGTTGCCGATCATAAACTTGCTGCCGTTCGTGGCGGTCCGCTCCGGATCAAACCCGGTTTCCTTCACTATCCAGCTCATGTTCTAACTCCCTCCCTGACGTCTCCCCGGGTTTACGCCGGCTGCCCGCTTTTTAAAGCTACAGTTACGCCTGCGGCATCAACCCTGCAGCTATGCCCGTAGACTTGAACGGTGACGGCTTCGCCTTCCAAAGCCTGCATGCGCACCTCGTCTTTCGTAACCTGAACAGCGATGACGGTGTCCCGGTACGTAATGCGGAAGCTGTAGCTGCTCCACGGCTCCGGAATCGTCGGCTGGAACAACAGCTCCGGTCCGTCGGAACGCATGCCCCCAAAGCCGTAGACGATGTTCATCCAGGC
This sequence comes from Paenibacillus yonginensis, assembly GCF_001685395.1. Taxonomy (NCBI): domain Bacteria; kingdom Bacillati; phylum Bacillota; class Bacilli; order Caryophanales; family Paenibacillaceae; genus Paenibacillus; species Paenibacillus yonginensis. The sequence goes on along the minus strand of NZ_CP014167.1, from coordinate 4,897,721 downwards.
CGCGGCAATGGACGTGGTGTGCAGTCCCTCCCGGGTATTCCGGTTGTAGTTGTCAAGATCAAGCCGGGTAGCGAATTCGAAGAACTTGTAAGCCTCCTCATGCCGGCCTATTTCCGCAGCCAGGATGGAATGGACCGACGGCGACAGCGACGATTCATGAATGGTTTTCGGCTCATAAAATTCATAGTTGGCCCGTTTCTCCTCCAGGCTGAAGGACTGGTTGTGCAGCAGCAGGAACATCAGCACATCCGGCTGCTTGATCATGTCGTACCGGTAGATCCTGTCATACGACCAATTCGAATACAGCGGGAAATCCGTGACCGGAATGTCCTGAATCTCGATATGCGGCATATCAAAAAAGCCGTCATGCTCCTCATAAACGCCGGTAGAATCGTCTTTCGGGATTTTCATATGGTCAGCGAGCCGCCGCCATTCCGACAGCTCCTCTTCCTGCAGTCCCAAACGTTCGGCAAGCTCGGCCCACTGCTGCGGCACCTCGCGTTTCATTTCTTCCGCAACTTCGAGGGTGTATTCGAACAGCTTTTTCGCCATGTAATTCGTGTAGGCATTATTGTTGACCATAAGCTGGAATTCGTCCGGCCCCATGACGCCGTAATAACCAAACTGCCCTGACTTCTGGCCCCATTGGCCTCTGGTCCGGTAGAAACGGCTGATCTGCAGCAGCATTTCCGCCCCTTTTTCATATAAAAACGGTTTGTCGCCCACGATCTTCTCATAATGCCAAAGGCCGTAAGCAATCGCCGTTCCGACATGAAGCTGGAGATTGGAATGCTGCCATAAATCGCAGCTTTCGGTGCCGTCAATTGTAGCAATCGGGTAAAAAGCCCCTTCGCAATCTACCTCCTTAGCCCGTTCCAGCGCTTGCGGCAGGGATTGGTAGCGGAATTCAAGCAGGCTTTTGGCCGCCTTCGGGTTGTTGAATATATAAAACGGCAGGCAGTAGGACTCCGTATCCCAGAAGGCCAAGCCGCGGTACGCCTCGCCCGTCAGCCCTTTGGCCCCGATGTTGAAGCCCGGATGATCCCCGTGATAGGTCTGCACAAGCTGGAAAATGCAAAAACGGATGCCCTGCTGGTTGTCCGGATCCCCTTCAATCTGGATATCCGAGGTCTCCCAGACGTGAGCCCAATAAGTGCGCTGCTCTTCCATCAGTTCGTCCAGGGTCAAGCTGTTCAGCGCATCCGCCGCTTCGCTGCCGCTTGTCCAGACCTCCTCGTCGGACCTGCCGGTCTGTTTGTCGGTTACATTGCTGACCAGCTTGTCAAACACAGCCTCTTTACCCTGCTCCAGCTGGAGCTCCAGCGCCAGTCCGATATATTTTTCTTCTTCTTCAGGTACGGCGTTCGCGATTTGATCGGAGTGGACGGCAAAGGCCGAATACAACCGGTTGCCCGTGGTGAGCGTCGCCCCCAAGAGACTGCCGGCAAGGCCTTGCGCTGATCCCGGCGTTTTGCGGATCACCCGCCACAGATTTTTACCCTGATCCTCATGGAGAATCGAGAAATCAAGTCCCGTACGGAGCTGAACTTTTCCCGAAAAATTCACCGGCACAAGCGTAATCCGCTGGCCGCCTACCTGGGCGCGGGTCATGCTGACGAGCCGTTCAAAGCGCAGCTTCAGTATTTTCCCGCTGTTTGTATGCCAGGTAAATTCCCGGGTGTACAGCCCTGTGCGAAAATCCAGCTTTCGCCGGTAATCCGTAAATTTTGATTTGGAGAGATCCAGGGTTTCCCCGTCCACCGTTAAACGCGTGTACAGCCAATCCACCGAATTGACCATATAACGCAGCGATCTGATGATGCCTTTATAATGGGCCGCGAGCTCCATTTGCTCGAACAGCCCGTTGAAATAGCTGCCCAGCAGCGTATCCCCTCCATAACCTTCCTCCGCGTATCCACGCACGCCCATATATTCATTGCTGAGCGAAAAAATCGATTCAGACACCCGGCTGCGCGCCGGATCAAACCCTTCCTCGATCACTGCCCACGGGTCGACCTGCAAATATCTGTCCGCCGCTTTCGGCATACCTCCAACATCTCCTTATCCGGTATTCGCGGCAAGCCGGCTGCGGCTTGCTCCTTCCCTGAGCATAGCCGATCGGACACTCCTTCCAAAGGTGCGGGGCTAATGAACTTATGTGCATTCCTACTTGATTGCATGGGCTAGAGTAAAGGGCTGAGTTTTTTTTTTTTTTTCAGCCCCTCCTCATCAAACCGTACGTGAGGTTTTCCCTCATACGGCTTTCCGATGTTCGTCATTCATGTGCGTGCGACTTACAAAAGCGTTTTGAGTCCATACATTTGGCAGAGCAACTTAACCTCATTTCCAGAACTGCGCCAGCGACTACGTTGGCGCTTCTTTGCGTACCACTTCGTTAGCCTTGTGCGGATGTACCCATCTAACTTTGTCATCCATTTGGAACTGTATGGCGTCGAATAGTAGTTCTTCCAGCCTTGGATTCTCAGGTTGAGCCAGTCCACATGTTCTTGGAACGAAACGTGCCGCATTTTCGGCGGCGCGAGTCGTTCTTTAACGACTTCCCGAATGTGTTTCTCTGCTTTAACACAGAGCCATTGTTGCGTCGTATAGTACACGCGGTTCTGCCCCGTTTCTGCTTTCGTCTTCCGGTGGTGCATGCCGAGGAAGTCAAACCCTTCTTCTCCCGTCCATATCCCCACAATCCGCGTCTTTTCCGGATGCAAGGTCAGTTCCAGACGCTCCATTATCGCTTGAATGAGTTTGTACCCATGGAGCGCATCTTTCTTTGTCTTGCACACGACGACAAAGTCGTCTGCGTACCGCGTGAGTTCCCCGACCTCTTTGCCATGCTTTTCCCACAATCGGTCGAAGTAGTTCAGGTAGATGTTCGCCAGTAGCGGCGAGATCACCCCGCCCTGCGGCGTTCCCAGATCGGAACGTCTGACCGTTCCTTCCTCCGTCACTCCTGCTCCGAGCCATTGCCGAATGAGCTTGAGAATGCGTCTGTCGCTGATTCGCATTTCTACCAGTTTCATGAGCTTCTCTTGGTTAATGTTGTCGAAGTAGCCTTGGATGTCGACGTCGACCACCCAATTGCCTTTGCGGTTGCAGGCTTTACGGATTTGCTCCAGCGCTTGTTTTGCGCCTCGCTTCGGTCGAAAGCCAAACGAGCATTCCTGAAAATCGGCTTCAAAGATCGGTTCCACTATGAGTTTCGTTGCCATTTGCACGACGCGGTCCCTTACCGTTGGAATGCCGAGCGGGCGTTTCCGTCCGTCTTTCTTCGGAATGTAGTGACGGCGCACGGGCTGGGGGCGGTAGGACTTCTTCTGGAGCCGTTCTCGGCATTCCGCTACGAATCGGTCTTCACCCATCTTCGCTATATCTGCCAAGGTTTCACCGTCGATGCCTGCCGCTCCTTTGTTTGCCCGTACTCTCCGCCACGCTTCCTGTAGCACATCCAATCGATGGACTTTGTCGTACAGTGCATGGAACTTTCTGCTCTTGCTCGTCTTGGCCGCATGACCTAGCTTCTCTTGGAGTTGTTGAACTTTTTCTGTTGGTGTCGTTAGCCTTCTGGCATTCACTCACTCGTACCTCCTTGTGAAGCTTGAACAAAGCAGGGCGCCTTCCCTCCCGCAGGTTGTGTTGTCCTGCGTTCCCCGGTACTATTCGCCCCTCGGACTCCCTTCCTGCAGACGGATCACTTCACCTTTTGGCTTATAGAGCGTCTCTTTACGGTTTCGAAAAAAAAAAAAATCTCCGTGCAGGGGAGGGTCTCCCCAGTTCACTGCATCCTCTTTCATCCCATGCCGATCCCTCTACGCCGGAGGATTCTTCGCTGACGCTCCAAGTTCTTATCAGCTTCCATGGCCTTCGCCCATGCTCGCGGGGCTCGGCTTCCTCTTTTCCCTCTTGCGAGGCCTTTTTGACGACGCGGCAGGATTCACTTTATGTTACGGCCTGACATGTTGCTCGCCCTGTCTCCGACAGGTACTTTCGTCGATACGCTTCTACGCACAGCTTTCGCCATACGCAGGTATCCTAGCTACACAGGGGCTTGGCCCCTCCTGTGACCGGACTTTCACCGGCTAGAAGATGCGTGCTTAGCTGGGCACGCCAAACCGCAAAAAGACCGCCCCTGCCAGGGACGGTCCACAATTATCTTGCACGATCGACATGATCAACAATTAAAAATTAATAAATGCCGTTTTCATCTTCGGGCTGTACTGCACTTCAAAGCCAAGTCCGTTTGCCAGCAAAGCGAGCGGCACGTACGTTTTCGAATTGACGCCGACTTTATTCAGGAAAGCCGGAGCAGATGTCGCTACTTTGGTTCCGTTCACCTGGATGGTGGAAGAGCCGATCGGAATAACGACTGTGCGTCCGGACAAAGTGACAGTAACCGTACTTGTTTTGCTGTTCCATTTCGAGGCTGCATGGGTAGCCTGCACGATATCGCCGATGGCCACAAAAGTTTGCCCGTTCTTCAAAATCGGTTTGTTCGCCGAATTCCATTCCTGGCCGCCGATCACGATTGAAATCGGCTCCTTGCCGGCAGCTGCCGCAGTCTGGCGGTATTCGCCCCAAATGACCCCGGCAAATACTTTGGCAATTGCCTCATAGCCGGCTTGCTGCGGATGGATATCCCCTTCGAGAATATGCGTGTAGCTCATTTCGCTGCCGACAAAAGCTGCTGCAACATGGGCGACTTTTACCGGTCCCGTCGCCGTGTTGGTTTGGGCTACAACTTGATCCACGGTAGACGTGTACAAAGCCGCTGCCTGCTCCAGCTTGTCGTAGTCGGCCTTCCCGGCAATCGCCGGTACCGGCTGGTATTGGTCGGCAAGGACGATCAGCGCCTGCGGATTAACCGTACGCAAATGCCCGATCGTCTCTATGATGTTAGCCGAATAATCCGCCAGCAGCGTTTTGACCTTGGTTTCCAAATCGTTTGCTGCCAGCGTCTTAACTTCTGACAGCAGCGGTTTGATATCATTGCCGCCGATTGTAATCACAATGAGATCGGCATCCGCCACATCTGATTTCGCCTGAGCGATGCCCGAAGCAAACTTGGCAATCCGCGGATCGGAGACGCCTGGTTGAATAGCGTCGGCCGCAACGGCCGTGCCCGCTTCAATAGCTCCCGTATAGTTGGCCAAACCTTCGCTCGTCAGGCCCAGAATTCCGTCATTCACCAGCTCCGCCCGTCCATGGAACAAGGCCTGCTCCTTCAGCCGCTCGGCGTATCCGTATACAGTAGGATTCGTTTGAGCAGCCATCGCCGGTTCATATCCCGCGGTCACCGAATCCCCGAGAGCAACGATCTTATAAACGCTGCCTGCCTGGGCTGCCGCCCCCGCCTGAATCGGCAAAGCCAGCACCGCTGCCAGCAGCAGCCCGCCTAATACCTTGCCCGTTTTTCTTCTACCCGCTATTCCCTTCATCCTCTTACCCACACTCCCTTTTATTTTGAAATTGATTCCTATGCAGCGTTTATCATCCAGTGAGGAAAATTGTACTTGCCGACCAGCTTCAGCGTCAATAGCCTGCCTCGGATCCTTGCACGAAATGAATTCCCCGTTGCCAAGCCAAACAGCCAAATTCCAGCCCATACCAAAAAAACCCCCGGTTTGCTCGGAGGTTTGAGGTTGATCTGAAGCCGGCTTTCCCTGATGCCCTTAGGCTTCATCCAATTCTTCTATATTTGATTTAATAGGCTGTTATTCTTCAGGATCAACATTCTTGTTCCTTGTCTTGGCTTGAGAAGACGGTTCTACATATTTATCGTACCGTCCGTCAATCTCTTTAGCCATGCTGCGAAATTTGATCGTTTCCTCCACGATCGGGTCAAACGTCGTCTGAATCCGCACTTCATAACGGGGAGACAGCCGTTTGCGGCCTTCTTCCTGACGGTCAGTCTCCTCCAGTTCCCCTTCGGTTAACAGCTCGGACAACTTCTCTTCCAGGTTCTTGTCCTTCTCATTGTCCATAGGATGACCTCCTTATCTCAGCAAAAAAATGAAAGGTTAGATCCCTATACCTCTTACCCGCTGAACCAGTCTCCGCTAACAGAAATGAAACCGGACCATTCCTTCGCTCCCCACTATAATCCGGAAGCTACAGCCCGGTCGCTCTGGATGCTTCCAGCGATTGCAGCAGTTCCTGATGAATCAAACCGTTGGTCGCTGCCAGATGACGGGTTTGCAGGCTGAATGCGCCGCCTTGGGTATCCGTCACCTTGCCGCCCGATTCCGTTACCAACAGCACGCCGGCTGCAATATCCCAAGCATTCAGACCCACCTCGTAATAACCGGTCAACCGCCCGGCTGCCACGTATGCCAACTGCAGCGCTGCTGAACCCATCGTTCTCAAACTTCTTGTCTGTGTGGCCAAAGCCGTGATGCCTTTCATGTTAAGCGGCAGCGCAAAATTCCGGTCCGGGTTATACCCGACTGCCATCAGACTGTCTGACAAAGCCGCTTCTTTGGAGACGGCCATCGGGTTGCCGTGAACATAGGCGCCTTTGCCTTTCTCCGCCACAAACATCTCGTCATGCATCGGATCATAAATGACGCCCAGCATCAGTTCGCCCTTCACCGCAAGAGCGATGGACACACAGAAATAAGGATTGCCATGCACAAAGTTGGTTGTACCGTCGATCGGATCCACAATCCAGAGATATTCGGAATCCGCATAGCCGGCCACCGCTTTGGCCGATGCTTCCGCGCCGGGCTCGACGCTTTCTTCACCCAGAAAATCATGGTCCGGAAAATGGGTCTGAATCAGCTTGCGGATCATGACTTCTGCGCCTTTATCCACTTCTGTTACCAGATCCTGCGGGGAGGTTTTGGTATCCAATTGTTTATAAATGCCCACTCGGCTCTTAATCCATTCTCCCGCTTTGGCTGCCGCATTGATAGCAACCGCGGTATAAGACTTGCTGCCCACCACAAAGGCGGGTTTCTTATTGTCTTCCAACCTAGATCCCTCTACTTTCTATAGCAATCTACTTGCCCGTTCCTGTTAGAATACGTTTGGGATGAAATAAAGTTGCGTGTTTTTACCAAAAAAAGGCTGCTAGAACCAGCTTAACCCCTACCGTACCTTTTGAATACCTCCGATTTGTGAAGCCTCAATGAACGAACCTATGATGTTATTCATCTATATTGTATAAGAAAATACTTGTGGTTAAAAGAACAAAGCCGCCTTTCGGCGGCTTCAGGCTAAATAGGCTTCTTGCACTTCATTGCTCGACAACAGCACGTCGGCATAATCCTGCATCACAATTTCTCCCGTCTGGATGACGTAACCCCGGTGAGCAATCTTTAAAGCATGATAAGCGTTCTGTTCCACCAGCAGAATGGTCATCCCGGCAGCATTCAGCTCCTGAATAATATCAAAGATTTGATCGACCAGAACAGGGGCCAGCCCCATCGAAGGTTCATCCAGCAGCAGGATGTCGGGGTTCATCATCAAAGCCCGGGCTATGGCCAGCATCTGCTGTTCTCCCCCGCTCATTGTCCCTCCCGCCTGGTGGTACCTCTCCTTTAATCTGGGAAAATAAACAAAAGCCTGCTCGATCCGCTGTTTGACCTGTTTCTTGTCCTTGACGGAGAACGCCCCCATCTCGAGATTCTCCTTCACCGTCAACCGCGGGAATATCCGCCTTCCTTCCGGGACGTGGGCAATACCCGCCATAGCAATCTGATGAGGCTGCCAGGACGTAATATTTTTCCCTTCAAACAAGATTTCCCCTTTTGTCTGAACCTGCCCGCAGATGGACTTGAGGGTCGTGGATTTCCCGGCTCCGTTCGATCCGATGAGCGTTACAATCTCGCCCTGATGGACCGTGATGTCAATGCCTCTCAGCGCCTGAATTCCGCCGTAGAATGCCTCTACTTTATTCAGCTGCAGCAAACTCATTGCTTGGCAACCTCCTCTTCGACCGCACTTTTGCCTAAATAAGCTTCAATGACTTTGGGGTTCGAACGAATGTCGTCCGGTCCACCTTCCGCAATCTTCTCGCCATGATCCAATACCAGAATGTGATCCGACAATTCCATAACCAGCTTCATATCGTGCTCAATCAAGATAACGGAAAGCTTCAGCTCCTGCTGCATATGCCGGATCAACCCGGTCAGCTCCGCCGTCTCCCTGGGATTCATCCCGGCAGCCGGTTCGTCCAGCAGCAGCACCTTCGGTTTCGCAGCCAGCGCCCGGGCAATCTCAAGCCGCCGCTGCGCGCCGTAAGGCAGACTGGCCGCTTCCTCGTTCATCCAATGAGCGAGCCCCACGTACTCCAGCAGCCGGAAAGCCTCTTCCTGTGCCAATTTCTCCTCCTGTCGCACCTTAGGCAGGCTGAGCAGTGTAGCTGGAATCCCTGATTTCAGATGAATATGCATCCCCACCATCACATTCTCCAGCACCGTCATACTGCCAAACAACCGGATATTTTGAAAAGTACGGGCAATACCCTTCTCCGTAATCTTGTGCGGTTTGACCTTCACAATCGATTCGCCGTCCAGCTCGATGCTGCCGCCATCAGGCACATAAATGCCGGTGATCATATTAAAGAAAGTTGTTTTGCCAGCGCCGTTTGGCCCAATCACCGCTGAAATCCGGCCCTTCGGGAAAGAAAAGTCAACCCCGTTCACCGCGACCAGGCCGCCAAATTTCTTCATTAGATTCGTCACCTTCAAAATGGTCATTTCTCCGGTTCCTCCCTTCACAAGCTATGGCTAAACGCTCATTCATTCACCGATGACGCCCCTGAAGCCTGACCGGATATCGGATTGGGCTTCACGCTCCTATCGGTTTGATCCAGTTGAACCTTGCGGTTCTTGGCCCTGATCAGTCCATTTGGCCTGAACACCGCCACCAGAATCAGAATCAGGCCAAAGATCAGGCGCTGCATCTTGGATGGCGACAACGCGTCAGGCACTTGAATGACACCCCGTGACGACAGCTGGTTCAGCCAGTTCGTCAGCTCGGTGAGCACCTGCAGATTCAGAATCGTGACCAGGCTCGCGCCGAGAATAACGCCAGGAACACTGCCCATCCCGCCCAAGACGACCATGACCAGTATCGTTGTCGATTCAATAAGCGTAAAGCTGGTAGGGTCAATAAACGTTTGTTTGGCCGCAAAGACAACGCCCATCATGCCAGAGAAAGAAGCCCCGATCGCAAAAGCCGTCAGCTTGGTGCGGATCAGCGGAATCCCCATGGACTGGGCGGCGATTTCATTCTCGCGCACCGCTTTCCAGGACCGTCCGAGCCGGGAATATTCCAGCCTGCGCACGGCAAAGATCACGACGCCCAATATCAGCAGCACGATGAAATAAAATTGATGCGGGAAAGTAAATTGGAACCCGAACAGGTTTGGAGGCTGGATAGACGACAGCCCCATCGCCCCGTTTGTAATATTGACCGGCTTCTCCAGATTATTGAAGATGATTCTAATGATTTCTCCAAATCCCAAGGTGACGATAGCCAAATAATCGCCTTTGACCCGGAGTACCGGGAGACCGAGCAAAATTCCGAAGATCCCCGCCATAAAACCTCCAAGCAGAATAAATATCCAGAAATAACCGCCTGATAGCGGGAACATATCTCCGGATATGAAGTTGTTGGCCTGCCCGGTGGCAAAGATCCCGTACGTATAAGCACCCACTGCAAAAAAAGCGACAAAACCCATATCCAGCAGCCCGGCAAAACCGACGACAATATTGAGTCCAAGTGCCATTGCCACATAAATGCCGCATTGGGAAGCCACTTCCATATAAGCCTCATAAGACGACCCGCCGGAGGTGGCGAAAGGAATGATGATAATCAGCAGCAGCCCGGCCGCCATCCATTTGATTTTATTGCTGAAGGAAGTGAAATAGAGCAGCAGCAGCGAAGCCAGCAGCAGCAGGAAAGCGACCACCGACTTATCCATCCCATAAACAGCCCCTGCCGTAACCAGGATAAAAGCGGCAAGCAGTCCGCCTTGGGCCGCTTTGTTCGCGGCAAGCCAATGTTTAAGTTTCCCCATATTCCCCATCAGGATCACCTACACCTTCTCTTTGACGGCTCTGCCGAACAAGCCCTCGGGTTTAAAGATCAGCACAATGATCAGGATCATAAAAGCAAATACATCCTTGTATTCCGCTCCAAAGCTGCCATGCGTCAGAATCCCCAGATTGGACGAGGCGAACATCTCCAGGATGCCAATCACGATTCCGCCGAACATAGCGCCGCGGATATTGCCAATGCCTCCAAGCACAGCCGCCGTGAAAGCCTTCATTCCTAAAATAAAGCCGATATACGGATCAATCGTACCGTACTGCTGAGCAAACAAAACACCCGTTGCTCCGCCAAGCGCCGAGCCTATAAAAAAAGTCAAAACCACAATCTTGTTCACATTAATCGACATTAAAGACGCCGTCTCCCGGTCTTGCGCCACAGCCCGCATGGCAACGCCCCATTTGGTACGGTTTACGAATATATCCAGTCCTGCCATGAGCAGAACAGCTACGATCAGGATAATTATCGTATTGGCTTTAATTGAAGCATTCCCGAACACGCTGCTGATCGCGGACGTATCCAGCGTCATCCTTCCGCTGAACAAGGAGTCGCTGGTCACGATATAGTTGCCGGTCTTCAGCTGGGCAATAAAACGAACCACATCCTGAAGGACAAAAGAAACTCCGAATGCGGAAATCAGGGAAATGAGCTTCGGCGCTTTCCTGAGCGGCCTGTACGCCACTCTCTCAATGCCGACCCCCAGGCTCCCGGTCACCATCATCGCAATCAGAATGATTAACAGATAGGAGAACCAGGCCGGCAGCCCGCCCAGCCATCCAAAGGACTGGAACATAAACAGGACAGTAGTGCCGACAAACGCCCCGGTCATAAAGATTTCGCCATGCGCAAAATTAATCAGCTCCAAAATACCATAGACCATCGTATATCCAAGTGCTACAACCGCGTAGATCGCGCCTAAAGCCAGGCCGTCGATCAACACCTGCGGCAGAGTTTGCAGGATGCTAGAAATCATGGGCATACTCCTTTCGGATGAATGAAAAAATGACAGCCAAGAAGCTGCCCCAAACCGGAACATCTCTTGGCTGCAGCTGACTTGTTAGTCAAGTCAAATTAAGTTGTCCTGCCGCTTATTTGCTGACCTCCGAAACCATGCTGCCCGGATAAGAAGCCGCTTCAAATTTATAAATAAAGACTTTCGCATACGAGTTGTCGCCGATATCATCAAAGCTTACTTTGGTCGCTACACCTTCAAAGTCCTTGGTTGCCCGTACGGCATCGCGGATCTTCTCGCGGGCGGGCAGCTGCCCGCCGTTGTCTTCAATGCTCTTCTTGACCGCCTCAAGCATAACGGACATGGAATCATAGGCATAAGCGGAGTAGCCTTCGGGTTTCTTGCCGAATTTCTGCTCGTATTGATCCGCCCACTTCTTGCCAGGGTCCGTCTTCGTAATATCGGTAGACACCGAGCTGTACAAAGTGCCGACGATATCGTCTTTGGCAATGTCCACCATGCCTGAGGAATCCAGCGCATCGCCGCCCATAACCGGAGCTGTAATGCCTTTATCACGTGCTTGCTTCACGATCAGGCCGCCCTCTGCATACATGCCCCCGAAGAAAATAAAGTCCGGATTCTTCGATTGAACGATATTTAGAACCCCGTTGAAATCCTTCTCGCCGACCGTAATACCTTCATAACCGGAAATGGTGGCGCCGGCTTGCTCGGCTGCGGTTCTGAACGCGTCAGCCAACCCCTGGCCGTATGCCGTTTTATCTTGAATGACAAAGATGTTTTTGGCGCCAAGCGTCTTGATTGCATATTCAGCAGCCGCAGGCCCCTGGAAATCATCGCGGGCTACAACACGGTTCACGACCTTCAGCTTGCGGTCTGTGACTTCGGTAGCCGTGCTCGCTGGAGAAATCATCGCGATATTGTATTTCTCGTAAACAACGGAGGAAGGAATGGTAACCCCGGAATTCAAGTGACCGATGACGCCAACAATAGATTGATCTGCGCCGATTTGCTCCGCATTGGCTACCCCTTTCTTGGCATCTCCCTGATCGTCATAGGGCACGAGTTCAAGAGAATAACCAAGCTTGGCAAATTCCTCTTTATGATCCTCCATGGACATTTGAGCGCCAAGCTTGATAGCCTCGCCCTGAATGGAGCTTCCGCCTGACAAAGGAGATTGGGTAGCGATCTTGATGACCTTGCCGCCGCTTCCCGAGTTGGATGAACCGCTGGAACCTGATGCCGTTTCCTTGTTGCCACAACCTGCGGTAACTAATGCTAACACGAACACCATTGCAGCTAATCCTTTAACCTTCATACAAATCCCCCATCCAAATGTTAGTTTATATAACATATAGTGATACGAAATATAAGAATAGTATAACTTCCACTATCGGATTCGGCAATTATTTTTTTACTTTTATTCAACAATAAGTTATAATAGTTTATTTGTACTATAAAATACTATTTATTACTATATAAAATTACAAAAAAAACTACACAATTGTGTCAAGTTTAGGTCAGTAAACATAACGCGAATAATAGTTAGGGCTGTAATTATCCCTTCCTTCATCCCTTATTTAGACAACAAAAAAAGAGCTGCCCGTTCCTGGACAACTCTTTTTTGCGAGTTTTTATTCATTATTCGAATTTGAAAATTTCAAAACACTGTCGCCCTGATCCTAGGGCAGCTCGTCCATCAAGGCAAATAACGATAACGCTCCAGCCTTTTAGCTTGGCATCCAGCCTAACGCCCACAGACTCCGTATCGAGAGTTATGCTTCGTAACGTACAAAATCCTATTCGTATCAGCCATGAGCCTCGCCAAAAAACATTTCATGAGCGAGGGCGGTCTGAATCCGTGATTCCTCTTCTGTCAGTTCACGAACGAGCTGGAGCTCGACCTCGGTAACTTCCTGGCCCTGGAAATTAATTTCCGCAATGCAGCCGGTAATTTTCACGATGGCCGCGGCCCGGTTATCCGGCGTGTAAGCGATGACTTTTTGGCCCGTAGGGAAAATACGGAGACCGGACTTGGTCATTTTACAGCGCCCGTATTCCAGCAGTTCATAGAACTCCTGTTCATTCTTGAATTTGCATACAGAATTAAATTCGGTTTGGAAACCCATTCGCTACTTCCTTTCTCTTGGAAAGCCGGTGTTCGTTTATTGCACGCCGCTTTCGAACTCCAGATTCTGACGGGCCTCAAATCGTTCAACAGCCAGCCCCAGCAGACGGTCCAGCAGCGCAGCGTAAGAAACGCCGGTTTCGCGCCAAAGCAGCGGATACATACTGAATGGTGTGAAACCAGGCATCGTATTAACTTCATTAATCAGGATAGCGCCGTTATCTCGGCGGACAAAGAAATCCGCCCGGCACAAGCCGCTTCCTTCAATTGCCTTAAACGCTTTGATCCCCAGATCGCGTACCCGTTCTGCAAGCTCTGTATCCAGTTCGGCCGGAATAATCATCTGCGATTTGCCGTCGAGATATTTAGCTGTGTAATCGTAATATTCGCTGCTTGAGACGATTTCGCCCGGTACTGACGCCAGCGGTTCGTCATTGCCCAGGATGCCTACTTCAATTTCCCGCGCATCCACGAATTCTTCAATAATCACTTTAAGATCATAACGGAATGCATATTGAATCGCCTGAATCAGCTCTTCACGGTTGGACGCTTTGGAGATCCCTACGCTTGAACCCAGGTTGGCCGGTTTCACGAAGCATGGATAACCCAGCTCATCTTCTACGGCCTGCAGGTGCTCATGGCTGTTCCGCTCCCAGGAGGACGACGTAAAATAACAGAATTTGCACTGCTCAAGCCCGGCGTCGGCAAACAGTTTCTTCATGACGGCTTTGTCCATGCCGGCCGCCGATGCCAGCACCCCCGCCCCTACGTAAGGCAGGTTGGCCATTTCAAACAACCCCTGAATCGTTCCGTCTTCTCCGTTTGTCCCATGCAGCAGCGGGAAGACCACATCCAAGCCTTTACCGCTTCCGGACAATCCGGCGAACAGCAGCTGTACGGCTGCCGAGGTATCCCCGGCCCCCTGCTCCAGCTTCAGTTTGTCAAGAGAGGCAAGCGGAGCCGACAGGCGTCCGCCCACCCTCCATTCACCCTTTTTCGTAATAAAAAAAGGAATGATCTCATATTTGTCGTAATCAAATGCGCCCATGACAGCGAAAGCCGTCTGCAGCGATACTTCGTGTTCTCCGGATTTGCCGCCGTATACCAGGCCGACGGTCATTTTGTCCTGTCCCATGGTTTACCTCTCTTCATCTATTGTAAGTCTCAATTGTTAGTTAGAACCGGTCCGCAATGTGAAAGAAACGATATTTCGTCTTCTCCGTCCAGGCATACGAATCCTTGTAATCCCAATATCTGTGCCGGCTGCTTACCGTATGCGCGTTAACGAGCGGCATGCCTCCGGCATCAAAGGCAGTTACAATCGTACTGTGCTGATAAGCTCCGTCCCCATCCCAGTCATAGATGATTACATCGCCGAGCTCCAGCTGCTCCGGGCGGTCTACGGATATGGCTCGAAGAGCGGAACGGCTTGTGCTTAAATAACGCTCAAGACTGCCCGCGACTGCCCAGCTGTAGCTCCAGGATTCCTGCGAGCCTACATATCCTTTGTACCACCAGCCCGATTCTCTTTTCCCAGTATAGTTTATTGGCGCTCCGCCTGCAAAGAGACATTGTGAAATGTAGTTGGTGCAGTCCACCTCGAAACCGGCGAATTCCGGATTAAAGCCATCCCACCAGTCATCCGCATATTTGACTGCATCTTCCCTGCGGTAAATCGGCCCCTTCGGCACGCCGCCGGTTCCCAGCACGTCCCGGTTCAAATAGGGTCCTCTCTTATCGGCTTTCCGCGGAGAATCACCGGGCAGACCGCTGTTCGGAAAAGCCCCTGCCAACACCGGGCTGCGCTCCGGCACCTTCTGCGTCACCGTTTCAATCACCCAATCCGCGCCGCTGCGAACCAGGAGTAGACGCTGCTGGTCCAAACGCTCCTCCCGGTGTTTGACCCCGGCTTTATTGTAATAAATTTTGCGGTGCAGCTGCAGATCGACCTCGACTTCATCCGCCGTTTCCACCGGCTCGCTGACCAGCTTAGCTTTCGTTTCGCTTCTGAGCGGCGAAGCCTCACGCTCCTCGTACCATTTCGCCATCCGTGCCTTGCGTTCGCCCCGGCGCATCAAATAATCCAAATCGGTAACGACGGTCGGGCCACCCCGCAGCCGATAATCCACCTCGTCCTGATTTTGCTGCAAAATATAGGTAGACAGCACGTTTTTCCAATCTTCCGCCATCCTTATCCCCCTCCGCTCTCTTGCATCATAACTAGCACCATTCCAATAGATATGCAGGAAAAATAGGCATTATGAGCGGCAAAAAGTCCTTTACGAGCCTGAGCCCAGGCATTATACTTAAATTAGAATTATTTTTTGAAATGTCGTTTCACAGAATGAAACCCAGGAGGTAAGCATATGCCATTGAACGATCAGTTCTCCGCCCTCCGTCAGCTTGAAGTCGGAGGCAAAACCTACCGTTACTATGATTTGAAATCCCTGGAGGCGCAAGGTTTAGGCAGCGTTTCCAAACTTCCGTTCTCCATTAAAGTATTGCTTGAAGCTGCGATCCGCCAGTTCGACGGACGCGCGATCACCGATGAACATGTGAAGCAAATCGCCGGCTGGGCGGAAGGCCGCGATGATAACAAAGAAATTCCGTTTATCCCTGCGCGTATCGTCCTTCAGGACTTTACAGGCGTCCCTGTTGTCGTAGATCTTGCTGCCATGCGGGATACCGTCAAGAAAGCCGGAGGGGATCCCAAACAAATTAATCCGCTGGTTCCTGTCGATCTCGTTATCGACCACTCCGTTATGGTCGATGCTTTCGGTACGCCGGAAGCGCTCGAATACAACATGAATGTCGAATTTGAGCGGAACGAAGAACGTTACCGCTTCCTGCGCTGGGCGCAAACGGCGTTCAACAATTTCCGCGCCGTTCCTCCGGCTACGGGGATCGTACACCAGGTCAACCTGGAATACCTCGCATCGGTTGCAGCTACCAAAACGGTAGACGGCCAAACTGTTGTCTTCCCGGACTCCCTGGTCGGCACCGACTCCCATACCACGATGATCAACGGCCTTGGCGTTGTCGGCTGGGGTGTCGGCGGGATCGAAGCCGAAGCCGGCATGCTTGGACAGCCGCTTTACTTCGTAACCCCTGAAGTCATCGGCTTCAAGCTGACCGGCAGCCTGGCTGAAGGCGCTACGGCAACCGACCTTGCGCTGACTGTAACGCAAATGCTCCGCAAGAAAGGCGTTGTCGGCAAATTCGTGGAATTCTACGGACCGGGTCTTGCCAACATCAGCCTGGCCGACCGGGCAACGGTGGCCAACATGGCACCTGAATACGGCGCCACCATCGGTTTCTTCCCGGTTGACAGCGAAACCCTGAATTACCTTCGCAGCACGGGACGTACCGACGAGCAGGTCGCGCTTGTCGAAGCTTATTACAAAGCTCAAGGCATGTTCCGGACCAGCGAAACGGCCGATCCCGAGTTCTCCGATCTGATCGAACTCGATCTGGCTTCGGTAGTGCCAAGCTTGGCCGGTCCGAAACGTCCGCAGGACCGGATCGAACTGACCGAAATGAAGAAGAACTTCAACGATATTATCCGCACTCCGGTTGATAAAGGCGGCTATGGCCTGAGCGACGAGAAAATCGCCGAGAAGGTTCAGGTTAAACATCCGGATGGACGCGAAAGCCTGCTCGGAACCGGAGCGGTCGTAATCGCGGCGATCACCAGCTGTACGAATACCTCCAACCCGAGTGTTATGCTTGGTGCAGGTTTGCTCGCGAAGAAAGCTGTAGAACGCGGCTTGACCAAACCGGCTTATGTCAAAAGCAGCTTGACGCCCGGCTCCCTTGTTGTAACACAATACCTGGAGAAAGCCGGCCTGATCGGTCCGCTTGAGCAGCTTGGCTTCCACGTAGCCGGCTACGGCTGCGCAACCTGTATCGGCAACTCCGGCCCGCTGCCTGACGAAGTCAGTGCCGCCATTGCCGACAACGATCTGACCGTCGCTGCCGTCTTGTCCGGCAACCGGAACTTTGAAGGCCGCGTCCATGCGCAGGTGAAAGCCAACTATCTGGCGTCCCCGCCGCTTGTTGTTGCTTATGCGCTGGCCGGAACCGTCAATATCGACCTGCAAACCGAGCCGCTTGGTTACGATCAAGCCGGGGAACCGGTATTCCTGAAGGACATCTGGCCTTCTTCGCAGGAAATCAAGGAAGCGATCGGCCTGTCCGTCAGCCCGGAAATGTTCCGCAGCAAATACGAGAACGTCTTTACGCAGAACGAACGCTGGAACTCTATCCCTGTGCCGGAAGGCGAGCTCTACGAATGGGATGAGAAATCCACTTATATCGCCAATCCGCCGTTCTTCGAGCATATCGCTGACGGCCTGAAGGATATCGGCGAAATCCGCAAAGCCCGCGTGCTTGCCCTGCTCGGCGATTCCGTGACCACGGACCATATCTCGCCTGCTGGCAACATCTCGCCGTCCAGCCCGGCCGGCATTTACTTGAACGACCACGGCGTCGCCCGCAAGGATTTCAACTCCTACGGCTCCCGCCGCGGCAATCATGAAGTGATGATGCGCGGTACGTTCGCCAACATCCGGATCCGCAACCAGGTGGCTCCGGGCACCGAGGGCGGCGTTACGAAATATCTGCCGACAGACGAAGTCATGTCCATCTATGATGCATCCATGAAGTATCAAAGCGAAGGCAATAATCTGGTTGTTATCGCCGGTAAAGAATACGGCACAGGCAGCTCCCGTGACTGGGCTGCGAAAGGCACGTATTTGCTGGGCGTTAAAGCCGTCATCGCCGAAAGCTTTGAACGGATTCACCGCAGCAACCTGGTCGGCATGGGCGTCCTGCCGCTGCAGTTCCAGGAAGGTGGCAGCTGGAAGAGCCTCGGCATTGACGGAACCGAAACCTTTGATATTCTCGGTCTCAGCAATGAGGTGAAGCCGGGTCAAATCCTGACCGTTGTCGCTACCCGTACCGACGGCACCCAGTTTGAATTCCCGGTTGCAGCTCGCCTGGACAGCATGGTAGATGTTGATTATTACCATAATGGCGGCATCCTGCAAACCGTACTGCGCCAAATGATTCAGGTAGGCGTTTAATTAAACGTATACCAGCCGCACTATAAGATCACTTACAACAACAAGACCTTTCGATTGTTAGGGGTTATCCCCTGCGGCGGAAGGTCTTGTTTTTATTTTTCCACGGTTTGCTTCTGCATCTGCTTCTGCACGCGCTTCTGCACGCTCGCCCTTCCTGCACTCTCGCTCATTCACGTCCCCTTTACACCTTTTGTTTTAACTGTTATACTACAAATATAACAGTTAAAACAAAAGGATGGTGATTTTCGCCATGATCATTCAGCTCGACATGCAATCCGAGGTCCCGATTTATATACAGCTTATGAACCAAATTATCGAAGGCATTGCAGCAAGCAGGCTGAAGCCAGGCGAAGCCCTTCCTTCCGTCCGCCATCTTGCTGCGGATATCGGGGTCAATCTGCACACCGTCAATAAAGCCTACACGCTGCTTAAGCAAGAGGGGTATATTCAAATCCACCGGCAAAAAGGGGTTGTCGTTCAGCCGGACGGCCTGCCTGGCTTGACGCCTGAATTTATGGCCAAACAGCTGGAGCAGCTGCGGCCGATCATTGCCGAGTCTATTCTGCGCGGCATGAATCTAAGCGGTCTGCTAAGCCAGGTTCAGAAGCTGTACGAACAAATCTCGCCTTCCCCGCCCCAATCCGGAAAGGAGCCTACGCCATGAACACCATTAACGTTGTTTTGTTCTTCCTGATTTTTATCCCGATCTCCGTCCTCCAGATCGCGCTTCCTTATTTAACCCGGAGAACGGTCAGCTTCGGCATTACCGTCAGCGAGGAGGTATGGAACAGTCCGCCTGTTGCGGACATGCGAAAACGTTATGCCCTGCTGAGTACGGTATTATGCCTGATTTTCGGCCTCGCCTTCGGGTTTGCAGCCGTTCAAATGAAGGCGGACACAATAGGCATTGCCGTAGCGGGTTTTGCAGTTGCCCTCCTGATCGGCACTTTTGTGCTGCATCTGTATTTTTACGGCAAAATGAAAGCTTTGAAGGCTTCGCTTCCCGCTGCCTCCACGCCGGGGAAAACGGCGCTCCCGCTGGACACCTCTTTCCGCA
Organism: Paenibacillus yonginensis; assembly: GCF_001685395.1. NCBI lineage: Bacteria > Bacillati > Bacillota > Bacilli > Caryophanales > Paenibacillaceae > Paenibacillus > Paenibacillus yonginensis. The sequence continues at coordinate 4,878,414 of NZ_CP014167.1, read as the reverse complement.
AGCAGCGGCTGATCCTGTCCGGCAAATGGTATCTGATCCACCTGGCGATCATTATCGCCTGCGCGGTGTTTGCACTTGCGCAATACGACCGGATACCGGATCAGATTCCGATGCATTATGACCTGAACGGCAATGTGGACCGCATGGAAACAAAATCCGTCCGCATCCTGCTGCTTCCCAACCTGCTTCAGCTCTTTATGACGGGCCTGCTGCTGTCCATTAACTTCATTATTTATAAATCCAAGCAGCAGCTGAATCCGGCCGATCCGGAGGAATCCTCGCGCAGGAACGCAGCTTTCCGCCGGCGCTGGTCTGTCTTAATTTTGCCATGAGCCTCCTGCTGGTGGTGTTGTTCTTCTTCATGCAGCTGACGATGATTTATTCCATTGACCCGAAATGGATCTCCCCCGTCGCCCTGTCCATCCCACTACTCATCGTAGCCGGCTCGATCTGGATGTCCTTCTCCACCGGACAAAGCGGAACCCGGCTTGCCCGGAAATCCGGAACGGAAGGCAATCCTTCAGCCGTTCCCGTCGACGACGACCGGCATTGGAAGCTTGGAGGCAGCACATATTACAACCCGAATGACCCTTCCCTGTTTATCGAAAAAAGAGTCGGCATCGGCTGGACCGTCAACTTCGCGCGGCCGCTGGCCTGGTTGTTTTTCCTTGCCCCGTTTGTCATTATTGTCCTGCTGCTTGTTTTTACTTCCTAGTGAACGCTGAAAGTCTCTTAAAATCCTTATCCGTGAATTGGAGGAATCGTGTCATGAAGAAGGAGTTATTTTCGAAAAAAGCAACCGCTGCCGCCCTCGCTTTAGGTCTTATCCTGCCTGCCGCAGGAGTGGCCGAGGCGCAGGCAGACGAAGCCGGTCAGAACACTCCCGCTTCCGAAAGCGCTTATCCGAAACCCGAATTGAAGCCGGTGCGGGAGATTGCGCGCTCCCTCGGCATCCAGGTAGACTGGAGACCCGCGGATAAAAGTGTAACTTTAACCTTTGGCGGCCAAAACCTGGTGCTGTTCCCCGCCAAGGGGGAAGCAAGCTTCAACGGGAAGCAGATCACCTACAGCCAGTCAGGTCCGGCTGGATTCCGAAATGGCCAAACCTGGATGTCCGAAAGCTGGGTGCGGGAGGTCTTCGGATTAAAAGCGGATATGGAGACAGGAAATTCAGGGAGTGCAGGAAATACAGGAGGTTCTGCAGACGGCAAGGAGGATGCTGCAGCAGCGAAGATTGCGGACCGGTTTATGAGCCTGCTCTCCGCAGGCTCGGGTCAAGAGGCTTATCAGCTCGCCAGTCCGGCTCTGCAGCAAGCCATAACCCCCGAGCAGCTCCAGTCCTTATGGAGCAATTATGAGCGGATATACGGCAAAGCTGGTGCGGTCACGCTTAAATCGCAGACGGCAAACGCCGTGCATCAAAACGTCGTTTACAGGGTTCAGGCCGCCGCGGCACCTTTTACTCTGACCATCCGCCTGAACCCTGCAGGACAAGTGGACGATCTGTATCTGGCGACCGAAACGCCGGATACCTATCAGAAGGCGCCTTATGACGACGCCTCCAGCTATTCGGAGCAAGAGGTGACGATCGGCAGCGGGGAATACGCCCTCCCCGGCGTTCTTACTCTGCCGGCTGGCGGCAGCAGCGAAGGCCCTTATCCGGCAGTCGTGCTTGTGCACGGCTCGGGACCACAGGATCTCGATTCCAGCGCTTATGGGGCCAAGCCCTTCCGCGATCTGGCTGCGGGCCTTGCAGCCCAAGGCATCGCCACAGTCAGATACGACAAGGTTACGTATGAGCATACTTTCAAAATTGCCGCTAAACCAAACTTCACCTTAAGAAACGAATCCGTAGACGATGCACTCAAAGCCGTACAGCTGCTTACCACCGTACCGGAGATCGACACCAGCCGGATTTATGTGGCCGGACACAGCCAGGGCGGCTTCGCCATGCCGCTGATCAAAGCAGCCGATTCAGCCAGCCATCAGATCGCGGGGACCCTTCTGCTCTCCGCCCCAAGCTCCAGCTTTATCGATGTGGCCGTTCTCCAGCAGGAGGAGCTGAAGGAGCGTATCGAGTCGCTGGGCCAGGATACTGCCCCTTACGAACAGCAGGCAGCCGCCTGGAAACAAATCGCCGGTCTTGTGAACGATCCGCAATATTCCGTCGATCATCTGCCGGAAAGCTTCCCTGTTCCTCCGGCTTACTGGTGGTATGAGCAAAGGGATTATGTACCGGCGGAGTTAGCCAAAGAGCAGACCGGGCCGATGCTCATTCTGCAAGGCGAGAACGACTGGCAGGTGCCGATGAGCGAGTTCAAAGGCTGGCAGACTGCCCTTGCCGGTCATCGGGATGTCGTATTTAAATCTTATCCGAAGGTCAATCACCTGCTGGCTGAAACCGATACTCTCTCGACAGGCAATGAATATGTTCTCCCTTCCCACGTATCCAAAGCCATCATTCAGGATATCGCTAATTGGATCAAAGAAGCTAAACCTGACAGCCAATAAACCAATATCCAAATAAAAAAAACAAAGACGGCACGGTCCAATCAACCTGATGCCGTCTTTGTACTGTTCCGTTCAGGGCAGCATATACCCCATTTCTCTCGCCGCTTCCACCAATATGGGACCTAGCTCTTCCAGCTTCTCGGGGTTCAGTCTACTGACCGGACCGGAGACGGAAAGGGCAGCGGCCAGCTGTCCGGAGCGCCCGAAGATGGGGGCAGCCACCGCCGAAGCTCCCGGCTCCCGCTCCTCATAACTCGTAGCGTAGCCTTGCTTCCGGATTTGCTCCAATTGGGCGCGGTACTGCTGCCGATCCACCGTCACCGGCCAATCCGGCGCGTTTAGCAGCGACTGGGTAAAAACCTCTTCCTCAAAAGCCACAAGCACCTTGCTGGAGGCCCCGACATAAAGCGGCAGCCGGGCACCAACCGGTGCCACCCGGCGAATCGCCTGATTGCTCTGAACCGCCTGAATCCGCAAGCGGTCGCTGCCATCCCGCAAATATAAGCTGACGGTCTCGCCAACCGCATCCCTCAGCTTCTCCATCCCCGGAAGCAGCAGGACGGCCGGGTCGTCATTATGCGTCAAATGAGCCGACAGCTCCCAAATTTTCATGCCGAGCCTGTATTTCTCCGTTGCCTTATCGCGGATCACGAACCCCCGTTCCTCCAGGGTGGTCAGCAAGCGGTGCACCGTGCTTTTATGCAGGGAAATCGCTGCGGCAATTTCAGTAAGCCCCAGCTCTTCCGATTGGGTAAAACACATTAATATATCAAGCGCCCGCTCAACAGCGCGTACCGTCAGTTTCCGGTCTTCCATCTCCCAACACCTCTTCGTTTCATACTATGAAACATGGTTACATAAATTATAAACGTTACCGTCAAATCCGTCCATAACCCATATATCCTGGCAAATGGCTGATTAGCATTGACTTTAAGCCACCCCAAGCTTACGATAATTTATATTAAAAAGGCATAATACGCTTTTATTCGACATAATCCGATTCAGTTGAAGAGGTTGTCAGCGCAAGGAGGGACTCGATGAATAATACTGCAGATCGAAGAGATTCCACTCGCCGCGGGCCAAAGATCGATTCTCGTCCCCATGCGGAAGCAGGCCCCTGGACTCCCGCCAAATTCATAAAATTCAAACATGTCCTGATCGCCTTGGGACTTTCTATACTCTTTTTCTTTATCTTCTGCTTTATCGTCCTGCACGGGTTTATCGCCTGGGTGCTGTCCAATCCTACTGTTGCACCGCTGTACTCCAATCCCAAGCTGGCCAAAAATATGGCCTATGAAGACGTGAACTTCCAGGCGCTCGACAACAGCCGGACGATGCATGGCTGGTATATTCCGGCGGCAGGCTCCAATAAAACGATCGTCTTCAGCCACGGATACGGAGCCAATCGCGAGGAATCCTGGATTCCGATGTATGATTTGGCCCATTTTGCCCATCAGCTCAACTTCAATGTATTGATGTTTGATTACGGCTTTGCCGCACAGAACAGCAAGGAAGTTGCTACAGGAGGCAAGAAAGAAGCCCAGCAGCTGCTTGGCGCCATTCAGTACGTGAAGCAGAAAGGCGCTAAAGAAATCATTGTCTGGGGATTTTCGATGGGAGCGGGGACTGCCTTGCAGGCCGGACTTCACACGAATGACGTGAACGCCATGATTCTCGACAGCACCTTCCTGCTTGAACCGGATACGCTGTATCATAACCTGAAGCAGCACCTGCCGCTGCCCGAGCATCCTTCGCTGGAAATTCTGGAGATGCTGCTCCCGGTTCTGAACGGAACAAGCCTGCGGCAAATTCCTTATCCGGAAGTGAAGAAAGAGGATTATCCATTTCCGATCTATTTTATCCACGGCACCGAAGACGAGAAGGCCCCTTATCCGATTGCGGAGAAACTCGCCGCCAACCAGACCAACCCGTTCTCCGGCGTCTGGATCGTGCAAGGAGCTCACCACGAGCTGATCTTCCGCGAGCATTCCCGGGAATATTTACGCCGGGTATCGACCTTCCTAGGACAGGTCAACGCCTCTTTAGAGCAGCCGGCTAACAATTAACTTAAAACCAGGCATGAGTCAACCCCTTCGTCGCATAATTCTGAAATAAGAATATATGTCGGAAGGGGTTTTTATATCCATGTTATTCGTTTATGGCCCTTATCTGCCGATCCGCGTGCTGGAGGAAATCCGGTTCTGGAAGCAGCAGGAGAAAGAGCATGTTGATGTCATAAAAGCGATCGTCCCGTCCCTGGAGCCCGTTTACGTCAAGCTGCTGGACGACTGGGCCAAGGTCTTCGGGGACACGGAATCCGCAGCCGATTCGCTTCTGCAGTACGCGCTGGCCGCTCCCCAGAAGAGTCAGCCCAATGAGGAGCTGGTCAAGCAGACGGAACGCCTGCTGGCTGCTGCATTCCGCCAATCTCAGGAGTGGATTCGCCAGCTGGATGCGATTCTTCAGCAATCGCAGGCCGTGCAGAGCGTACCGCTGGCCAAAGTGGTTCTGCTGCATATCATCCGCGAATCCGAGTATTTCCTGGCCGTTCTGGAGACGCTCAACCAGCCGGGTTTGATCTCCCAGGCAGCCTCCCAGGTTCCGCCTGCCGTGGACCCTTACCATTTGCAGCCTAATCCGAGGAATGATTTCTACTCGCGCAAGCTGGATCAGCAGCTCACACACGAGGCTCAAGAGCAGGCGTCCGCTGAAGCAGCCGTAACCCCGGGCCAACGCGTGAAGGATGGCGCCGTGCCGATCGGCGGCCACCGGCTTCCTCCCCTGCCTTATCCGTATAACGCGCTAGAGCCTCATATCGATGAGGCAACGGTCCGCATTCATCATGACAAACACCATTTAACTTATGTAGAGGATCTGAACAAAGCGGAGAAAAAGCTGGAGGAAGCCCGCACAACCGGCAACTTCGACTTGGTCAAACATTGGGAGCGCGAGCTGGCCTTTAACGGGGCCGGACACTACCTGCATACGATTTATTGGGATACGATGAATCCGAAGGGCGGCGGAAGACCCAGCGGAGCGCTGGCCGAGCAAATCAACCGCGACTTCGGCAGCTTTGAAGCCTTCCACGCGCAGTTCTCTAAAGCTGCGGAGAAGGTCGAAGGCGGCGGCTGGGCGATTCTCGTCTGGAGCCCGCGTGCCCGCCGGCTGGAGATTCTGCAGGCCGAGAAACACCAGAACCTGTCCCAATGGGATGTGGTTCCGCTGCTGCCGATCGACGTATGGGAGCATTCCTATTACCTCAAACACCAGAACAAACGCGCCGATTACATCAAGGACTGGTGGAATGTCGTTTATTGGCCTGCTGTTCTTGAACGCTTCAAACATGCCCGCCAGCTTCAGTGGCAGCCTTATTAATCGTTCCGGGACAACATCGGCATGGAACAAACCGTTTAAAGCCCATGGCCTCTGGGAAGCAGAGAACATGGGCTTTCTGGCGGGAAGGGGTTCTTTGTCTTTGGGACCGGCGAGGAGCTGTCACCAGCCTTGGTCAGCTGTCGTATCGGCTGCGCATGGCGGCCATCAGCTGCTCCAGCTGATCGCCCGGCATCTCGAAGCCGGCCGGGACACCGGTACTTCCCGCCGGCGAAGCCCCGGATGCCGCCGCTTGTTCCGACGCTGACGCTGCTGCCTCAGCCTCTGGCGTTGCTGCTGTGGCCAGCGCTGCGGCTGAGGCAGCATCCGCCGCGTCAAACCCAAACTCCCGCAGCGCAGTCTGCTTCAGCGAAGCGATAAACGCTTCGGCGGAAGGCACGCCGGCCAATTCCTGCAGGCTGGCCATCGTGCCGCCTGTTACTACCGGGAAACCCTCCTGCTGGCCGCCGGAGGCTTCCTCATAGAATTGGCGGACCAACCCCGCCATTTCATCTCCGTTGCCGCTTACGATGACGAAAGCGGTCAGGATGTACGCCTTCAGCTGCCGGCGCTGGGCGATCCCGCAAAACTTCCGGCCGCCGATGCTGATGTCGTAGTCGCCGGGACAGAAGGCGCCGGTGATCTCGCCGGCGACTGCGTCCCCCGACCACGGCTGCACGGCGCCGCTGATAAACCCGGCCATCCGGGCAAAATCGCGGTGAATGTTCAGTTCTCCCGGCTGATGCGGGAGAATCAGCGACACATTCACCACCCCCGGATGCAGCACTACGGCTGCGCCGCCGGACGGCCTTACACAGACCGACCAGCCTTCGCTCCGCAGCCGCTCCATTGCTGCCGGTGCCCCCGGCAGCCGGCGGTCCCGCAGGCCCAGCACCATCGCCTGCGGGTGTCGCCAGATGTGCAGCAGAGGCGGTGAGCCTTCGCCAACTTTTTTACAATAATATTCTTCCCGCGCAAACGGCTCCAGAATATCCCTGCCCGCCAGCAGCGGAGCTTCCACAATAGTCAGAGCCTGCTTGGCGAACGTTTCGCCCGAAGTGCCGGTAGAATTGCTGCGGGTCCAATCCATGTCTGCTCACTCTCCTTTGCTCTCGCTCTCCATGCAAAAAGGCCCTGCCTGATTAGGCAAGACCTTCTTGTCCGCTTCCGCCCGGCGGATCAGCCCTTGATCAGGGACAGAAACTCCGAACGGGATGCGGAATCCGTACGGAACGTACCGCGCACTGCGGAGGTTACCGTTTTGCTGCCCGGCTTCTTGACGCCCCGGGAACACATGCACAAATGTTCACCTTCGACGACAACCATAACGCCTTGCGGCTTCAGCACCTCGTCCATCAGATCGGCAATCTGCGAGGTAATGCGCTCTTGCACCTGCAGGCGCCGCGTAACCGCTTCAACCAGGCGGGCCAGCTTGCTGAGTCCGGCGATGCGGCCGCTCGGGATGTATCCGATATGCACTTTTCCGAAGAAAGGCGCCATGTGGTGCTCGCATTGGCTGTAATATACGATGTCTTTGACGATAACGAGCTCCTCATGGTTCTCCTCGAACGTAACGCCTAATACATCGCGGGGATCCACCTCGTATCCTGCAAAAATCTCTTCATACATCCGGGTTACACGAGCCGGGGTATCAAGAAGGCCCTCGCGCTCCACATCTTCGCCTACCAGTTTCAGAATTTCGCGGATATGATGTTCGATCTGCTCCCGATTCTTCCCGACTTGTGTATTCAAATAATCTTTAACGCCTGCCATCGTTCCTTGCCCCCTTTGCCCAGCCCTCCAGCAGACAGCCGAGCTTGTCTATTTATCTTTTCTTCCGGCCTGCTCCAGGCTTTGGCATAGGCTGGTTCTTCATCATTTGCTGCGCGCGCTGCATCTGCTTGCCGTTCAAATTGTAGCCCATTTGCTTGGCCATTTGCTGCAGCATTTGCGGATCACTTTGCATCTTCGTCAACTGTCTGCGCAGATAAAATACGCCAATGGCGAATCCGCCGACAAGGCCGACAATCAGTGTAATAATCGGAATAATATAATCCCACATTGGTTAAGCCACCCCTGTTAATGTCAATTCTTAATTGTGCAGAGCACTAGATTTTATAATAGCATTCTTTGTCCGGCAGTAGCAAATGAAATTACGAAAGAACCGCTTCAATAAATACCGTTGTTTCACTGGACAGATCCACTTCCTTAATGTCCAGTTCATCATCGGTCCGCCGCACGATCCGGATGACGGGACGGCCCGGCAGCCCGCGGTGCTGCCGGACGACAACGCCCGTTTCTTTCGTCGACAGCCGGACCGAAGTCCCGTTCGGATAAATCGATATGATCCGCATAAATTCCACCAGGATGTCCCGGTCCAGCTCCCGCTCGGAAGCGGCCATCAGCTGTTCGCAGGCCTCGTGTGGAAGCAGCGGCTTGTCCCCCGAAGTTCCGCCGCTGATCAAATTATCGTAGGTATTGGCTACCGCTACGATTTTGGCATATGGTTGAATGGCCTCCGCGGTCAACCCCCGCGGTTCGCCGCTGCCGTTCAGCTTCTCATGATGCTGCAGGGCGATATGAGCGACAAGCAGGCTCCATTCCCTTTTTTGTCTGAGCATGTCATAACCGCGCCAGGCATGATGCTCTTTTCCTTGTTCCAATGGCAGCTTCGATTCGGGCACCACCTTGCCAATATCGTGCAGCAGCGCGCCGATGGCCAATTCTTTTAACTGCGACGGATTCAGCTGCATGTTGATCCCGATCATAGAGGAGATCAGGCAGACATTGAGCGCATGAATGTACTCCGCATTGTCGGCCGTCCGGATTTCGGCCAGATGCAGCGCAACATCCTTATTCTCCAAAGCGCTGCCTAGCAGCATATCCACGTTAGTGGCCACCGATGCTGCATTAAAGTCTTTCCCGGATTTTAAAGCTTGAGAGATGCCATGCATTTCCCGAAAAATGGCCTGCTTCAGCTTAGGGCTGACCACTTCCTCTTCCATTTCAATATCCTCAAACAGCTGATCCTCGATATAAAGCACGGTGACGCCAATCCGCTTCAAGGTGCTGATCATGTAGACGGTGAGCTGCACTCCGGCGGACAGGAGCACAGTCCCATTTGCGGTATATACGGTTTTGCCCAGAATCTGACCAGGCTCTATATCTTCGATCATGACGTATTTCATGCTTTATTCCCCTGCCGCTCCAAGGTGAGCAGACTTTCCTTGATTTCAATTCCCCCGGCATATCCGGTCATCGAGCCCTTAACCCCAATAATGCGGTGACAAGGAACGACAACGGGCAGCGGGTTACGATTGTTGGCTCCCCCGACAGCGCGAACCGCCCGGGGCTGCCCGATTTGCTCGGCAATCTCTTTGTAGGAGGCCGTCCGCCCGTAAGGGACATCCAGCAGCGCCTGCCAGACCTTCATTTGGAACGGAGTCCCCCTCATATCGAGCTTCAGATCAAAGCTTGTACGTTCCCCCGAAAAATAACCCTGGAGCTGCGCCATCGTCTCCTTCAGCTTGTCCGAGGAGCGGATGAGCTGCGCTCCGTCCCGCTGCTTGGCTACCCATTTCAGCGTCTTCTCCCGGGTGGCTTCAATGCCGCCGAACTCGATCAGGCAAAGGCCTTTCGAGCTTTGGACCAGGGTGAGCGCCCCGATAGGCGAATCCATTTCCTCGTAAAAGAAAACCTCGCCGTCCGTTTGTTCCCCCACAGGCTCATTGGACAAGTCTGCCGCAGCATCCCCGGCTGCTTCCTGCAGCTTGGTCTGCGCCTCTTGAATATAGTTCAGAACCATTTCATCGCGTTCGCTTTCGAGTGCCTCGTTAATTGCTTTAATGGCATCTTCTCCTCCAATCCTGCTGATCGCCCATGCGGCTGTTCCCCGCAGTTCCGGTCTCGGATCATGAAGCAGCACTTCTATTAATTTCGGCAGAGAAGCACGATCTTTGAAGTTGCCGAGCGCAATCACCGCATTCCGCTGGATCGGCTTCTTGCCGCGCCAAGCAGCGGCGCTCTGTCCAAAACGGTCCTTAAACTCCCGGTTGCTCATATCCAGCAGCGGCAGGAGCAGCGGTTTGGCAATTTCGGGTTCAGGCTGAAGCTCCGGCCGATGGTCCCAATGTTTTCCCCTGTTCTTCGGGCAAACCATCTGGCAGGTATCGCAGCCATACAGCCGGTTGCCGATCTTGCGCATAAACTCATCGCTGAGGAAACCTTTGGTTTGGGTCAGAAAAGAAACGCAGCGCTGCGCATTGAGCATTCCGTCGCCAAGCAAAGCGCCTGTAGGACAAGCATCCAGGCATTTCGTGCATTCACCGCAGTCCTCCAGCACAGGCGGATCGGGTTCAAAAGGCAGATTTGTTATCATCTCGCCCAGATAAATCCATGAGCCCCAGGTCGGGGAGATGATCAGGCCGTTTTTCCCGCTAAAACCGATTCCGGCCCGCTGGGCGACCGCCCGGTCATTCAGCACCCCCGTATCCACCATGCTTTCGATCCGGGCATCCGGAACACGTTCTCTTATAAAATCAGCCAGCTTATCCATCGCTTCGCGCAGCACCGTATGATAATCCCGGCCCCACGCCGACCGGGCCAAAATACCGCGTGTTTTGCCGGGCTCGGATTTGGGCGGATTGATCATTTTGGACGGATAAGCCACTGCAATCGCTATGATCGATTCGGCCTCGGCCATAGTCAGCTTGGGATCTACCCGTTTGTCGATGTCCTTCTCCTCGAATCCGGATTCATACCCTTTCTCACGAATCTCCTCCAGAATCGGCTTCAGGGAAAGAAACGGGTCGGCAGTCGTAAACCCAACAGCATCAATGCCCAGCTCAAAGGCAGCCGACTGGATCTCCTCTTTCAGCCATCCCCAGTCCGCAGAAGCTTGGTTGCTATTCAGTTGAATTTGGGGATTTTGCCGGTTCAAAGTGTGATCACCTCTTGATTTATTCATTAAGCCATAATAATAGAAAAGCATATCTCCACACCGATTGCAACGGATGGAAGATATGCTATAACGGAAGAAAAAACAGTTAAGTTCTATTTACTTTCTGATTCTGTATCTAGGACAAAGAATGCACAGCGGCAATGCTCAGCTTCTGAAAAGCTTCAAGCATACGGCCCGCATAACCCATCGCTTCATAAAGCGGCATGGCGGCTTTGTTGTGCTCGTCGCCCGCAACTACAATCTTGCTCACGTTGCGCTGCTGGAAACGCTGCTCCATAGCTTGTACAAGCGCTTTGCCGACACCGCGGCGACGATGTTCAGGATGAACGGCAACCCGGTAGATACAACCCAGGTTCTGGTCGATCGTACCGATCAGCACGCCGATAATTCCGGCTTCCCCTTCTTCCTCTTCCATCACCATAATCAGCCCGGAATCAAAAGAAAGCTGTCTTGCAAAAGCACGTCTGGTATCTTCGTAACACTCTTCAGACAACGACACCTGCAAAAGTTCTGTAACATGAGTAGCATCACTCAATTGAAAGGAACGAACCCGCATGCTTGTAATCTCCCTCTTCTTCTGCATGATAGACTTATGTAAAATACAGGACGGGTTTTACATAAATCAATGTCCGGAAATCCTGACAAAAACCGAGAAATATCGGTTTCAATAGTAATTAAACCACAATTATCTCCCGATTACACGCATTTTCTTCTGAAAGCGCTTTATATTAAACGCTTACATTTCATGTGATAATTAACCTTGTGTAAATTAGGAAATCTACTGAAAATGAATATTTTAACACTCTATTAATCCAACGATAATAATTCATAGGTTTGCCCTTGATTTGTATGCCCCCCGGCCGCCCCCTTCCTCTAAAAATAACATTCTGCTGTTTGGAAAATGCCAAATTCGGGTAATATAATGGAGGCCTTTTCTCCAACTGAGTTTTTGGCCAATAAAATCCAATTCAATACCCGGGAGGTATTCGCAATGGCTCATGAATTACCGGCTCTGCCGTATCCAGCAAATGCACTGGAACCTCATATCGATGAGCAGACCATGAACATCCACCATGACCGCCATCACAATACGTACGTAACGAACTTGAACAACGCGCTGGAAAGCGCTCCTGACCTGCAAAGCAAATCCGTTGAAGAGCTGATCTCCAACCTCGGCGCAGTTCCGGAAAATATCCGCACGGCGGTCCGCAACAACGGCGGCGGTCATGCCAACCACAGCTTGTTCTGGACTGTAATTGGTCCAAACGGCGGCGGCACGCCATCCGGTGAAGTTGCTTCGGCAATCGACAGCGATTTGGGCGGCTTCGATAAGTTCAAAGAAGAGTTCACCAAAGCAGCTACTACCCGTTTTGGCAGCGGCTGGGCCTGGCTCGTGGTCGGCAAAGACGGCAAACTTGCCGTAACAAGCACACCAAACCAGGACAACCCGCTGATGGAAGGCCTGACGCCAATCCTCGGCCTGGACGTTTGGGAGCATGCTTACTACTTGAAATATCAAAACAAACGTCCGGATTACATCGCCGCATTCTGGAACGTCATTAATTGGGACGAAGTTAATAAACGTTACCTGGCGGCACGCTAAGCCTTGGTAATCGTGTATTGAGTGTGGCCCGTGTGGTCAGTTTGCTGAAGATCACACGAAGTATCGAGGCACGAGCCCGAGCCGTAAATTTCGGCTGGACTTTACAAGAAACGGCCCTCATTCCTGACAAGGATGAGGGCCGTTTTGCTTTGTTATTATTCTAAGGACTTCCGTTTGTATCGATCCTGAACCAGCTGTGAACGATTAATGGGTCACCGTAGACAGGAAGTCATCCCTGCTGGACAGGTCGGCATCATAGAAGACCACGTCCCCGTCCTTCAACTGAAAGATATGCCCCTTGGCATCCTGGGCTTGTCCTTCATAACCTTCAAGCTGCCACTGGTTCATCAGCGGCGTCTGCCGATAGGTTAGCCGGGGCTGCCCAGCCGCTATACTCTGAATATCGAAATTGACGACGATGTAGCCGTTTTTCAGAAAAATATCCGCATGCTCCGAAATCCCCTGATGCGTTCTTCCGTATTCCGCCAGGTTAGTTCCATGCTTCACCACATAAACCCCGGCCGGCAGACTGTATTCGCCGTACCACTTCTGCACAGCTGCCAGCGCCCGCTGCGGGGCCACCGAAGCAGGAACACCGCTTTTAGGCCCTGCCAAAGTGCGCAGCCCTTCCGTCAGTTGAAGAGCGTGATACGTGCCTTCCCCCACCGGACGTTTGGCAAACACGCCGATAAACCGGGCGACAAACGCTTCGCGGCTCAGCCCGGAGATCTGTCCAAATGTATAATCGTGATCATACCGGTACAAAGCGGTATCAATAAGTTCCGTATCCGGCACATTCCTCATCGGTTCATTTAATATCACACCCCGGCTGACGACGTCCTCCCGGGAACCAATCTTGATGAAAGACTGGTCACCGCTGTGGTAATACAGATCGACCGGAAACCGTTCGCTTCCGGTAAGGCTGACATAATCAAAGGATGGTTTAATCTGGAGGCTGTCCTGCGCGGAGAACATATTGCCTTTTGTCATGACATCAAACCGGAAGGTGTATCCGGTCTTGACCGCTACATTGCGGTAGGCAGCATCCGGGTGGCTGCCCGGATGAACCGGCAGCTTAAATGGAGGCGCGTTCCCCCTGGGTCCTCCGTCGATATTTCGCAGTCCTACCCAATAGGCCGCACCGGAGGACATCAGCTTGCCGATTTCACTGCGGAACACCCGCTCCCAGTTGTAGTCGGTAATATCAGTGACCCGAAAATCGTACAGCCGGCCGATCACCTCCACCTCCAGGCTGTTCATAGCCGCGTGGTGGGCTAAATCCAGATTCGCTGCTGTCTGCCCGCTGAAGTTGGCCGGTGCATTTTCAGCAATCGACCGGAACCAGACCGTATAGTCCCCTTCATCAACCCAGGTTGGCATTTGAAAAGTCACCTGCTCCTGGCTGACCGGAACCTCGATCCAGGTGTTGGCCGGGATATACTGGCTTTTGACCGAGTTCCAAACAGCAAACGGAAATAACACCTGCTTGCTCGCCGTATATTTAGCGTAATCCCGGTTGCCATAGCCGGGAGCTTGCTGATGCTGGCCGTTCGTTGGCAGCGTCACCGTAAACGGCCGGTCCAGGATCAGCGCGGCACGGGAGACGTTTGGCGTGATCCGCTGGTTGTGCTTCTTGTCATCCGTGATACCTGGATACATGACGACCGGCGTATGCACCGTTACACGGTTCATCCCGGGGATGGAAAAGGTTTTATCCGCGCCTCCGTTAATATTCCCCGGGAGAAGACTATAGCGCAGCGTACCGGTAGTCAGGTTGTCCGGCTGGTTGATCAAACTTCGGCTGACTGTCAGGCCCGATTGATACAGCACCTGCTGGCCGATTTGGCCCGGCTGGGGGATCGAACCGGGCGCAGGAGCCGACCTGCTCATCCGGGCATTGTTCATGACCGTAGCGCCATTAAAAATCACCTGGTCATTATTGACTTCAACCTGCTGGATGCTTGATTCCGCTTGGGCTTGGAACAATCCGCCTTCCTGCGGCGTAGGCGGCTCCGTCTCCCCGCCGGAAACCTCCTGAGTCCCCAAATCAATCGCATTGCAGACGGCCGGATGGACATGGGCGTCTGCGCTTGCTTCATTTTGCGTGGTGACCGTAGGTGCGGAATACCCTGACGGACTTAACGTGACCGAACCTCCGTATCCGCCCAGTGCATAATTTTCTACGGTCGCTTCGGCCAGTCGATAAACCTCCAAATTGTCAATGATCCAATAGCTGTAGTCCCGTTTAACGGTGATCGTCTGCTGAACCTGCTCGGTTGTATCTTGAGGCTCCGGCGGTTTGCCCGGGTCATCCGGCTCCTTGCCCGATTCGCCTGGGAGGGTCCAGGTTTTATGATATGTTTTGCTGACGGGAACGCTATAGGTTACGGTTCCGGTCAGGTTAACCCACCTATGTTGGAACAGATAGCTTGCGCCGAACACGTTGGCATACAGGCTTTCAGAGGTTGGAATCCCCCTTAGGACGTCAAACCGTTCTGCCCCTCGGCTGTCGGCCTTCAAGACGCCGCTGGCAGTCGGCTCCATAGCAGAACCTGAAATCGTCGTCCCCCGTACCGGACTGCTTATACTGTATGTACAGCTGCCGATCGGCTCTCCCCCGCCCGGAGGATTCTCGCCTCCTCCAGAGTCATCCCCAACCGTCACCACCGTACTGGTGGTCAACTGGAACCCGTCTTTGACCCATAAAACTGTGATCGTTGTTGTCCCTTTGCCTACTGCCCTTATCAGCCCCGAGGAACTGACCGAAGCAACCGAAGGATTAGACGACGTCCAGGTTGTCTGTCCGCCGCTCCCCGTGTTGACGTTGGTTTCAGGGCCGAAACTGCCGTCGCCTGTTTTGGTCCGAACAGCGGCGTTAAGCTGCTTGGTGGCGCCGACTGGGAGTTGGCCGCCGGTGGTAAGGCTGATTTCTTTGGTTATTTCTGATGTCGCCGTCCAGTATAGGTCTGTATGAATGATATAGTCAGCAGTATGCTTGTTACCGTTATATGGCCTGTATGCATCTGGTTCTATTACTCCACCAATTTGTGAAGTGAATTTCACTCTAGTTCCAGTGAAAGAATCTACACTAACTAATATTGGCTTCCCAGGGTTATAGTAAGCCACGTCATCCATATAAACAGGGTGTAGTGAAGAAATTATAAACTCATCTTTGGAGTGTGGCAGATCGTTGTTGTCTAAATAGTCGGTTGGTACATACTGAGGCGCATTTAAATCAAGATCAATGCAAACTGTAGATGAAACAGGTTTGTTTGTTAAAGGATCGTTGGCAAGTCTTTTATCGTTGCACTCACCATCAACTCTCCAAGTAAGATTATCTAATTGATAGATATAAACACCGATATTTGTTTTTCCTATCCCCATTACTTCTGTAATTTTTTTCTGAGATTTCGCAAATGTCGAGGGCTCAAAGTATGTTGACTTAAGTTCTGGTTTCTGGCCTTGTGGCCCGCCACCAGCATATATAGAGATTAACGGCATTAATAACAAAATAGTAGTGAGGAAAACAACGAATCCTCTTTTGAGATACTTTTTCAATTGATCACCCAAAAATCTTTCATTTTTTTGCCCTTACCCAAAAATCATAACCGTCTTTACTACTAAGTTTTACATATGTAGTGAGCGATGGATCAAAATGCAAGAGCCCATCTCCCCAATAATGAGGATTGTTTACAGTAAAGATTCCTCTAGCTTTAGTAATATCGTTAGTGTGAGGTAAGGAGTATTCTTTAAATGCTTTAGATTTGGGTGAAGTAGAAGCTTCGAAACTTACTGAATTAAGTAGACTGCCTGCTTGTACCTGCGAAAGGCTAGAACCTTTACTTGTTAAATCGAATTCGGCAAATGAGTAGTATGCACCATGAAGAAGTGTGCTTCCTTCATCGACGAATACAGGATAGTAAATGCTACGTTTATCGCCTCTCACATAGGGATTTACAATGATCCAGTTTTTAACTTTGACCGTTGCGTAACCGGTTACTGTAACCAATTCTTTGTCCCGAATCTTTGAAAAGTCATCCGTTACCTTGCTATAATCATACCCCTCATAAAATTTTTCCTCAGGAACCTTCACATACCTCGGAGCAATCACCTTCAAATTCGTCCCTGTCAGTCCCACTTCTCTCAGCTCCCGCAAGCCCTGGAAGTCGGCTGGCTGCTTGTGGGCAGCTGCTTCGTAGCGGGCAAGCAGCACGGCCACTTCGGCTCGTGTGGTTGTCCGATCAACCCCAAACTGCTTGTCCTCCCCGACGCTCATCAGTCCCGTGCCCATTGCCACAGCTACGGCATTTTTCAAGGCAGCAGGCAGCTTGCCGGTAAAATATTCTTTGGCCGGCACAACGGTGTTGGTCACGTCCTTCAGCGCAGTCCCGTAATCGGCATTGACCTTCGCCAGTCCGTTCGTTAACCAAACCGCCAGTTCCCCGCGGGACAACGAGGCATTGGCATTCAGCTTCCCGCTGCTGTAGGCAGCCGGGTTAATGAAACCCTTCTGTACAGCTGCTTTCACGCCCTCTTCAGCCCATGCCGGGAGATCCGTGAACCGACTGCTGACCGAGGCATCTACAGGCTGGCCGCTTAACCGGCCCAAAATAGCCGCCATCTCCGCTTTGCTTACCGGCGCTCCCGGCTTGAAGGTCCCGTCGGCATAACCTTTAAAATAACCTGCGGCTACAGCCGTCTGAATGGCCGAGGCTGCCCAATGGCTGCCGGGCACATCCTTAAAGCCCGTGCTGCCTGCTGCCGAGGCTGTGCCATAGCTCCCCAAACTCCCGGCGGCCAATACTCCGATCATTAATGCGGTTAATATTGTCTTTTTCATCAGCGTATCTCCTTTACTTGTTCTGGCTTAATCGTCTATTCTTCTCTGCAGCTAGACCTTACTTACACAGCTCCTTCTTCGTCAGCTCCTTCCCGCTCGATGTTTATTTCCTCTTTGACTTAACCTATGTATGCGAAAAAAATCTGTCCAAACCTTCCCCAAAACGCAAAAAGAACACCCCGGGCAGCTCGATGCCTGTGCCGGAGGTGTTCTTCACCATGGATAATATTGGGTAATACGTTTGTTCTTGTATTATAACTTAGCAATTGGATTTTGACTATAGGAAAATCTGCATTATTGTCCTGCTTCACAGACAACGTTCACAATCTCGCCCATCGCTCGAGTCCGCAGACCGTAGCTCAAGTCTGTAACTCAAGCCTGTAGCTCAAGCCTGAAGGACTGAACGCCGTAACCCCGCAGCTTTACAGCTCGCCCTCTTCCTTCTCGTCGAAGTATTGGTTCAAGATCCGCAGGAAGACGTTGGGAAAAGCCAGCTCCGCCATGTCCTCGCGCGTAATCCAGCGCGTAACCGGCTGCGGGGCCGTCCCCGCTGCGCCAGCTCCAGCCCGCTCAGCACTGCCGCCGGCGTTGTCCCCGCCGGCGGCTTCATAGGCCGCGCTGGCCTCCGCGGCCATAAGCCCCGTGGAAGCGTCACACGCCTCAGCCTGCTGGAACCTGAACACCCTCAGGTTCCAGTGGATATGGCTGAAGGTATGCTCCGCTTCCATGTAAGGGCCGAGCGGCCGGGCCGGTGTCCCTTCGGCCGCAAGGGCGGCGGCCAGCCGGTCCATAGCCGGACCATCCGGCAGGCCGCCGCCTTCCCCCGGCTGGTCCTCGACAGCCGGGACATGGGGCAGCTCCCACATGCGTGCGAGCAGCCCCGTCGCCGCGCGCTGACGAACCAGCACGCGGCCCTCTTCAGCGCCGGTGCCTTCAACCAAAGCCGTCAGCCGGAACTCGGGACGCGGTTTCTTGGCTTTGGTCTTGACCGGCAGCTGGGTCTCCACGCCGGCAAGCCGGCCCTGGCAGTGCTCCATGACCGGACAGGCCCGGCAGCTTGGCGATTTCGGCGTGCAGACCAAAGCGCCAAGCTCCATCAGCGCCTGGTTAAAGTCCGCTGCCCTGCCCTCCGGGATCAGCCGCGCGGCCAGCGTCTCCATGCGGACCCGCGTTGCCGGCTTCATAATATCATCTTCCAGAAGGAAATACCGGGACAACACCCGCATGACGTTGCCGTCCACCGCCGGCTCAGGCTGGCCGAAGGCAATGCTCAGGATCGCTCCGGCCGTATAGGGCCCTACTCCTTTTAAAGCCGACACGGCTGCTTTGTCGCTCGGGACCTGTCCTCCGTGCAGCTCCACGACCTGCTGTGCGGCGGCCTGCAGATTGCGGGCCCGGGAATAATAACCCAGCCCCTCCCAGCACTTCAGCACATCTTCTTCCGGCGCCAGAGCCAGATCGGTAATCGTAGGGAAACGTTCAATAAACCGGTGGAAATACGGAATTACCGTATCCACCCGCGTCTGCTGCAGCATAATCTCCGAAATCCAAATATAATAAGGGTCCCGGTGCCTGCGCCAAGGCAAATCACGTTTAGCCGTTTCATACCATTCCAATAAATGTTCACTAAAATATTGCTCCATATCAGTTGCAGACACGCTATTGCTCGCTCCTTAAATTCCTTAATCATTCCGTTATTAAATCTATTGATATCATTGGATCCCAGTAGCTTCTTATCCTATCTTTCCGTTATCCCAAACGGTCTTCCGGCAGGCCGCCTTCTGCCCGTTCCAGCACGCAAAAAGCCGAAGCCAAGCTGCGCTCATGCGTAATGCTGATATGGATCTCCGGACGGGCTTTCCCCGTCCAGCCCAGTCTGTCCCAGGCTTTCGGGTTTAAGGTCACTCTGGGCTTGCCAGCCTCATCCGGCAAAATTTCAATATCGTCAAAAGCCAGCTTGGCGCCGATTCCGCATCCAAAGGCTTTCGAAACCGCCTCCTTAGCCGCAAATCTGCCGGCCGCAAACTCGGCTTTTCGTGAGGCTGCTCCCGGCAGCTCTCGTTCAGCAGCCGTCAAAATCCGCTGCAGGAATCTGCCTCCCGAGCTTCCTTTCAAAATCCGGTTCATTCGTTCTATCTCCACCACATCATGGCCGATTCCATATATCAATCCAACACTTCCTTCCGGTGATGCCCTTAAAAATCGAACGGTTATTCGTAAATCTACGCTTCATTGTAGCAGGACATGCCTCAGGATGCGAGTCCCGGCCAAGCGTATGCTATAATTAACCAAACTACGAACCGCATACAGGAGGGCCTGCATCTCTTTAGCAAAAAACGTCAAGAATCCGCCACTCCCGCCTTTTATACTGGAAGCATGACCGGTCTGGAGGATGTCCATGAACAACAAAGCGATCATTCAGCGTGTTATCGACTATATTGAAGAGCATCTTTCGGAAGAGCTGACGCTGGCCGAGCTTGCGGAGCTGGCCCATTATTCGGAATATCATTTCCACCGGATGTTCCAGTTCCTTACGGGGACCACTGTAATGAGCTATATCCGTCAAAGGCGGCTAAACCGGGCAGCCGCACTGATCGATCAGACGCAGCGCAAAGTGCTGGACATTGCTTTGGAATGCGGCTTTCGCAGCCCGGAGACCTTCTCGCGAAACTTCCGCAAAGCCTTCGGCATTCAGCCCTCCGAGCAGCGGAGAAAAGGCATGCCGCTTCCACTGACTGCCGGGCTGCAACTACTCACAGGTTCCACAACCGGTCAACACTTTGAGGATTGGGGAGATTGGAAAATGGAATTCAAGCAAGTAACCTTGCCTGCCACACGAATCATCGGCTACCGCATTGAAACCACAATTGACAATGGACAGAACAACAAGGATATCCCTGCCTTCTGGCAGCATTATCTGGCCAACAGGCTTTGGGAGAACATCCCGGGCAAGCTGGACAACGTTGAGCTCGGCGTTTGTACGGAAAGCACATCGGAAGGGAAATTCGGTTACGTCATCGGCTACCGGGTTGCGCCTGATACAGCAGTGCCTGAAGGTCTAGGGCTGGTTGAATACCATATTCCCGAACAGGAATATGCCGTATTCACAACTCCAAAAGCCGGTCCGGACGAATTTGTAGACGCTATTCAGAACACCTGGAATTATGTATTTGCCGAATGGTTTCCAGGATCAGGCTTCGAGCACGCCATGGCTCCGGAGATCGAATGGTACGACGAACGCTGTATGACCGAAGGCGATAAAGAAATGGACATTTACGTGCCGATCAAACCTTCTGCCAAAGGCGCTGCAGCACCTGCATCCCACTCCCGGCCCTAGACTTGAACCCGTGCCATCATGCGTCCAAAACCAGAACTGAGCTCAAAACAAACAAGCTTCCCCGGCAGTCTGCCAGGGAAGCTTTTATTGTCCGGGAAAGCTATTTTATCCGCTAAATCATTGACTTGGTAAGCCACTAATTCGATGAAATAACTCCTAGTAACGGTTAAATCCCCGGAATAACGTTCCTTTTATGCTCAGTTCTTGTGTAGAGTTTCTCCAGGATGTCTTTGGCTTTCGGATCGATGTCCTTGCCTTCGAGATAATCGCTGTTCGCTTCATAGCTCACGCCAAGCTCGCCTTCATCCGTCTGGCCTTCCCAAAGTCCGGCTGTAGGCGCTTTATCCAGAATCTCCTGCGGTACGCCAACATAAGCGGCAATCTGGCGGACTTGGCGTTTGTTAAGCGTGCTCAGCGGCGTAATATCAACCGCCCCGTCGCCCCATTTGGTATAGAAGCCTGTCAGCGCTTCGGAGGCATGGTCTGTACCTACCACAAGCAATTGAAGTTCAAAAGCCAAAGCGTATTGGGCTACCATACGCATACGCGCCTTGACGTTCCCTTTGCCCTGAGGTGTCATATGGCGGGATTGGCCGAGCTTCTTAAGCCCATGCTCCACTTCAAGCGCCACTTCATCTACCGCCTCCTGAATGTTTGTCTCTACGACATGCTTCAGGTCGAATTTCTTGGCCACCGAATAACTGTGCTCAATGTCCTCCTGCTCGCCGTACGGCTGGAACACACCCAAAGTGATGAACTCTTCCCCGTTCTCGGCTGTCAGCTCGTCCGTAGCCTGCTTGCAAAGCGCTGCAGCCACGGCGCTATCAATACCGCCGCTGATCGCGATCAGCAATCCTTTCGTATGGGAACGGGTTACATAGTCCTTCAGAAAGTCAACACGTTTGCGTACTTCAGCTGCCGGATCAATGCTTGGCTTCACGCCAAGCTTGGTGATGATCTCCTGCTGCAAACTCATTTCACTCACTCCTTAAGTTGAATATATGTATAACTTAACGCCCTGCAGCTGCATGAATCACATGCGGGCTGCAGGGCGCTGAACACAAGTTTGATTATTAAAGGCAGAAACGTTCAAAGGCCTCGACCAGATCAGTCGCGATTTCAAGCGCGGAATGATCCTCGATCTGATGGCGTTCAATAAAATGTACCAGTTCTCCGTCCTTCATCAAAGCAATGGATGGGGAAGAGGGTGGGTACGGCGCAAAATATTCACGAGCTTTCGCTGTCGCTTCCTTATCCTGTCCTGCAAATACCGTGTACAAATGATCCGGTTTAACGCCATGCTCCAGCGCCTGGACAACACCCGGACGAGCCTGGCCCGCCGCGCATCCGCACACAGAATTTACAACAACCAAAGCGGTTCCTTCCATCGAAGACAGCTTCTCTTCCACCTCTTCAGGGGTACGCAGCTCTTCAATACCTGCACGGGTCAACTCGTCTCTCATCGGTTGAACCATATCTCTCATATATTGATCAAAAGACATCGCCATTTCAACATTCACTCCTTCTGCTTCGCATACACTAATTGCGGCAAAACTGCGGCTTTGCCGATTCTATTTTATTATACCTTCATCAAGGAGGAAATCAACTCATCTTCATCCCGCCTGCGGCGGATCGGGGAACAGAATCGAAAATGTCGTGCCAACCCCTACCTCGGAATCCACGCTGACTTTCCCGTTATGGCGCTCAACGATGCTTTTGCACAAAGCCAGCCCCAGTCCCGTGCCTTTGGCTTTCGTTGTGAAGAAAGGCTGAAACAGGTTATCCCGTTTGTTAGGCGGAATTCCCGGCCCCGTATCGCTAACCAGCAGCTCCACTCCTGTAGGCACCTTTCTCGTTTCGAGCGTAAGCAGCCCTTTGTCCTCCATCGCCTCCATGCCGTTGCGGCAGAGGTTCAGAATAAGCTGCTTGATTTCCTTCGGGTTCAGCTCAAGCTTGGGGATATGCTCGCCCAGCTTGACTTCGATGCTTTGACCGCGCAGGTTCGCATCTGCCCACAGCAGCGGAGTCAGCTCCTGTATGATATCCTCAAGCGAAGTCGCTTCCTTTCGGACCGGGCGGTTCTGAGCCAGCGACAGAAAGTCATTAATGATACTGTTCGCCCGGTCCAGCTCCTCCAGGACGATACGGTAATAATGATCCAGGGAATCCGGGCTTTTCTCCCGCATTAGCTGCAGAAAACCCCGCACAACCGCAATCGGATTCCGGATCTCATGGGTAATTCCCGCCGCCATTTGTCCAACCAGGCTCAGACGGTCTACATTGTTAAGCTCCAGGCGCAGCGTCTCCAGCTCGGTAATGTCCTGCACCACTACTACAGCCCCGATCACTTCATCAGAATGCCCTTTAATGATTGGGGAAATACTGGTAAACAACATCGTCTCCTGATTCTGGATCAGTTCGCTGACAATTGATCGCTGCTGGAAGAAAGGCGATAGGTCCGGCTCAAGCTGCTCGATATGAATTTGCAGGGAAGACAAAACCGGAATCAAAGGCCGCCCCAGCACATCTTCCCGGACGGCATCCGGCTGAATCTGCCTATACAGCTTCATAAAGGTTTTATTCAGCATCGTGATGCTGCCCTGCCGGTCAACCAGGACTACGGACAGCGGTGTCGCATCCATCATCTGCTGCATTTTTTCCTCTTCACGGTAATATTTCCGCGACAAAGCTTCGAGCTGAAATTGAAACTTGCGTTTGTCCAGCGTTTCTTCAATGATATGAACCAGGATTAAGCCGGCCAAAATCATAAGAAAAGTATTCGAATAAGCTAAAAAGATGAGAGAAAAATGGTCATCCAAGCTCTCTTTATGTAGAAAAAACGGGGATGCTGTTGAAAGCATTGAGCCTACCAGCAGAAATAAAGACAAAATACCTGATTTGCCTTTTCGGGACAAATCCAGAAACCTCTTTTTTGACAGCAGCACCAATGGAAAGATCAACAATCCCGTATTTAATAGGACATCTGACAAGGTCCAGAAATTCTCGCTAATGAAATACAAAAGCATCTGCAATGCAGCCAGCAGCAGCGAATAAATCGTCTTCTCATAAAGCATGGCCGCAAACAACGGTACCATCCCATAGGCCAGTGGAATTACGCCATACAGTTTTGTTGAAAATATGGAGGAGAAAATCATACTTATAGCACAGGTTACCGCCAGCACAACATGATAGCTCATTCTTCTTCTCAAATCCTGTTCCTGCCGGAATAGGAGATCCGCTCTCTCATACATCAGCGGAAATAGAATCGCCGGTGTAAGAGCAAGCAGAAACAGAAACAGCATTTCGTGGACTGCGCTCAATAATTATCCCTCCTTAGCGGGATGTACAGACATATATATTCAATTGAATTAAATCACAAGCGACAATATTTTACAATAATTCTCGCTCCTGAACTAAGCAAACTGATGATTTCCTCCAGAAAAAGTAGAAGCCGGCATAATTATAGGATAGGGTTGACTTTGCACCGTTTATTTGGAAACATCATTTATACGCAAAGGTTTATGGGCCGGTGATTATTGACCACTGGACGATAGTTCAATTCTTCAAATTAAAAGCAGAAAGGATCACCATGGATAAATTCGATGTTATTGTTATAGGAGGAGGCCCCTCGGGCCTTATGGCCTCTATTGGCGCCGCTCAGCAGGGCGCATCCGTCGTCCTGCTCGATAAGGGAGACAAGCTGGGCAGGAAGCTGGGCATTTCGGGCGGCGGACGCTGCAACGTAACGAATGCCAAAGATACGGACGAGCTGATTCGTTTTATTCCAGGCAATGGACGTTTTTTATATAGTTCACTTAACCGTTTTGGAAGCCATGAAATCATTGATTTTTTTCAGGATTTGGGCATCCGGCTGAAAGAGGAGGATAACGGGAGAATGTTCCCGGTGTCGGACAAAGCCAAGACGGTCGTTGACGCTTTGATTGGCAAGGCCGCCGGACTTGGCGTCCAGATGCGGGTTCATTCCCCGGTCAAAAAACTCCTCTTCGGCCCGGAAGGCGTTCAGGGCGTTCAGCTGGAAAGCGGAGGAGAACTCCAGGCCGGTGCAGTGATCGTGGCTACCGGCGGGCGTTCCGTCCCCCACACCGGCTCCACGGGAGACGGATATCCATGGGCGGAAGCTGCCGGCCATACCATTACAGAGCTATATCCGACTGAAGTTCCAATCACCTCGGACGAGCCCTTTATCCGGCACAAGGAGCTTCAGGGCCTCTCGCTTCGGGATGTTGAGCTTGCCGTCATGGACCCGAAAGGCAAAAAGGTGATCGCGCACCGCGGAGATATGATATTTACCCATTTCGGCTTATCCGGGCCGATCGCCCTGCGCTGCAGCCAGTTCATCCGTCAGGTGCGGAAGAAATTCAAAATTCCCGAGGTTACGCTGGCTATCGACCTGTTCCCGGACAGATCAGCTGAGGATGCCGGAATTTGGCTGCGCCGCATGGCTCAAGAGGAACCGAAAAAGGCATTAAAAAATGTATTTAAAGGCACAGTGCCCGAACGCCTGCTGCCTCTCCTCTTCCAGAGGGCCGGGCTTTCGCCGGACACCACCTTCGAGCATCTTCCGAAGGAGCCCTGGCAGGCCTTTATTAAGGAAGTGAAATCGTTCCGGATTCAGGCGAATGGCACCCGCCCTTTCGCAGAAGCTTTCGTAACCGGGGGAGGGGTCCATTTAAAGGAAGTCGATCCGTCCACCATGCAGTCGAAGTTGATGCCCGGACTTTATTTCTGCGGTGAAATTCTGGATGTTCACGGCTATACCGGCGGGTACAATATAACCGCTGCATTCTCCACCGGCCATACGGCCGGGTCGCACGCAGCGGAGAGCGTTCTGCAGAACCGGTAATTCCTTGCTTCTTCGGCCTGCTGGAGTATCGGGACAGCTCCCTCCTGCACCAAGGGCACTGCTTCCCGTCCCGGCCGGTATGAACACCTTTTCCAATCACCCTCCCTTGCCTTAGCGGCGTACCGGGAGGGTGATTTTTTTCCGCCAGCCGCCAAACAGCTTCCAGAGCCACGAACCGAGCCACCAGGACAGCAGGAGGCCTATCGCAAAGCCGGCCGCGGCTCCCCACCAGGTGCGGACTACAGCCCAGCCTAAGCTGAGTGAAAACAGGGTTACAGGAACCAGAAGCAGCATCCGCATGACAGGAGCCGCAGCCTGAAAGACCAGCGCTTCGTTGGCTGGAAGAACGGACATGACCCTGCTTTCGAGAAATACGCGGCGCATGCCGTCCAGCCAATAAGCCTGCAGCAGGATCAGGCCGGCAAACACCAGGAGATTAACCGGATAAGGCGGAAACTGGAGGCTGACCGCTCCTGCCCCCGTATAGATCAGAAGCATCCGCAGTGCCGTACCGTTCCGGAGGATGCTCTTAACCGTAAGCTCCGCAAGCCGGGTTCGGGGCCCTCCACGCCCGGCGGTTAGAGCGTTCGAACGGCGGAACAGCCAAGGCTTGCTGCGGTGCCGTTTTGGCTTATCCACGGCGTTAGAGAGAAGGAAGGCCGACAGCCGCAGCTTCTGCTTCAACTCCTCTTCAATATCTGCGTAAAAGCTCCCCTTCTGCTTCATTCTCGCCACGATCAGCAGAATACCTGCCGCTGCCATAATCAGAGCGGCCCCTAAAGCAAGCCCAAAGTCTAGGCTGCCTCCATGGGTTATTCCTCTTACAACGAGCTGCAGCATAACAAAAACCAGGGCATGACTGAACGTCTGAAGCATCGCCGACTGCCAGCCGGTCCATTTGATCCGGCAAAAATGCAGAAGCAGCATATGTACAATTCGGAAGGAAAAAATAACGATGCCCAGGACAGCGACACGGGCTGGCGCCAGATCCATAAACCTCACCAGCAGCGGGGACAGCAGCAGGCCGCCGATAAACGTCAAACCGGCCGAATAGCCAATAGACTCCGCAATGCCCCGCCGCATAAGACCCCCGATCCAGCTCCGGCGGCTGATCAAAAACAAAATATCCGCGCTTTCCAGACGGAGCATAAGCCCCCGCAGCGTGGTGAACAGCAGCCATAAGGAAGTCAGGGAAGCTAAGGGCAGCTGAAGCAGCATATCAGGCACCGTTTCCGTCCATAAGCCGTAATAGACCCTCCCCGCAAAAAGCAGACCGGGTATAACGATATACAAAAGTATGGTCAGGTCGACAACCGAAGTCAGCGCTTTGTACTGAAAGCGGTAGTGGTCGCGGACCCGCTGCCAGTAAAGAGCACCGGGGCTCAGCAGCCGTTTATGTTTCTCGGGCGAGTCCAAGGGTCCTTTTTGTTCAGCTGTATAGATCACCGCTGTACTCCCGGCACCCTGCCGTTTTGGCCCGGCCGAACCGCCGTTCATATCCGGCTTGAACATCAAATCTCTCCCCTCTCTGCACTCAGGTTAACAGGTCAAAGCAGTCAAACAGCGAAGCTTCCGGACGGCCGCATAACCCGCGGATATCGTCCAGCGTCCCTTCCGCCGCCATCCTCCCGTGGTCGATCAGAACAAAATCGTCGCAAATCTTTTCCGCCGTATCCAGCACATGCGTCGACATTAAAATTCCGGCACCGCGCTCCCGCTCTTCATTCAGCAGGCTGAGAAAATCGCGTGTTGCCCGGGGATCAAGGCCGATAAACGGCTCGTCCACGATATAAACATCCGGCTTGGACAGAAAGCCGATCAGGAGCATCATCTTTTGAAGCATCCCTTTGGAAAAACCGCCGGGGAGCAGATGTTTTGCCTCCTCCAATCGAAAACGTTCCAGCAGCTGCTCGCTCCGCGGCACCCATACCTCGTCCGGGAGCTCGTTGACCGCGGCCGCCAAGGCCAGATGCTCCCAAAGCGTTAATGTTTCATAATAAACGGGCTGTTCCGGCACATAGGCGTATGAGCCTTTCCCGCCGCGAAAAGCGATTACGGCATCCGCAAAGGGCAGAATGCCGATAATCGCTTTGATGGTGGTGCTCTTCCCGGCACCGTTGGGTCCGATCAGCCCGGTCAGGCCGCCCGGCTTCACTTGAAGCCGGATTCCGCTGATCCGGCTTTGATCCTGCTCGTATCCGGCCTGCCGGATGAAGACGTCCAGGACGGGACCGCCTTCCGTCTGGCTGCCCGGCACGTTATCCGGCAAAGTATCCGGCAAATTTTTCACCAAGTTTTCCGTTCCGTTCTGCTTATTACTGCTCATAAAGACGCTGCGTTCAACCCGCGTTTCCCGTTGCGACCGCCGCAGCTTTCTCCCCCTTCTGGTTGAAAACTCGTACAGGCCCAGCCATCCCTCCTGAATGACGCCGAGTCCGGCGGCTACCGTCTCACTCCCTTGCTGTAACAGGAAAAACCCTGCTTGAGCGGAGTCGAGGCCAGCGCGTGCGCCAGGATCGATTGTCCGAGGCCCGGTATCTGTTCATGGGTGATCTCTGCTCGAGCCAGACGGTATCTCGCCGGTCCCGGAAGACGACATGAAGCCCGGGGCCAGCCGCCGGCGCCGTTTCTCGCTGAAGGTCCGGAACCCGCATGCTGGATAGGTCCACCTGAATATACCCATTGCCAGGCGTGACGTTTATCCAGGTCGGACGGCATAACATAAGGAGTTATTCTTGAAAATGACCGGCTGGCCAGCCACGTGTTGCTCGTTACTTCAAAAAATTATACAAGTATAGCGCTCCTTCAGCATCATTCGGATAAATATACGTTATAACACATGAATAATTAAAACTCAAACAAAGCTGCATAGTTCTCCGGTCACCTCGCGGTAAGCCTCGGGCGTCCCGATGTCATAGCTCGTTCCCCGAGCCCGGTAAGCTCTATCTGCTCCCCTAATATAGCTTGATTTACAGCGGCAGGCTTCTTTTCCGGAAAATAATCATGCCGGCGGCGAAGGCTACCGCGCCAATGCCTGCCAGAACAGAGACGGACACTGGCCAATCCGCCGTTTTGCCGACGATCTTACCGGGATCAAATAAGGAAAAGACCGAAATATGCCGCATCCAGCTGAGCTGCCCGCTGATTTTGCCGATCAGGTTCAGGCTGAAAAAACCGATGACGATCACGCCCGAGAGCGTCAGCGCCCGCTTCTCGTCATTGCAGCAGGCTGAAATCAAATAAGAAATGCCTCCGATACAGAAGAACAGCAGCAGGGCGCCTGCATTCAGCAGCACAAAGCCGGTGCTGTCGAAATCCCCCAAATCCCCGATAAACCAGGCGTACCCGGCAAACCCGGCGAGTGTCGTGACCGCGCAAATCAGCACCAGCCCGGAGAGCAGCACGGCCGCCTGGGTCAGGGCTACCTTCGTGCGGGTGGTGGGCGCCGACAACAGGTACGCCATCGAGCCCTGGTCGACAAGCTTGGCGATCAGCTGCGTGGATACGAGAATGCAGAAGATGGACAGAATCAGCAGATACAACAGGCCGTAGTACTCACCGGATATAAACGCGCCGATGCTGCCGAAGCCGTTTTCCAGGCCGAACGCCTTGCCCAGGCCCTCCGGCATCCCATCGATCAGCGAATTCAAGCTGCTGCTGTTTTTGGCGATTCCCGGATAAACCCAAAACATCAACAAGATATAAAAGGCCGATCCGACGGCATAATTCATGAACATTTTGAGGTTAATCGCAAGCATTTGTCTGTACAGCGGCATATTCATGGCGTTTGACCCTCCCGATCGTAATAATCCATAAAAATGTCCTCCAGGTTCTGCGTGAACACATCGATATTGCGGACGTGAAAGCGGGCGGTTTCGCGGATAAACCGGTTCATGTCTCCCTGAACGGCTACCCGCACGCGGTTTCCTTCCCGGGAATCGATCTTCAGGCCGCATTTCATGAAATCGTCCAGCTCCTGCTCCGTCTCAAACGTCACTTCGAACAGCTTGCGCTGCATCGACTGCAAATCATGGATATCCTTGACCGCAATAATCACGCCGTCCTTGATGATCGCTGCCCTATCGCAGGTCCGTTCAATTTCCGGAAAATTATGCGAGGACATCAGGAAGGTCGTCCCCTTTGCCTTCTCCTCCAGCACGAGCTCGATAAACACTTTTTGCATGAGCGGATCCAGCCCTGACGTCGGCTCATCCAGGATAATGACCTCCGGCCGGTGCATGAAGGCGGCAACGATCCCGACCTTCTGCTTCATTCCCTTGGACATTTTCCGGATCGGCGTTCGGACGTCAAACTGCAGCCGGCGGATGAGTTCGTCGCGCCAAGCCGGATCGACGCCGCCCTGCATGCCTGCCATAAAATCCAGAAACGCTTTGCCGGTCATCCCCTCGATAAACGCAATTTCGCCGGGAAGGTAGCCGATATATTTTTGAAAGCGCCCCTGTTCCTTCCACGTGTCGTAGCCGCATACCTTTACGGAGCCTTGATCCGGCTTCAAAAAGCCCATAATATGCCGAATCGTCGTCGATTTGCCGGCTCCATTCGGCCCCAGGAAACCGAACACTTCGCCGCGGCGGACCGAAAAGGTGACGTCCCGAATGCCTCTCCCGTTCGGAAAAATTTTGGTTACATGTTCAACGCTCAGCATACCAGCGCCTCCAATGGACGTTTAAATTTATGAAATATTATTGTTCAAATATTTCATAATCGGATCATACGCCTGCCGCTTTCCACCGTCAATACATTTCATGAAATATTTTTGTGTTATAATTTCATTAATTAGATCGAACCGGCGAGAGCCGATATTCTTCGTTCATTCGATCAAGCCGATGACCTATTTTAAAAAAGTTAGGATGGTTCGTAAGAAATGAATGGATTTGAGAAGCGGGCAATGCAGATTAAACAAAAGATCAAACAAACGGTATTGGAAATGCTGGGCGAATGGGAACCCCGGCAAATCCGCATTAAGGATATCGCAGCCAGAGCGGAAGTTTCGCAGGTCACCATATACAACTATTTTGGAAGCAAAGAAGCACTGCTCCGCGAAGTGTTTAAGGAGTTTGTCTCCATGCTGATGGAGGAATATGAGAGCGTGCTGACGGGCGATGCGCCGCTGAAGGAAAAAATCGAATACATTATTTTTCAAAAAAGCCGGTTAAAGCTGCCCTTCACCCCTTCCGCGCTCAAGCAGCTGATCGAAGCCGACCCTGAAATTAACCGATTTATCCAGCAGCAGTATGAGGAACGTGCCATTCCTTTGATCACCCATTTTGTGCAGAAGGGCCAGCAGCGGGGAGAAATTTCAGAGAAAGTGTCCGTCCAAATGGTGCTTCTATATGTAGGTATGATAACGGAGCAGTACGAAAAAATGCTGGATCTGGTCAATCAGAGTGAGGATCCCGAAGCGTTTACAGAGGATATGATTCATGTGTTCTTTTATGGCATTTGTGGTCCGCAATACCAAAAATGATTAACAGCTCTCCCTTTATCGCCGTTTTCGTCGTCCTGCTGCTCAAGCTGCTGCTCCTCCGGTACTTTTTTCTTCCATGATATTCTGTGGAACCAGATCACCGCCGGGGTATAACTTTGGGCGCCCGTATCTTTAACGGGATGGTCATGGCGGGCAGCGGTTAAAGAATGCAGCATCACAGGAAAGGAACCCCCCCACAATTACTGGAAGCCAGTACTGCGGGAGGGTTCTTACTGCTGCTATTGGTGATTGGGCGGTGCGTCGGTGCGCAAGCTCCGGCAAATGCTGTTCCAGCCGGCAGCACGCCAGTTCCCTATATAGCGTTCGATCCGCTCTTCATGCGTCCGCATGGACCAAACGATCTCTTTTCATAATAACAACTTTGGTGCAGAGGAGCAGTAGCCCCAGCAAGGCAACCAGGCCTCCGGATAGCCTA
Organism: Paenibacillus yonginensis; assembly: GCF_001685395.1. NCBI lineage: Bacteria > Bacillati > Bacillota > Bacilli > Caryophanales > Paenibacillaceae > Paenibacillus > Paenibacillus yonginensis. The sequence continues at coordinate 4,847,003 of NZ_CP014167.1, read as the reverse complement.
AAGGCGGCAAAAGCGCCGAAGGTGGTGACCAGGTAGCCGCCGAGCAGCGGTCCGATCAAGGAAGCGGAGGACAAGATGCTGTTGACCGTGCCGAATACCCGGCCCGTCAGCCGTTCCGGCGTACGTTTCTGCAGCTCCGCCTGAAACGGGATAAAGGTCATTCCCGCACCAAGACCTACAATCATAAAAGACAGCATCATGGACAATTTCCCGAGCATGGTGCCAAAATCTCCATTCTGGGCTACTACGCTAGCCGCATAAAACATAATTCCCATAACCGCAGAACCCGTGCCCATCTTGGCAAGCGGTGACCAGGATTTCAGTAAGCGTACGACAACCGCAGCTGCCAATGTACCTACGCCGCTTAAAGCGATACACCAGCCCAGCATATCATCGGGCATATTTTTAATATCCCGAAACAGGACAATGGTCTGGGAATCGGCGATCTGCAGGACGGCCAACACCATAGCAAGCGCCAGCAGGCCATATGCCAATACCGGAATTGCGGCGATCGTCTGGATGCCGGCAGCCAGCTCCTTGAAAAATCCCTGTTTGGCGGAAGACTTCGTTTCCTGCCCTCCCTCCGGTGAAGCCCCCTGCTCTTCACCCGCTATAAGCGGCAGACGGCTGCGGCTTGGCACGCGGAACAGAAACAGGGCCGAAATCAGAAAGGTTAAAGCGTTAAGCATAAAGCAGGCCTGCAGGCCAAACACAGCCGTCAGCAGCCCGCCCAGAGCGGGACCTGCGATCTTGGCGCTCTGCTCGATAATCGCGCTGTACGAAACCGCCTGCTCCAGCTGGCTTCGAGGTACGATTTCTTTGATCTTCCCGCTTTTGGCAGGGCCAAACATGACGTCAAAGACGCTTTTGGTGATCAATAAAAGGTACATCTGCCATAACTCCTGGGCAAAGGCCATGCCCAGAACCACAAAAATCCGTATGATGTCCGCCCAGATCATAATCTGTTTGCGTTCAACCCGGTCGGCAAGCATGCCCGCCAGCGGCCCGCCAAGCAGCACCGGCAGCAGCATACACAAGGTTACCCCCGTGATCTGCCAAGGGGTAGCGTCCCACTTCAGGCCGACCAGCGTCAAGATGGCCAATATGGTCAGCCATTCTCCCAGATTGGATACGATTTGCGAGCCCAGCAGCGAAAGGTAAGTCTTATTTTTCAGCAGCGGCTGTTCTGCCGTTTCCCGTACATGGTTGTTCATCGTACAACAACTCCCGTCAATGAATTCGTAATCTCATTGTAGGAGGAACAAGGTCCTGCTCCATCCGTCCGGAGGCTGATTTGCCGGAGCTTCCGCAGCCGTATTTTGTTTTGCAGCCTGAGAAGGAAGCCTGAGAACAAAAACACAAAAAATAGCCCAAATTGTGATAAATTATATTTTTTCCACTCTGGCCTACGGCTTAAGATACAGGTACATAAAGCTCTAACCCACGTTCAAATACCATTTAAAATAAGGCGGGATGAAGATGATGAAGGCAGAGGAACATCAAGCGGAATTGTCGCTGCATTTGTACCGTGTTCTGGCAAAATCCTTTAAGAGCGTTAACGAACACGCGGTCACGGCCAGCAAGCTGCAGGGGTTCAATCCGACGGCTTTCGCCGTATTGGAGGTCCTGTACTATAAAGGGCCTCAGCCGATCCAGCAAATTGGCGCCAAGCTGCTGCTGCAGAGCGGGAACGTGACTTATGTGATCGACAAGCTGGAAGCCGGAGGGCTGCTGCATCGCACGCCTTGCGTCCGTGACCGGCGGGTTATTTTTGCAGAGCTGACTCCAAAGGGCAAAGAGATGATGGATCAGCTTTATCCCGAGTTCGAGGACCGGATTGACCATGCGCTTAGTGGCCTGAATGACCAGGAGAAACAAGTCATGATCGGGCTGCTGAAAAAGATGGGTACTGAAGCGGAGAAGCTTCCGCCCCTGCCCCGCAAATAGAACGAAACAAGGTAAAAACCTGCCACAGCCCAAAAAATCCTCCGGACTCTTCCGGAGGATTTTTGGCGTAGATCCGTTAGCGGGTCAACGGTTTATGGTTGGAAATCCCTATTGATGAGAAGGATCCATGTCCGTATTTTTATCCCGGTTCTCGCTGGTAATATGTCTGCGATCGTTGCGGTCCTGATTAAGCTGCTGGGCCTGATGACCGTTAACCGGTGTTGTCTCCAGATCATGGACTTCGTTAATCAGCGTTTGATCGACACGTCCGTTTGTTTTGCTCATTTTATCTTCTCCTTAGCTTCTGTCTGTTAGGAAGGATCGGTCACGTTGTGAAGCACCTGAGCGCACTCATGGATATGGCGCGTATAGTCATTAATCAGCTCCTGCACCGCATCACTGTGCTCGTCAATGGGACGTCCGGCCATTTCAACATCGACCAGCGCAATGTCCAGCTCCCTCGTGTCCTTGTACGTGCATCTGAAATCAAAAGCATACATTTGATGGCCTGCCGCGTTGATATGCACGTTAATCGCCTGTGGGTTTGCATTGTCAGCCAGAACTACTGTAGAATCGCCCGGGCCAATCATCTCCGGAAGCTGCTGCTGCCAGGCTTGAACCAGCGAATGCTGATCCAATTGAAGCGGTTTATCCAATTCATCCACCTCCCCTTTTTATATAAAATGCGGAGAGGCGGCTTTTTTTATGCGTTAGCCCCCGACCTCTGTTCCCATTCTCTGCGGAGCATTGAATACATATCCAAATCGACAAAACGGTCCCCTGCCCGCTGGTAATCCCGCAGCAGTCCTTCCCTTTGGAACCCAAGCTTCTGCAGCAGGCGGACGGAGGATTTATTTACGGGATATAGCAGCGCCTCGATCCGGTTAAGCCCCATTACGTTAAACCCGAACTCAAACATGGCAAGAAGCGCTTCATGCATGTAGCCCTGGCCCCAATAAGACTTGCCTAGCTCGTATCCGATTTCGGCCCGGTAAGCTCCTTCAAGCTGCCAGCTGTTATATCCGCAGCTGCCGATCAATCTTCCGCTGTCCTTCAACTCAATGCCCCAGCGGATCGTGTCCTCCGTCTCAGCCAGAAGATTCAGCCAGTTAATCATCTCCGCTGTCTCCCCGACATCGGCAAACGGAGGAACATTCATATATTGAACGACATCAGGATCGCTCCAATATTCAAACAATGGCTCCGCATCGGCTCTCTCCAGCCTGCGGAGTTTCAAACGGGGGGTGGAGAGAACGGGGATATATCCTTCACACCGGTATTCCATCCGCTGCGCTCCTTTCTTCTGGTTCGTCAATTTCACTAATACAAATTGAATCATACGCCGGGCCTGACGTCAAAAAATAACGCCGCCGCACTGTCCCCGCCAAGAGTTTGTCCTAAAGCTGACCCGCAGCGGCAAGTCGTCATTCCTTGAGCTCTTTGCTACAATAGAATTAATCCAACAATCAATAGACAAGAACAAGATTCCGAGAGGAGTGAAGCCCCTGTGAAACCCTTGCTGATCGGAATATTATCGGCCTTTTTCTTTGCCTTCACGTTCATTCTCAACCGATTTATGAGTACCGGCGGCGGAAGCTGGGCCTGGAGCGCTTCCCTCCGTTATGAAATGATGCTTCCAATCCTGCTGCTGATCGCACCCTTCGGCGGCGGATTAAGTCCCGTCCTGCGCGAGATCCGCCGGAATTCGCGCGTATGGCTGCTCTGGAGTTTTGTCGGATTCGTTCTGTTCTATGCTCCCGTCTGTTTCGCTTCCATGTATGGTCCGGCCTGGCTGATTGCCTCCACCTGGCAGCTTACCATCATCTCCGGACTCCTGATCTCGCCGCTGCTCGAGCCCGGACTCAGCTGGTCCCTTCTCCCTTCCGCTTATCGAAAAGTCGCCCCTGCCGCCGCTTTGATCACTTCGGCTGTGATTGTGGCCGGCGTCATGCTTGTTCAGATCGGCCAATCTTCTAAGCTCCATTATCAGGAGCTTCTGCTGGGGGCACTGCCGATTATCATCGCCAGTGCGGCCTATCCGGCCGGCAACCGCAAATTGATGCAGATCAGCGGCGGACGGCTGAATGCTACCCAGCGTGTGCTGGCAATGACGATATGCAGCATGCCTTTCTGGCTGCTCCTATCGCTTTATGCCCTCGTCACGTCCGGCCCGCCTCCATCCAGCCAGCTTACCGGCTCCTTGCTGGTTGCTGTATTTTCCGGAGTTGCGGCTACCGTCCTCTTTTTCCAAGCTACTCAAATGGTTCAGGCTCACCCGATGCGGCTCGCCGGGGTTGAAGCTACCCAATCGTTTGAAGTGATGTTTACGCTCGGCGCAGAGGTGCTGTTTCTATCGGCTCCGTGGCCAGACTTGTACGGAATCGCGGGTTTGATTCTTGTCACCGGGGGAATGGCGGTCCATGCTTTCGCTACCCGCAGACCGGCCGTCTCTGAACCGCCACCACCGCATTCATCCGAAATACCTCCATCCGTCTAACCGCTGATAAATTTGTCTGAATTTGGGTATTAATAGATGGTAAAGATTGCAATAAAGGGGGATCCTTCTATGATTGCCGCCATTGTCGTTTTGGGATTGCTGGCCCTTTGGCTGTTGATCACCGTGATAACCCGATACGGATTCCGCCAGGTCACCCAGATGCGCCTGTACCGGTATCCGGACGAGAACCTGCTTGACTATTTGCTGCGCACCGGCGTATTCACGAAAGAGAAATATGAGTCCATGGCCTCGAGAGAGGTTCAAACCACCTCTATTGACGGGCTCCGCTTGAACGCCCAGTTATTCCTTCCTTACCCCGGCTCCAAGAGATGGGCCATTATAGCTCACGGTTATACGATGTCTTTGCGGTCTTCCCTGCAGTTTGGCGCTTTGTTTGAGGAAAAAGGCTTTAATCTGCTGCTCATTGACCATCGCAGACATGGCAAAAGCCAGGGAAAATACACGACCTACGGCTTCCTGGAGAAACACGATCTTGAGGCCTGGGTGAACTGGCTGCTGGAGCAGTACGGAAGGGATATCCAAATCGGCCTTCACGGCCAGTCTTTGGGCGGTGCCACCGTGCTGGAGTATTTAAGCATGGCTGATCCTGCCGTCAAATTTGCGGTAGCCGACTGTCCTTATTCCGATCTAAATAAACTGATTCGTTATCAGCTTGCTAAAATTATCCGGCTCCCCTCCTTTCCCTTTATCCGCCTCCTGAACCGGGAGCTTCAAACCAAAGCAGGCTTTCGGCTGGAGCAGGTCAGTCCAATCCGGTCGGTGAAGCAAACAACGCTGCCCGTATTATTCATCCACGGATCTGCCGACCGTTACGTACCGCCAGCGATGAGCCAGGAAATGTTTGAAGCCAAGCCGGGGCCCAAACGTCTGGTTCTCATTCCCGGCGCTGCTCACGCCACTTCTTATCAGAAGGATCCCAGACGCTACAAAGAAGAACTTCAGGCGTTCATTGATGAATGTCTCCCTGAGGAGGAATATGCTCCCGCTCCCAAAGCAGCGATATGGAAAGTAAGAACCCCTCAATTAGGAGGATAAGAACAGGCGCAAATATTAAAGAACCTGCAGCCCGATCCAGGCCGCAGGTTCTTTAATATTTATGTACAAAACCGATCCAGGATCAATGCTCAAGTCCGGTACCGGTCTTTCCGTTCTTCATCTGTTTCTGGGCAAGGACGATATACTTATCCAGACGCTGGCTTAATTCTAGTACAATCTCGCTTGTGAAGCCGCTGGTTGCCGAAACCTCGACCAACTCTCGCCTTAAATTCTCGATGATGTTGTTAAGCTCTTCATTGATACGTTTGTTAGGCCTTGCCGGCCGAAATTCGGAACAAGATGTCTGGGCAGTCATTATCTATCCCTCCCTTCTTAGCAGTTTTCCTAATTATAAACGCTGATGCCAAAAAATCACTTTTCCGGAATTGGAAATTACAAAGCACTCCATTTTGGAGTGCTTTACCTGATTCCGGGCCTTCCGGGTTTATTTCGTTGTTTTAACAGCTGCTGTTTGCCATTCATGTCCATCCAGGACGGCACCACACAGCTCGGCCAGCACCGTCTGGATTTCTTTCAGCTCTTCAAGACCAGCGCCTGTAATCGAATAGATATCGTCATGCGGAGTCAAAAAGTTGTCTTCCACCAGTTTCTCAAGCTCAAGCTTCACTTCCCGTTCGCCGATCCGGTAACCCCTGCGTTCTAATTCGAGCAAGGTGTCGCCAACCTTTAAATCTTCCTCTTTGGCATCGTGCAGCATATGAATGCGAATGAACAAATTCTGGATATCGGCTCGCATGATTATTTCTCCCTTCGTCTTGGCGTCGTTTGAATGTCATTACCCGCAAGAGCGAGACAGGAAACAAACCGGCGCGGCCCGGAGGGCTGTCCGCTTAACCGGTTGACAGTCCCGGCGATCCTGTATACTGTTAACTAAGAATAAGATGGATGAATATCTTCACTTCAAATAGATTCTATTTTTAAAAAAGCGAGGGGTTTTAAACATGTTCCAGGCAGCTACTCCCACTGGCGACCGCCAGCAAGTATATGAATCTGCACTAACGCAGCTTAAAGGCCTAATTGAAGGCGAACCAAACTCCGTAGCCAATTTGGCCAACGCATCCGCCCTGCTGAATTTTGTTATGCAGGATATCAACTGGGCGGGATTTTATTTATATGACGGCAAGGAGCTGGTGCTGGGTCCGTTCCAGGGACTGCCAGCCTGCATCCGGATTCCGCTCGGACGTGGCGTATGCGGCACCTCGGCACAGCAGCGCGAAACGATTGTGGTCGAGGATGTGCACGCTTTTGCCGGCCACATCGCCTGCGATTCTGCAACCAACAGTGAAATTGTTGTGCCTATCGTCCAGGATGGCCGTTTGATCGGTGTGCTGGACATCGACAGCCCGCTGCGCGGCCGCTTTGATGAAACAGACAAAACATTTTTGGAAGCTTTTGTTGAGATTCTGGTCAGCAGCGTCAAGTTCTCCTGATCCTTTTATAAGAAAAGAACAGCCCGCCACGGTCATGAAGCCGATGCGGGCTGTATTTCTTTTCTCAACTTATTCACCATCTTTAATGATGGCTCTCCCCTCCACATGCCGTTTGCCGAATTGTTTGCTCAGCTTGCGATTCTCCTTCGATTCAAATACGATATCCAAATCATAATCTTCTCCTGGATAAAGCTCGCTTCGGCTGATATACGGCTTGAGCCGTTTATGGTTGATCTTCAGCTTCTGCTTCTGCACTTGAACGCCAAGCATTCCCCGGCTGTCCTCCGGCGCGCATACAATCCCCATTCTGTTTAGGGAAGTGATCCAGACTGCATCTCCGATTTCGTAGGCCGGACGCTGATTCACGGACATTTCTTCCTGCCCTGCCGGTTCAGGCTCAGGAGGCGATTCCGGCTCCTCTGCCAGCAGTTCCTCCTGACTCTCCGACATTACCGGCATTACCGGCATTACCGGGATTGCCGCCTTCGCCTCGTCCTGCCTGCTTGCCTGTCTGCCGGCAGTATGATGAATCAATTGCCGCGAGCGTTCAATAACGCCGCCGTCCATCCCGAGCCTCCGCGCGATTTCAAGCGCATAACTTTGCCCCGCTTCACCGATGGTCAGCCGGTACAGCGGCTTCAGAGATACCGGATCAAACTCCATGCGGGCGTTGCAGAAGCCGGGCGTTTGGGCGGCAAATTCCTTCAGTCCGTTAAAATGCGTGGTGACGGCAACCATTGCCCCTTTGCGGCCAAGCTCTTCCAAAATAGCGATGGATAACGCCATTCCTTCGGCCGGATCCGTGCCCGCAGCAAGCTCGTCGATCAACATCAGACTGGAGCCGTCCGCTGTCTCCAGCATTTGGGACAAGCTGGAGATTTGGGCGGAGAAGGTGCTCAGCGACTGCTCCAGACTTTGCCCGTCGCCAATGACAGCCCGAATATTCTGGAACACAGCGACACGGGATCCATCCTCAGCGGGAATCAGCAGCCCCGACTGGGCCATCAGCGTCAGCAGCCCGATCGTCCGCAGTACAACCGTCTTGCCGCCGGTATTCGGGCCGGTAATAATCATGCCTTTGGTTTTGCCGCCCAAAGAAATGTCCAGCGGCACCATCGTTTGCAGCAGCTTCGGATGTTTAGCGCCCACCAGGCGTATTTCGCCGCCCGCGTTCAGCGGAACGGCCCGCCCGCCGATGGATGCCCCATATTTTCCCTTAGCGAAAATAAAGTCATACGTCCCTGTAATCTCGATGTTCTGCTTAAGTTCCGCCGCAGAGGCCTCCAGCATGGAGGAGAGCATCGCCAGAATTTTTGCTTCCTCTCTCGCTTCATCGCCCAGCAGAACATTCAGCTCAAACTGCAGAGACGAGATTTCTTCAGGCTCTACAAATACGGTTTGGCCGCTGGTCGACTGGTCCAGCACCGTTCCCTTCACCTGACGGTAATACTCCTTTTTGACCGGAATAACGTACCGCCCGTCCCGGGTGCTGATCAGCTGCTCCTGCAGCAGGGAGCTGTATTTGGACAGCACGGTCTGCATCCGTTTATGAATCCGTTCCTTGAGCGTATTCATCTTGCGGCGGATTTTCTCCAGCTCCTTGCTGGCGCTGTCCTCGATCCGCCCATGCCGGATGCAGCGGTTGATCTCGTCCTGGAGGCGCTGCTCTTCGCAAAGAGACAACGCATAGGAAGCGACCAGGGGCGCAAGCTCCATTTTGCCGGCCATGTACTTTCTCAGCTGACTGCAGCTGCGCAGGAACTGGGCAACTGCCGCAAAATCCTGCTCGCCAAACAGATAACCGCTGCCGAGCAGGGATATAACCAGCTCGATCCCTTCCAGGGAAGGCAGCGGCACACTAGCCCCTTTAGCAATAATCGCATTAGCCTCCGCAGTTTCGGCCAGCTTCCGCTCCGCGACGGCAAGCTTCTCCTCCGGGACCAGCTCGGCGATCCGCCTGCGTCCTTCATAAGAAACCGCGAAACGCATCAATTCTTGAACCATTTCTTCATAACCTAAAGTTTGCAGTGCTGCTTGATCCATTTTGTTTCCATTCCTCCTTTGATTTGACAACGCAAAAAAGGGGCAAAGAATGAACGAATTCATTCCTTGCCCCGGATAGACTCCAGCCTTGGATAGAAGCAAAATTCAACAAAAAAACCGTGCTGCAAAGACAGCACGGTTGCTGAATCATGTTCCGATCAAGGCCGTAAACGGGCGACAATGATGGTCCGTGTGTTCTTAACTAATTTCAGGATGAATCCGGGCAGAGGAAAAACGAGCTCCTTTACGGTCATTTTTCTCGCAAAGGGGCCTTCCACCGTAACTCATCGCTATGAAATTGCTTAGTTAAGAACGATCACCGTCATCAAAATCTCTCCCGTCAATTAGGATACCGCTAATGTATCAATTCATGGATGGAGAGTCAAGAGGCATATTTCAGTTTAAATAAATATTCCAGATATTTCCCATTTTCGTTTTAATTGCGGCCAATTTTCCAATTTTTCGTGATTTATCCTCTGCTTCTACAACTTTACGCCGCTTTTGGTCGTCTAATACGGTGAAAATGCATTTTATTGTGTCCTTCATTTGGAGTATGATAGATATATTGTTTTTGGACCAAAAATGTCATGGAAAGGCAGGTTACTCAAGTGTCATCACAAAACCGTCTCTTCAAAGCGTTCAGCGGGCTGAAGGTTTTCTGGATTTTCTCCCTGATCATGATTGTGAAGAGCTATCTGGCATGGACGGCCGTTTTTGACGGCATCCCTCCGTTATCGCCGATTTTGAAAGAACTTCCATTCGTCTGGATTACATTTTGTCTTGTTGAATATTTCGCTTCCAAACGCAAGACGTTATATTATCTGATCGTCAATTTGCTTTTAACCGGACTTTTCTTTGCTGTCATTATGTACCACAAATATTATGGCGTCATCGCTACGTACCACGCCCTGCAGCAGGTCAATCAGGTTACGGCGGTCAGCAACAGCGTATTTTCGCTTCTGGCTCCATATTATCTGCTGATCTTCCTGGATATCGTAGTGATCGGGATCTATCTGATCCGCAGAGCAAGACGCAACAAACATCAGGAGCCGCCTCGCCGTACAAATCGGGGACTCGTGTCGACTGTCTTCGTATTGGCTCTTGCCGTCTGCCTGCTTAACACCTGGCCAAACCGGGCCAGCATGAATGAGATCAAGAAAGCGGAAGCGATGGGCATTCTGAATTACGAAGCTTACACCGTACTTGCGTCTCAGAAAGAAAACCTGGTGGATCCTAACCAAATCACCCAGGACAAGATCAATGAGCTAAAAGGCACCTCCAAGCTGGAGAATCCCGTGTATTTTGGCCAGGCCAAAGGGAAAAACCTGATTATCATTCAGATGGAATCGCTGCAGAATTTCCTGATCAACCTGAAGATTGACGGTCAGGAAATCACGCCGAACCTAAATAAGCTGGCCAGTGAAAGCCTGTATTTCCCGCATTTCTATCAGATGGTTGGTCAAGGCAATACCTCTGATGCCGAGTTTGTCGTGAATACCTCCTTCTATATTCCGCCAAACGAAGCGGCCACCCAGAACTATCCGGATAAGCAGCTGCCGAGCCTACCGAAGCTGATGCAGGAGAATAATTATGATACGGCTACGTTCCACACCAACATCGTGGAATTCTGGAACCGCGGCGAGCTGTACAAGGCCCTCGGCTGGAACCGGTATTATGATCAGAAGTTTTATGGCACGGAAGACACCGTATTTTTTGGACCTATAGACGAGGTTTTGTATAAAAAGACTTTGCCGGAGCTGCAAAAAATGGACGCGGCAGACAAACCTTTCTATGCTCAGGTGATCTCCATGACCGCGCATCATCCGTTTACCATTCCGCACGAGCTGGATAAGATTCAGCTGCCGGAACGTTACCAGGATACGATGGTCGGCGATTATCTCCGTGCTCAGAACTATGCAGACTGGGCTTTGGGTCAATTTATTCAAGGCCTCAAGGATACCGGCATTTGGGATAACAGCGTCATCATGCTGTACGGCGACCACCAGGGTCTTCCTAAATATTCGCTCAGCAAAAAAGAAATGGATCTGATGGAGGAAATCTACGGCCATGAATACGGCAATATTGATATGATCAACATTCCGCTGATGATATCCGTTCCGGACACCGAACCTCAGGTGATCGACCATGTCGGCGGCGAAGTGGACATTATGCCAACTGCGGCTAACCTGCTTGGCATTTCGCTCGATAACCATATCCATTTCGGCCAGGATATTGTCAATCAGTCCTATAACCTGCTGCCTGAACGATATTATCTGCCTTCCGGCTCCTTCCTGAACGACAAGGCCTTGTTTATGCCAGGCGTCTGGTATGAGGACGGGGAGCAGCTGCCGCTGGCGGAAGACGGAGTCAGCCAGGCGTTGACGACAGAAGACGAATATAACCGGGCCTTGAAGCTGCTCCAGCTCTCCGACAGCTATGTGAAGCAGCTGCCGGACCGGACGGACAAATAACCGCAAGTTAGTTCCGCTTTGCCGAATCAGCGATTGAATAAAGATTGCTAGTTCACAGACATCCGGAAGCCGCTATGTTGGGCGGCGGCCGGGTGTTTTTTTCATGCTGCCAATTTTACACTTTCTATACTTATATGTTGACTAACTATTTTTATTGTCTTAAAATCGATCATTATCACTTAATTAGAACAGGAGTTAAATCAACTTGAATAATCAAACTTATCGCGTGTTGCTTTATTATAAATTTGTTCACATTGAAGATCCGGCGGCTTTCACCGCCGAGCATCTGCAATACTGCAAGGATCTGGGACTCAAAGGCCGTATCCTGATCGCCTCGGAAGGCATTAACGGAACCGTCTCCGGCACCTGGGAGCAGACCGAGCAATACATGAACGACCTGCGCAGCAATCCCCTGTTTGCGGATACCGTCTTTAAAATCGACGAGGTCGAAGGCCATACGTTCAAAAAAATGTTCGTCCGCCATAAGCAGGAGCTGGTCACTTTCCGATACGAGAATCCGCTTGATCCGAATACCAAATTCGGCAAACGTCTTTCGCCTAAAGAATTTCACGAGCAGCTGCAGCAGGAAGACGTAGTTGTCATCGACGGACGCAACGATTATGAATACGAAATCGGCCATTTCCGCGGCGCTATCCGTCCCGATGTTGAATCCTTCCGGGAATTCCCTGAATGGATCCGCGCCAATATGAGCCAGTTCAAGGACAAGAAGGTGCTGACTTACTGCACCGGCGGTATCCGCTGCGAGAAGCTGACTGGCTTCCTGATCGACGAAGGTTTCCAGGACGTCAACCAGCTTGAGGGCGGAATCGTGACCTATGGCAAGGATCCCGAAGTGCAGGGCCATTTGTTTGACGGAAAATGTTATGTGTTCGACGAACGCATCTCCGTGCCGATTAACCGCACCGAAGAAGACGTGGTCATTGCGAAATGTTACCACTGCGGCAAAACGCATGATCGTTACATCAACTGCCCGACCTGCAATTTGCAGCATGTCTGCTGCGAGGAATGCGAGGAGACTCATCACCGCTTCTGTTCTTCCGAATGCCGCGAGCATGCACCTGCCAATTACATTTATGAGAAGACGGAGGTTTCTCTTTGAACAAAATGAAAGAAATGCCGACAAGGGAATACCTGCTCCATCTGCTGAAAACCCGCGGACCGTTAACGGCCAAGGAAATGGCGGCCGAGCTCGGCATTACTGAAATGGCGGTTCGCCGCCATTTGGGGACGCTTGAGAGAGACAACCTCATTGAACCTCGTTTGCAGCGGCAGACGATGGGCCGGCCGACGTCCGTTTATGCACTGACTGAACATGCCGACGGAATGTTTCCCAAAACGTATCATAAGGTGGCCCTGGATTTGCTTGGCGAGCTTGCTGAAGAAGCCGGTGAAGATATGGTTGGCCGGCTGTTTGAACGCCGGAAGCTGAAGCTGATGCGGAATTATGAACCTAAGATGTCCGGCGAGGATCTGCGGGGGAAAGTCCGCCTACTGGCAGATATGCAGAATGAAGGCGGCTATATGGCCGAATGCGAAGAGCTGGATAACGGGCAATTTGTGCTGAAGGAGTACAATTGCCCGATTTTCCAGGTGGCCAATGTCTATAATCACGCCTGCAGCTGCGAGCTTGAGCTGTTCCAGTCTCTGCTCGGCACGGACGTTCAGCGGACTGAATGTTTGGCCAAAGGCGGGAGCTGCTGTACTTACGTGATTTCCCGGAAAGCGCAGGAGGAATAAAGGAATTTAAAAGCTCGGATTAAACAGCCGGTTCTCGAACAGCCGGCCTTTAAATCCGCAACTTATGATACATAGTTGTTGACTAAGTTGGGAAAGTTCTTTACAATGTCTGTTGTAAGCAAGTTAATACCCACTTTGAGGAGGAATTTATAATGGCTCATCAATTGCCAGCATTGCCTTACCCAGCTAACGCTCTCGAACCGCATATCGACGAAACTACAATGAACATCCACCACGACCGTCACCATAATACATATGTGACCAACCTCAACTCTGCTTTGGAAAGCGCTCCTGAACTGCAAAGCAAATCCGTTGAAGAATTGATCGCTAACCTGGACGCTGTTCCTGAAAACATCCGCACAGCTGTCCGCAACAATGGCGGCGGCCATGCCAACCACTCCCTGTTCTGGGAAGTTATCGGGCCAAACGGCGGCGGCGCTCCTAAAGGCAACGTGGCTGCAGCGATCGACAGCGAGCTTGGCGGCTTCGAGAAATTCAAAGAAGATTTCACTAAAGCAGCTACTACCCGCTTCGGCAGCGGCTGGGCATGGTTGTCCGTGAAAGACGGCAAACTGGTCGTTTCCAGCACGCCTAACCAAGACAACCCGATCATGGAAGGTGCTACACCTATCCTGGGTCTGGATGTTTGGGAGCATGCTTACTACCTGAACTACCAAAACAAACGCCCTGACTACATCGCCGCTTTCTGGAATATTGTTAACTGGGACGAAGTTGAGAAACGTTACAACGCTGCGAAGTAAGCTCGCTGAGACTTAAGAGAAAAAGGAATCCTTCCTTTTTCAGTTAACGATACCCCTAAGAATGAAGGGCAGCCCGATGGGCTGTTCCCCTCAAATTCTTAGGGGTATTTATATATCCGGCTATATATCAGGGACAACTTCGATTTGATCTGCAGAATATAATAAGCCCCTTTTCCGTTTGTATATGGATCATAGTAACAGAACAAATCAAAAGCTTATTTACATAAAAATATCAATTAATTACAAAAAATAAATAGACAACAAAAAAGGCACCGATCATATAGACCGGCGCCTTTTTGGGCAGAAACTTTTTGATAGCTGTTTCAGAGAGTTCATTCCACTTTGGCAGCTGTTAATGGGAGGACGAAAGCTTCTCCTGTGCAAAGGCCCGGTCAATTGCGTTCAAAAGGACACGGTCCGGGTCGCATTTGTATTCCCAAAACATGATTCCGCCCAGCCCCTGCTCTTTGATATATTGGCATTTGCAGGCGATCGACTGCTCATCGTCATAAGTAATAAACGTGCTGCCGTCAAAAAGATAAGGCGCTTTGGCTTCATCATCCCAATAACGTTGGTAGCCGTTTTTGCCCATATATTTGGCGGCCAGCTCGCCGTAATCGGGCCCGTACCCGCCGGAGCTGGCGGTCATCTGATAGAGGCCCTGATTGTGGTTCGGGACCTCCTTCCACATGCGGGAATAAAAAGCGGCGCCCAGCAGCAGCTTCTCCTTAGGTACCCCGGCCCGGATAAACATTTGCGCCGAAGCATGGGCGCTGATCCGGAACAAATCCCCTGTTCCCGTATAGAGATTGGTATGATGCCCGGTTAACGTCTGGAAGCCGCCGCGCATGTCGTAGGTCATCAACTGCACGTAATCCAGGTATTGCTGCGCCTGGTCCATTTCGGTGCCATCCAGGTAATATTGGTCGGCACCAGCCGCAATCGTAAGCAGGTAATGGCGTCCGTCTTTGGCGCCTGCCACGTCCAAAGCTTCGCGGATTGCGGCGAGCAGCAGCGTGAAGTTGGTTTTGTCTGCCGGACTGGACGCGATGCCTGCCTCCGAGTAGCAGGGATATTCCCAGTCCAGGTCAATCCCGTCGATGGCGTAATCCGTGACAACTCTAACAGCGGAGGCAGCCATCCTCAGCCGGCCTTCCGGCGTCGAGGCGGCTTCGGAGAACCCGCCGGCGCTCCAGCCTCCGACTGACAGCAGGACGGCAAGGCCCGGGTTCATCCGTTTGATTCCGGACAGCAGCTCCAGGCTGATCAGATGCCCGGTCTGAATTTCATCGTTGTTGACATGGCCAAACGCGATATTTAAGTGGGTCAGCTTCATGGCATCTTCCCGGTTTAATCCCGGCAAATCGCGGTCGCCGACATAACCAACTACCCGGTACGGCTTAAGCTGTGCCGTCTCCTTATTGGCCAATTCCGGCTGTCTGAGTGCCGCCGTTTGCTCCGGCTGATCAAATGATGTAGGCTCCATGCTTAGGATCACCTTCCCTAATTAGATTGAATGCCTGTCAGAATGCCCAGCGCTTCTTTGCCGCTGCCGGGTTTGTATCCCGATTCCTGATACCGGATGCGGCACCCGTGGTCCAGCACGTACAAATAAGGGTATCCCGAGCCGCCGAGGGGGGCTGCTTTGGCGAAAGCCTGCAGGCTTTCGCCTGCCGGGTCCAGCACAAAGCCGGCGATGGAGGGAAGCCCCGGATGGGCAGCCTCCAGCTCCGCTAATGCCGCCATATCCAAGCCACCCGTTACGAACAGAAGCGGAGCGCCGGCCGCATCAAAAGCCTCCGCCAGCTCGGCCGATTCCCGCAGCAGATGTTTGGACGGCTCGCGGGACGGGTCCACAAAGGCGACCACGGCGCCTTTGTCCGCAGCCTGGTCCCCAAGCCGGATGATGCCTGCCCCTTCATTACCGGCCGTAAATCCGGCTGCCGGATCGACCTGTCCCAACACCGGAATAGCCTGCTCCGGCTGATGGAAAGTAATCGGCACCGTGATTTCCTTGCCGGGCTGCAGCTCAAAATAGGCGAACCGGCCGTAGACGGTGCCTTCCTTAAGCCGGATGCCCGTGGTAAGCCGGTATTCGCCGGCTTCAACCTCCAGCGGCTCAGCGAAATCTTTTTTGGCGTGCGGGTAAATCAAGGTTTTATAAATTCCGTTCTCCAGTCTGGCCAACGTAAAGTTTTCATTATAGGAGGCCTCCGGGCCGGACTCTGACTCGCTTATCAAACAAAGGGTGCCGGTCTCGCGGGTGTCCTGCTTGGAGCTGGCTATCGTCCGTGGATGACCTTCAAACTCGGCGACCTGCCATCCGCTTTCAGCTTTATACTGAGGGTACAGCTCGCTGGGATGCAGCCTTGCCGGGATGCCCAGACTGCGGCAAACCGCCACGAAACAAAGATCAATGGAACCGGAGTCGCCTTTCTTCAAGGCGAAGGTGCCGCCTGGCGCTGCTTTCCCGCGGAGGTGGGTCAAATCGTCCCGAATCTCCCATTCCTGATTTAGAAACTCTACCAAACGTGAAGGGTCCTCGCGGAATTCCGCGGCTTCCTCTGCCGTAAATGCAGCCTGGATCGCCTTCCGGTAAGGCGTGAGCATTTCATAATACACTCTTGGCCGCAAAATATAACGGCTGAAGACCTCCTCTTCCTGTCCGCCGAGCAGCGGCATAGCCCCTTCCAGATGATCCACCAGCACTTCCCTGCCGGTGTCGATCAAATCCTTGTCATTCAGCGCTTCCAGCAGCTTAAGCGCCCATTCTCCATGTATGGGCGACTGCTCCTTAAGGAAAGCAGCGATGTCCTGCGAATTGCCGCGCGCTTTCTCCAATACGGCCCACACGCGGTCTTCGGGCAGCTTGAGTCCGCGCGCCAATTCTACGGCTTCCGGTTCGCTTATGAAAGTGGCTTCGTAAGCCGCACGGATGGCGGCTCCTTCCGCGACCCGGGCGGCATGGCGCTCCAGCGCTTCCTCCGTAAGGGGCGCGAGCTCGGGATCCGGAATTTCCGGCGGCGGCACCATGATAAAATCTTCGGATGCCTGCGGCTGCCCGGTTTGACTTAACATGATCTCCAAACGTTTGGCCTCCGCAGCGGTCAATTGGCATTGCCCCCACCGATCCTTATGAGCGGCCCGGACAAACAGCTCCCCGTAGCCCGTTTTGAAGCTGACTTCTCCCTGCGTGTCCGTCTCCAGCTGCGCCAGCGGGTACAGCTCGGCATAGTTGTACAGCAAGAACTGAACGGTAGCGCCGGACACCGCTGCACCACTGCTGTCCCTGACGCTGACCGTGATCGTGCGGGCAGGCGCGTAGTTGTCCAGCAGGTTGATCTCCGTATGCCACTTGTCGGAATACGTGATGTCCTCGGGCCCGGTATACTGCGCGGGCACGCGGGAATGCACCAGCATCGCCCGCCGCGCCGGGCCGCTGAACCAGCCTTGATCCAGCCGCGCTTCCGGTTCGCAGGCGCCGATATAATGCCATTTGCCATCGGCCCAGGCTTCGACCCAGGCATGATTGTCGTCGCAGTGGGCCCAGCGCGGCGTGTAGCACTGGCGTGCCGGAATCCCGATGCTGCGCAGTGCGGACACGCAAAGCGTCGATTCTTCCCCGCAGCGTCCTCTGGCGCTGCGGATCATGCCGATCGGCGAAAGTGTGCGCAGGTCGCTGCCGATATAAGTCGCTTTTTCATGGCACCAGTAATTGGCCTCCAGAATCGCTTCCTCCATGGTCAGCCCTTGAACGCGGGGACCCAGCTCTTCATGGATGACCCTGCGGTAGTCCTCGATATTTTCGTTGTTGACGCGGTAAGGCAGCACAAAATGCAGAAAAACAGAATCCGGAATCCGGCTGCCCCACTCCATTTGTCTGCGGGTTGCCAGCGCCTGCCGGACATGCGAAAGAAACAACTCCCCGCTGTAGTCCGCCATGTCGTTTAACGGCATGTAAGCATACAAGAATTGCAGCGAGAAACGCTCCTCTGCCGTCAAAGGCTCGTCGAATACGCCGAACAGCTCCTGCCGGCGCGCACTGCCAATGTCCAGCTTCTCCTTAAACCGCTGCTCCATGTTCAGCAGCTCCTGCTCACTCAGCGAAAATACCGGGGTTTTCAGCTCCATAGGGTTCACTCACTCCTTCCACAATTTTCCGTCTTCACGGATATAGAAAGTGCCGGTTCCATCCGCCGAAGGCGCGGAAATCAGGAACGTCCGGGTTGTCGTTTCGATACGCGGCCGGATTTGCCGCACGTCCTCCAGGAAATCTCCGGCCAGTACGGCCAGATCTTCCGAGAAAGCTCCTGTCTCGGCAAAATGATTGCGCTGCCGGTAATACAGCCGTCTCAGCTTCCATTTGATGTATTCGTCCTTCGGAATCTCAAAGCCTGCTGGCTTATCTCCCTCTGCAAAAACCACATATCCCCACAGCTCCGGATAATGCATGTTAATGAGGCCCTGCGGCGACCAGACCCAGTTCTCCTCCGGGTAAGGTTTGCCTGTTGCCGGGTTCAATACCTTGACGTATCCACCGTCTTTAACCTCCGTCCGCCACTCTACCCGCGAGAAGTTGACGCGCCAGAACTGCCCCGCCTCGGGCGGTCTCCCTTCTGCAGCACATTCCTTCAGCACCGACCACGGCATGGCGACTTCCACGCTCCACATCCGATTAGCCGCACCCGGCTTGTTGAGTTCCCCGTCGATGTAGACCGCTGTCTGCAAGCCTTGAATATCCCATCCATTGACCGGCGGGCCTCCGTCCCGGTAAGGCTTGATGAGCAGCAGATCCCACACCGTGTTCAGCGCGTTAACTTCGAATTCGTAATACTGGTGTGTATCGCCGTCCGGATCGATGAAGATTTCAAAGTCATTATCGTAAAAAATAACCGAATCTCGCTTCGTCAGCGTCGCCCAGATTTGATCCTCCATCAGCTCCGCGCCGAAATAAAAATAGTCGTCGTCCCACAGCATTTTCACCCGCGTCCGTTTGGCCGGCTTGGGCCGAAGATCGCCTTCAATGTCAACGAAATCCTCCGTCCATTCGGCTCCCGCCCAAAAAGGCTTATCCAGCCGCCCATCCAGCACAAGCTTGCCGGGAGCTTTGCGGCAGATGTAGTGATTGGGAGCGTAAGTCAGATTGGGCTCCGGTACTCCGCTTAAATTCATTTGTTCTCCCCTCCGTTCCTGCTGGACATTCTTGCAGCCTATGCTGCCTCGTCATCGAATCCGAAGCACATGGGCAATCGGCGTTTCGCCGCTTCGGAGACCTTCCGGAAGCTCGACTTCAATCCCTTCCGCCGTCCGGGTAAAGGCCAGCTGCTCCGGTCCGCCGACCAAACCGATACGCTCCGCATCCATTTGCAGAGGAATCAGCAGCTTGCCTGGAACTCTGGATTGTTCATCCGGATAAAGGTTAATGGCATAAACCGTGTCTCCCTTGCGTGTCAAACGAATATTCCCGGCCGAAAAAGGTTCGCAGACCCGCGTCCCGTAGATCGCTTCCCCGTTCACCTTCAACCAGGCCCCCAGCCCTTTCATGCCGGCAATGGCTCCCTTGGGCAGGCGCCCATCCGGCTGCGGGCCGACATTGAGCGCCAGATTACCACCCTTGGCCACGATTTCAACCAGGAGGTGCACCAGCTGGCGCGGCGTTTTGTATTTATCCTCATAACCGAAGGAGAACGAAGTTCCCAGGGTGATACAGCTTTCCCAAGGCACGTTCATCGGCCGCTCCGGCAGGGTTTGCTCCGGCGTAATCAGGTTTTCATAAGGTCCGCCTACGGTCCGATCTGCGGTGAGCAGCCAAGGTTGAATCTCCCTTGCTTTCTCCACGACTTCGCCAAGGCGAATGTCCTGATCCCGGCGGGCGTTGACCCAGCCCGCATCCAGCCAAAGCATATCGATCCGCCCGTAACGGGTCATCAGCTCCATAATTTGATCATGCGTGAACTGGACAAACTGCTCCCACAGCCAAGGGTATTCCTTGGGATCGTAGGACGGACCGCGCCACATCTGGCTGCCTCTCTCCATGCCCGGCGCCCAGTAATAAGGCGTATGCCAATCCGCCTTGGAGAAATACGCCGAAATCGCCAAACCTTTGGCCCGGAAGGCATCAAACAGCTGCTTGCAGATGTCCGCATATTTATGGGTATGGAACGGGCACTCCGGCCCCGTAATCCGGTAGTCGGTCGTATGGGTATCCCACATGCAGAACCCGTCATGGTGTTTGGTCGTAAAGGTCAAATATTTAAAACCGCTGTCGGCCGCCAGCTCCGCCCATTGCTCGGGCTGGAAACGGATCGGATTAAACGTTTTGTTCAGTGCAAAATATTCGCGTTTCAGCTCTTCGCCGTCCACGCCCCAGTCGACGTCATGTCTGGCCCAGTCCGCATCACCGTCGCTCAGCACCCACGATTCGACCAGCCCGAGCTGGGAATAAGGCCCCCAGTGCATCATCAGGCCAAGCTTCTGATCCTGGAACCATTCGAGACGCTCCAGCAGGAGCGGGTCTTCAGGTTTGACCCAGTCGCGTTCGCTGCTGTAGTTGTGGACGCCTTCCTGGACCACGGTCTCTTCTTGAGAGACAGGCTCCTGGGTGGCGGATTCCGCTTCCGTCGTTCTCAGATCGCTCATGATTTCCCTCCTAGAAAGAATGAAAGAATAATTGTAGAGCAGTGTTCGCCCGTACCCCTCCGCTAACATCTTCGAGCAAGCATTTTTTGCATTTTACTAACAACCTTTAATCCGCAAGCTCCAGCTCGATCACCGTATCGATATCCTCGTCTGACTCCGCGCCAGGCAGGTGGATGAAAGCTCCACCTTCTATATCCGAATACTGCTCCGCCATCCAAGGGACGCTCACTTGGAGTTCCGAGCCGTCGGCCAGCAGACGGGCCCGTCTGATCCGGTCTTTGAGGCCGGCGAAATAGATCGGGCCGATGCCGCGGTCAAAGACGTGAGCGTACAGCCGGCTGCCTCGCTGCGTATACCTGCCCCACTCCGGCTTGGGAAGATTGGCGGCGGAGCAGCCGTAAATGCTGTCCCCGTTTCGTTCCATCCAGCGGCCGACTTTGCTCAATACGTCAAGGGAGGCTTCAGGAATTTCGCCTTTTGCGTCGGGGCCGACATTCAGCAGGAGGTTGCCGTTTTTACTCACGCATTCAACCAGCGTCCGCACGACCTGTCTGGCTGATTTGGTGTGAGGATCGCCGGCATGATACCCCCAGTTATCATTGAGGGTGATGCAGGCCTCCCAAGGAAGCGGCTCCCCGAGTTCGTTGACCACGCCTCCGGGCGGAACGATCTGCTCCGGCGAATAGAAATCGCCGGCGTAGATTTCGGGCTCCGCAGCTTTAATGTGGCCGCCAAGCCGGTTGTCGATCAGAATGTCCGGCTGCAGGCTGCGGATCATTTGCACCAGCTCCGCTGCTTTCCACTTTTCCCCTGTCATCTCATCATAAGAGAAATCAAACCACATGATGTCTATTTTCCCGTATCCGGTCAGGAGTTCGCGGACTTGGCCATGCATATATTCAAGATAACGCTCGAACTGGTGATCCTTATCCTTGTAAGCCTCATTGCTTCGCATCGGGTGAATGCGGTCGCCGTATGCCGGATAGTCCTCATGATGCCAGTCAATCAGCGAATAATAGAACCCGATACCGATGCCCTCGGCCCGGAATGCCTCCACAAATTCCCGAACCAGATCGCGTCCGGCAGGCGTGTTTGTTGCTTTATAGTCAGTCAGCTGGCTGTCAAACAGGCAGAAGCCGTCGTGATGTTTGGTAGTCAGGATCGCATATTTCTGTCCGGCCGTTTTGGCCGCCTTCGCCCATTCTTTCGGATTGTAACGGACGGGATTAAATGCTTCGAAATAAGGCTGATACTGCTCATTGCTGATCCGCTCATGGCTTCTTACCCACTCGCCCCGTGCAGGGATAGCATATAACCCCCAATGGATAAACATGCCGAAGCGGTCCTGTCTGAACCGGGCCGTACGGCTCCATCTGTCGTCCACGATGCTTCACCTCTCTAATGAAAAAGGGGGGATATCCCCCTCTTCCAATTTGATTTTTGTTATTCAGCTGTTATCGGCTGTCCTTTATCGGACTTTACCTTGGCCTGAACTTGTTCAAATTTCGGCGCAGCCGTCAGATATTCACTGTCTTACTGATTGCTGTTCCAGCGGTCATAAGCCGCCTGGTACACCTCGCGAACCCGGTCGCTGCCCATTTTCTGCAGCTGGCTTATATATTTATCCCAGTTGGACAGCGGCTCCTGGCCGGTCACAAACTTCGCTTCCATCTGCGTCACATACGTTTCGAGATCAGACAGCAGCGCGGAAACCTCGGTTTGTTCGTCGTTCGTCAAATAGACGTTCGGGAATGGAACCTTGCCGATCGGCACAAGCTTCTCTTCATTTTGCTTCTGAATCCAGTCGTCGAAATCGGATCTCAGACCGTTGGTCATCTCGGTAAGGTTAACCCCCGGCGTCAGGATGCCGTAGTTTGGCGTAATTGTACCGCGATATTCTTCGCGGTCGCCGCCGCCCGGTACAGGCAGCCATTCTTTCTCGTGGGTAGCTTCGTCTTTATATTTCCAAAGCGTGCCTTCCGGGCCCTGCGTCCACAACGTTGCGCCTTCATAGCCGTATTGATAATCAATCCAGCGCATCGTTGCTTCCGGATTCGGGTTGCTCTTCGTGATGGCAAAGGTGCCGTTAGCCGACATGCCCGGATGTTTGCCATATACCGGCGTACCTGCAATTTCGCTGGCAACCGGCGTCATCATTGGATCTTCTTCGCTTGGATCCCCGCCCAGTGTAAAGTAGGCCATATAGTCACTGAACAGCAGCACCTGATTGTTTTTGCCTTTGGCTTTCTTCTGGTCATCTGTCTGAGAGAACGTTTCATGATCCAGCAGATCTTCTTTCCAGAGACGATTCATGAAGGTCAGATATCCCTTATAACCTTCTTCTTGAGGCGAATAATGAACTTTGCCTTCTTTGTCGGCATAAATCTCCGTATCATACATGCCCCAGAAACCGAAGAAATACATGCGCAGATCGTCAAGCTTAACCGAGGTCAGCGGAATTTCGTCCGCTTTGCCGTTGCCGTTCGGATCTTCTTCTTTAACACGCTTCAGCAGCGTATACAACTCCTCCGTCGTCTTTGGCTCGGTTGCCCCAAGCGCCTTCAGGAACTTCCCGTTGTACCACATCGGCCCCCGGTACCAAACCGCAGCTGTATCAATGAAAGGCAGCGCGTAGATGTGACCGTCGGTTGTCGTGATATTTTTACGAATGTTCGGGTTCTCGTCCAAAATCTTCTTGAGGTTAGGCGCGTAGTTGTCGATCAGATCCTCCAGCGGAATAAGCACGCCCTGGCTGCCATACGTCACCTGCTCGGCAGGAGTAAGATCAGCGGCATAAAGCATATCCGGCAAATCGCCGCTGGCAAATACGAGGTTCTTTTTGGTAGCAAAGCTGTCAATCGGAGCCGTTTGGAACTCAACTTTGATGTTGGACAGCTTCTCCATTTCCTTAACAACCGGCATGGTATTCCAATCCGCCATACCCGAATCGGGAGCCATCATCGTCAACGTGATAGGCGTGTCGACAATTGGAAAACCGTCTTTCTTGACCTCGCTTGCAGCGTTCGATGAACCTGCAGCGCCGCTGTTGCCGCTGCCTTCGGCCGTTTTGTTAT
The DNA here is from genome assembly GCF_001685395.1 of Paenibacillus yonginensis. Taxonomy (NCBI): domain Bacteria; kingdom Bacillati; phylum Bacillota; class Bacilli; order Caryophanales; family Paenibacillaceae; genus Paenibacillus; species Paenibacillus yonginensis. The sequence goes on along the minus strand of NZ_CP014167.1, from coordinate 4,823,306 downwards.
TCGACGAACCGCAGGCAGACAGCAGGGAAACCAGCAGGATGAGACTTAATACGAGAGCCCCTTTTTGTTGCAGCTTTTGCATAAATGTACCTCCTATTTGTTTGTTTTGTATGGCAAAATCAGCCCTTGACGGAGCCAATCATGACACCTTGCACGAAATACCGCTGCAGAAACGGATAAATGATGATTACTGGCAGGGTTGAAACGATAATCACGGCATACTTGACGAGCGCCGCTACTTCCGCTTTGTTGTTGAGTGCTGTTGCCGTAGAGGCGTTTAAAGCACCCGCTTGGGCGGACATCTCCTGCAGCACCAGAATTTGGCGCAATACGAGCTGAAGCGGGTATTTGCCATGGTCGTTCAAATAAATCATCGCCGAGAAATAGTTGTTCCAGTGTCCAACTCCAAAGAACAGGGCCATTACCGCGATAATCGAGCTGGATAACGGCAGAACGATCCGGAAGAATAAACGGAAGTTGCTGCAGCCATCAATCTCAGCCGCCTCCTGCATTTCTTTCGGAATGGCGCTTTGAAAGAACGTCCGGCAGACGATCAGATTCCAGACAGAGGTAGCTCCCGGCAGAATCAGCGCCCACATGCTGTTGACGAGTCCTAAATTCTTAACGAGCAGGTAGGTCGGCACCAGTCCCCCACCAAAAAACATCGTCACCATAAACACAGCCATAAAGAAGTTGCGGCCGACAAAATCTTTCCTGGCCAGCGCATATGCCGCCGGGATCGTGACGATCAGATTGACGAGTGTGCCTATAACGGTATACAGAATGGTATTGCCATAGCCGACCCAGATCTGGGTATCCCGGAACACCCTTTGATAACCCTCAAAGGTAATATCTTTGGGCCACAGCCACATTTCGCCAGAGGCAACAAGCTTCGGATTGCTGATCGACGCGCTGATAATATAGAGTACGGGATATGCCACAATCACGAAGGCCATAAACAGAAAGATATAGTTGCAGGTCAGGAAAAACCGGTCACGCTTGGTTTCTTTGATAGTCGTAATCACGAGCGGCCACTCCCTTCTTCTACCATAAGCTGTTTTCGCTGGTGCGCCGGACGATCTGGTTCACCAAAATCAGCAGAATAGCGTTAACAACAGAGTTGAACAAACCTACCGCGGTCGAGAAGCTGTATTGGGCATTGAGCAGACCCGAACGGTACACGAAGGTTGAAATCACATCGGACGCTTCCATATTCAGCGGATTTTGCAGCAGCAAAATTTTCTCGAAGCCTACGCCAAGCAGTCCGCCCATATTCAGAATCATCAGAATCGTAATGGTCGGGATTATCGCCGGGATATTGATATGGCGAATTCGCTGGAACCGTGAAGCCCCGTCCAGAATAGCCGCTTCATGCAGCCCCGGATCAACGCTTGTCAAAGCCGCCAAATAGATGATCGTGCCCCAGCCTGTGCTCTGCCATACATCCGACAGCACATACATCGTTTTGAACCACCTTGGATCGGTAAGGAAATCCGGGGCCGTCAGACCAAACGCCTCAATCAGATGGACCACCATCCCCGAGGAAGGAGACAGGAAGGTAATGATCATACCGGCCATCACGACCATCGAAATAAAGTGCGGGGCATAAGTGACCGTCTGCACCGTACGTTTGAATAAGCCGTCTTTCACTTCATTAAAGGCAAGTGCAAGAATAATCGGCAGCGGGAACCCGACAGCCAGTCCGTACAGACTGATGCTCAGCGTGTTCCAGAGCAGGTCCCAGAAGTAATAGGAATTAAAGAAACGAACGAAATGATCGAAGCCGACCCAAGGACTGCCCCAAACTCCATCCACGGGAATAAAGTTCTTGAACGCAATCTGAATCCCGTACATGGGGAAATAACTGAATATGACGATGCTTAGAAATGCCGGGGCGATAAAGACATAGAGCTGCCAATTTCGCAGGATGTTTCGCCAGGTTTTGCTTCTTGTCTTCTTGGTTCGGATCACTGGAGCATCCAGTACAGCTTGTGCATTATCCTCCATCCTCTTACTCCTCTCACTATTAGATATAAAATGAACGCTGCCGGCAGCCTTCAGCCGGCGGGAGCATTTTATACAGATTAGAAACATCCGGCATTTTTGTCATTTTATCTGACATAGGTTCTCTAGCGCTTTTTCCGCCAGGGGCGGAAGTGTCAAACCTGTGTTAACCGGGTGTAAATCGAAGTCTATAGAAACAGGTCCGTTTCGTAAATATGTAGTTTTGACTTAAATTCTCAGTCCAAAGGCCTCTTTAACAGTTTTTCATGTCATCAAATATTACCTATCCAGTAATAGGCTGTCTGGCTAAACATGTATTTTTTGTGCTAAGATTTTCATGTAATCGCATACATTAAATATCACACTCGCTTGATTATGTAGGGTTTATGTTATAGTCATCCTTCCATTCAGGAGGGGGCAACCTCAAAAATGACATACTCAGCCGCTTGGCCGAGTTGTTTAAATTTCTTGCTTTATTAACCAAACTCTATTACATTTTTACTTAAAAATAGTGACAAGGGGAAATGGAAATGAAGCTCAACTACTTCAAATCGCGCCTGTTCCTAAAGTACATTTCGTCCTACTTGTTAATCCTAATGATTCCTCTCATTCTGCTGACGGTCATCATTTATAACAGCGCCGTTAACAATCTTCGCAGTCAAATCGAACAGTCCCATTTGAATCAGCTGAATCAGACCAAATCCGTCGTAAATAACCTGGTCAATCAGCTCAATGACATTGCCTCACGGGTATCCTATGATGAACAATTGACCCGCTATCAGGTGCATGATCCCTATTATGGCCGTTATGCCATCAATACGCTCAAAAATTACAAATCCACCAGTTCGCTGATTAACGAAATGTTCCTGTATTTCCACAACGATAACAGTATTTTCTCCACCGCGGGCATGTCCCGTCTTGAGGTGTTTACCGAGAAATTCAGCTTTCGCAACTGGCAGGGCAGTCAGGTCATTGAGGATCTGAACGAGGTCAAGTTTCCTTCCGTACGTCCGGTTAACCTTGTGGGCAAAAATGCCTCATTAAACCAGTCCATGCTGGCTTTCCTGATGCCGATTACACCGAACAGCCCGAACCCGCACGGTACTTTAATGTTCCTGATTAAGGAATCGGAATTAACGGCGCTGATTCATTCTATCCTCGGCAACTACCAGGGCTCCTCTTTTATCTTTGATAACACCGGTCAGGTTCTGGCCGCCAATTACAATCTGGAAAGCGAGCTCCCCAAGCAGGATTTGCAGGAGCTGACGAAGCTGACCCCTGGCATTCACAGTCTGCATGTCAACGGCGAGGCTAATTCTGTCGTATCTGTCAAATCGGAGCAGAACGACTGGCAGTTCGTCACCATGATGCCCAGCTCTCAATTCTTCAGCAATGTGCTGCATATCAGGAGTTTGATCCTCATGATCTTTACCGCTGTCCTTGCGGCCGGCTCTATCGCAGCCCTGCTGCTGGCGCGCAGGCAATACAATCCTATCTTTGATCTGCTTCAATTCGCCAATTCCAAAGCCGGAGCCGCCGCCGAGGAGGACATGACAGGCAGCAATGGGCAAAGAAATGAATTGGAGCGCATCCGCACCGCCCTGCACGAATACAGCTCAAAGGCGGATCTTCAGGAGCCTTATGCCCGAAATCACTTTCTGCTGATGCTGCTGAAATACGGCAATCTGGAAAGCCTTCCAGCCGAGCTGGCGAAGTCCATCAACCTTCATTTCGAAGGCAGCCGTCACTTTGTTATTGTGGTAGGACGCGGGGAATACGGCGAAGCTCAAACCTCTCCGCCGAACTGGCAGCATATCATGACGGCACTCTCCAAAGCTGATTTCAAGGAGCATGCTGCCTTTGTTCATAGTGTGGAGCTGCCAAAGCCCGATCAGATTGCCCTGATTGTCAGCTTTGACCCTTGGGAGGGGTACAAGGAGCCGAAGCAGGTGCGGGGCATCGTGGACACCTTGCAGAATCAGCTGAATGCCGCCTTCAAGATCCATTCGGTGATGGGCATAGGACGTTGTTATGCCAGTCCGGCTCAGCTTAACCAGTCCTTCATTGAAGCTTGTTCGGCCTTTGATTCGCGGGTTTCCGCCGGCAGCGGCAGCGTTACCTTCTTTGAGGAACTCGCCGAGTCGCCAAGCGAAGCAGGCTGGATTTCCAAAAATCTGCTGCTCAAGCTGTCCCAAAGCTTAAAACAAGGAAGCTTTACCGTGGCCGCCCAGACCGTGGACGAAGCGATACAGGAGCTGCAGAAGGCCGGATTCTGCCTGAAGCTGGCAAGGTGCGTCTACTTTGATATCGCAAATACGGTCATCAAAACCGGGCTTGAGCTCGGGGTAGAAGGCCTTGTCAGCGATATTCCAGGACAGGACGCTTTCCAGTCCGCCGAGGAATTAAACCGCCGCCTGCGGGTTTTATGTGCCCGAATCTGCACCTGGGTAGAGCAAAACGAGAAAAAAGAAGAGCACTCCCTTATGGATCAAATCGTCAGCTATATCGACAGTAATTATATGGATCACTCCTTGAGCCTTGAGTTTATATCCAGCAAATACTCCATTTCAGTCTCCCATTTCAGCCGTTCTTTCAAAGAAGCGGTGGGCATCAACTTTGTGCAATATATTTGGCAGAAGAGAATCGCCGCGGCCATTCACAAGCTGACGACAACGAATGAACCGCTGAAGGATATTATCCAAACCGTCGGCTATCAGGACACGCCTAACTTTATTCGCAAATTCAAGAAAGAAACAGGGCATACGCCCGGGCAGTACCGGAAGCTTTATTCGGAAAAAGCCTCGTCCTGAACGCCTGAAGCCTGTTCAGCTTCAAATGAGAATACCCCTTACCGGCAGTCATGTTCCTGTACCGTGTAAGGGGTATTTTTTAGTTTGCTTGATAACAAACATGTTGGACTCAGTCAGCCCGTCTTCTATAGGTCTTTCTTCTGAAACCGCCACAAGCCGAGCAGCAGTGCGGCCAAAGTGTAGCAGAGCGCATACCACAGAAAAGCCCTTGGAGGAGCCATTCCAATACCGAAGATGGAGAAAAGTCCTCCGGCATATGTGTTTGGATCAAAAAACTCCTGCAAAGAAGAAAAATTGTACAACCGGTCCATCACGAACCGCTGTAGGCCGTCAGCCGGCATCACCAGCGACAGCAGCCCTGAAATGGTCGCTAAAGAATCGCCGATAGTAGCGCCAAATGAACCGAGCTGGGACGAAACCTTGTCGATCATCCCGCCAAGCCAGCCGCCTCCATACAGCATCGTCATCAAAACGCCGTTGCCTACGGCGGAAAGGTATCCGGAGCCGAGCATGGATACGGATACCAGCAAAGGGACAACCGCAGCAAACAGTAAATAGGAGATGATCAATGAGCTCCATTCCCTTGGCACCGCGGCATGTATTCCCGCTATAATCAGAATAGCGGAATAAAGCAGCAAAGCAAAAAGCAGGCCAAACGAGACGTATCCCAGCCAGCGTCCTGCATACCAGCGCCATCTGGCAAGGGGACGGGGCATCAAGGCCTGCATGACACCCAGCTCCGCTTCTCCAGAGATAACTGAAGATGAACTGAAGATGGACAAAAACGCGAGCACAAATGAGCCAAAGAAGAAACCTAAACTAACGATAAATAAGCCCCGGCTGAATCTGCCGAGCAGCTGCGAGTTATCGGCATCATTTAGTCCGCTGAGCCCTACCTCTCCTCCAATAGAGGAAGCGATAAACCAGAAAGCGACCAGGAAAGCCGCGGTCATAATCAAGGTCAACAGCAGGACCCGTTTACGCAGCAGCTCCTTCCAGGTCATACGAAGAATAATGCTCATGCCTTTTCCCCCCTGTGGCTCTTGCCGGCAAGTTCGGCGACAAACCATTCCTCAAGCCGCGTTTTGGCGCGTGCGCTTTCGTACAGCGTCATGCCCTGCTCCATCACCAGAGCATGAAGCCATCCGGCCTGCTCTTCATTCCGGAGCTCCGCTTCAAGCACGGCTGAACCATCCACTTTCAATCCGGCCACCTGAATGGTGAAGCCTGTTTCTTCCCGAAGCCAGTCCAGCATAGGCGGCGTAAAGCCGCCGACCCTGATTTGCCAAACCGGCCGCTGATGAAGCACATCTTCAACCCTGCCCTGCTGCAGAACTTCGCCGTTATTCAGCAGCGCGACACGATCACATATGGCCTCTACGTCTTCCATAAGGTGCGAATTCAGGAAAATCGTCTTCCCCTCCGCTTTCCACTCATGCAGCAGCTGCCGGACCTCGCTTCGTCCGATCGGGTCCATGGCCGACGAGGGTTCGTCCAGAAACAGAATCTTCGGATCGCTGACGAGTGCGCAGGCCAGACCCAGACGCTGCTGCATGCCTTTGGAATAACCCTTGACCCGATCCTTTGAACGCAGACCGATGCCGACCCGCTCCAGCAGCTCCGGAACCCTACGGTTCGTTTCACTGCGGGATAATCCGCACAGCTTGGCGTGAAGACGCACGACCTCTTCGCCGGTCAGCCACTCCTGATACCGGTACAGCTCAGGCAAATAACCAAGATGGCGCCGGGCAGCCAGACTGCCGACAGGCTCGCCAAACAGGGAAGCCCGACCTTCCGTTGGGAAGATCAGGCCGACCAGCATTTTGACGAGCGTGCTTTTACCTGCGCCGTTGGGGCCGAGGAAGCCAAAGGCTTCCCCTTCCTGCACCGTGATGGATACATCGCGGCACCCCCGGCCGTTATGAAATTGTTTCGTTAAACCTTCAGTCTGAATAGCAATCACGCTTCAACCAACTCCTGCAATTTGGTGCGGAACTGCTTCTCGGCTCCGGTCTGCTCATTATTAATATAGATGCTGTAAGTAAATAATGAGTCGTCCTTCACCCAAATCGCTTCGAGCTGTTTGGAATCCTGGTAATGATGGGTGTTTAGCAGCACTTTAGTCTGACCTATGGCGATCTGCTGCGTTTGGGTTCCGTCCTGGGTAAATACCGGCAGCGGTATTTCGCCCGTAGTCAGGAACTGGCTCTGCTGCAGGCTCTCTTTAAGCTGCTGCGGCAGGAGCGGGAACTGGATAACGGCCTCAAGCGCCTCATGCACATCGGCTGTATCGTCAATTGACACGGAAGGAACCCGTGTTTGCGATAAATTTCCGACGATGTCCTTGTTGCCCAGCGCCACATTGTAATAAACGATCGGCGATGATTCCAGCGTAATCGTTTTGCCATCTATGCTGGTCGGGAACAGCTTGCTTGCTCCCAGCTGCTTCATGACTTTATTGATTTCATTGACCTTCATGGTTAAGCTCAGCTTGCTGCCGGGGCTCACGTAAATATGCTGCTGCTTCCCGGTCACCGATTCAGGTAGCATCGGAACGCCGGCCTCCTTGGTTGCCTCTTGAGCTGTCAATTCTCCATACCCCTTGCCGGTCTCCACCGTAAAGGTACCAAACCGGTTAATCTCTTTGTCCGAAATCCCCGACTGGAAGACCGAGTTGAACAGCTGCTCCATATCCTTCTCGTTCACTTCGGTTACCTGCTCCATCCTGAATTGTCCCAGAATGGAAGCCAGCGCCTTGTTACCGGCCGGAGTTACGGTCACTACAGCTGCCACAGCCGCGGCTGCAGCCAAAGCCGTCCATTTGCGCGCTCTGCCGCTACCGCGTTTCCGCGGTTTGGCTGCAGGCGAATTGTGCACTGCCTGTGCTGCTTGTGCTGCCCCACGGTCTACATGAACTTCGTTCTCCAGCTTCATTCCCGAAGCAGCAGCTCCACTTTCGATCAAGGCCGAACCCTGAGCCGTGTTAAGCTCCTCCTGCAGCCGATAAGTCTCGACTCTTTCCTTGGAAGCAGCCGGGATCCCGCCCTTTCGGTCAGCCTGTTCCCAGTAATCATTGGCCGGTTCCTGCTCCAGCGTCTTCATCAGCCGATACCAAGCCTTATCTGTCTCTTCTATCATTTGCACCTTGTTCATCTCTGATTGTTCTTTGGCCATCTTTGTTCATCTCCTTTACCTGTTGTTTCATCGAAGCCCTTGCTCCAAGGAAGACTCCTGCTCCATATGGGCCGATTCGCCAGCACGTTTGCGCAGCCGCTCCGTTGCCCGGGCCAGCAGCGTGCCTACCACAGGCGGTCTGATGGAAAGCTCATGGGCAATCTCGGCATACGTATAACCCGAATACCGCAGCAGGAGTGCCTTACGGTCACGCTCTGGCAGCTGCTGCAGCCAGCCCCGGACCTCCTCCTGATCGAGCTGACGAATCAGCTCTTCTTCACCGGACGGGCTTGCTGCCCCCTCGGCTCCCAGCAGCAGCTCCTGCCGCTCTGTCAGCTTACGCTGCCTGGCAGCGCTGCCCATATAGTCATAAGCCAGCCGGGTGGCAACCCGGTGCAGCCATGCACCCGCCGAATCCAATTGATCCGGCGGCTGGCGGTACATTTTCAAGAACGTTTCCTGTGCCAAATCCTCCGCTATCGCTTTATCCCCCAGCAGGCCGGTCAGCTTGCGCAGCACCGCGGGGTAATGCTGGTAGAATAGTTGTTTGAATGTCGCCGATTCCGGAATCGTCAATGGTTCCAGCCTCCTTTCTTGCCGCAGCTGTATAAAAGACGGACGCCGCAGAAGAAATGTATCAGATTCTTTGAAGAAATATTTTTCCCAATTTGAGAAAGCATCCCCCGGAAGCACGGCAGCCTTGTACAAAAAAACAAGGAACGAAACGCTAAATCGCGTTCCGCTCCCGCTTCATACGTGGATCAGGCCCGAACCTTGAGCTGATGATCCGCAAATTCCCGATATAAGTCATGTACCTCATACAGCTGGGCATGGGTTCCCCGCCCGGTGATCCGTCCCTTCTCGATAAATAAAATCTGATCCGCATCCACTACCGTGGACAAGCGGTGGGCAATGACCAGCGTCGTCCGCCCCTTCATCAGATTCGACAGCGCCTCCTGGACGATCGCTTCCGATTTGCTGTCGAGACTGGAAGTCGCTTCATCCAGCATGAGCAGGTCAGGATTACGCAAAATCGCCCGGGCAATCGCGATCCGCTGCCGCTGGCCGCCGGACAGCTTGACGCCGCGTTCGCCGACCTGCGTCTCCATACCATCCGGGAAATCGCGGATGAAGATATCGGCGTAGGCCATACGCAGCGCTTCATTCAGCTCGTCTTCAGTCACCTGTCGCTCCAGGCCGTACAGGACATTGTCCCGGATCGAGCCGGCGATCAGCGGACTCTCCTGGGATACGTAACCGATCCGTCCGCGCCAGGAGCGCAGCGAATACCTGGATACCTCGGTTCCGCCGAGCTTCATGACGCCGCTTGTAGGCTGATAGAATCGTTCAACCAAAGAGAACAAGGTCGTTTTGCCCCCGCCGCTCGGTCCGACGATAGCCGTTACCTTCCCTGGCTCCACCCTGAAGGAAATCCGCTCCAGCGTCGCTTCATCGCTCCCCGGATAAGAGAAGCTCAGCTCCTCCAGCACAATCGGCTCATTCAGGCGGGTCAGCTCTTCGCCCGTATGAATGTCTTCTTCCTCGGCTTCCAACGTTTCTATAATTCGCTGTGTGGCCCCTTTGGCTTTCTGCAGCTGTGTAAAGAACTGTGTCACCTGGGTAACCGGAAATATAATCTGGAATAAATAAAGGATGAAAGCAACAAGCGAACCTGCCGTCATTTGTCCTTGGGTCACACGCATGCCGCCGTAACCGATGATGACAACCAGTATCAGCATGATCACAAACATCGTCAGCGGCGAAATAATCGCCTGCATTTTCCCTTCGGCAATGCCGAGCTTTAGCAGCTTGGTGATCCCTTTCTGCCCATTCTCGTATTCAACCCGCTCACCATTCGACGATTTAACCAGCCGAATTTCGGATAAAGCTTGGTTCAGCGTAGTCGTGAAGGAAGCCGTTTCGTCCTGCGTATCTTTGGAAATGAGATACAGCCGGCGGCCGACCGGCGCGATGACAGCGACACATAAAGGCACCGCCACGAAGGTGATCAGCGTCATTTTCCAATCCATAAACAGCAGAATCACAATCGCGCCTATCGCCGAAATTACACCGTTCACAAAGCCGGAAATATGCTCCGAAATTAACCCTCTGACAACAGCCGTATCATTGGTCATACGCGAAATCGTATCACCGGTCCGGTGTTCATTGTAATATGGCAGCGACAGCGACAGCAGCTTCGACCACAAACGGTCCCGGAGCCGCGACACCACCGTTTGTCCAACATGATTCAGCAAATAAATTGAAACCGCGCCGGATACCGCCTGGGCGACAAATGCCAACACCATCAGGATCACCGACAGCGGCGTAATGCTCTGCAATGAAAATCCGTCCACCAAATCACGGGTAAGCAGCGGCACGACAAGCCCGCCAATCGTGGAAATCAAAGACAACCCCAAGGCAATCCCCAGTTTCGCTTTGGATGGACGGGTATCACCGATCAAACGAAAAAAGCTTTTCCAGCTGTACATCTTGTAAATAATCTCCCCTTTATCCGGCCGCAAAGTAATCTTTCTTGTAGTCGGGCAGCCTCTGTGAGAACTAACTATATCCCCTTTATGTTAACTTAATATGAACAGGCATAGCAAAAAGGCACCCCTCCCTTTCCGGGAAAGATGCCCATGTTCTATAGAACCCTTATGGGATGGCGATGGCTGAGCCGCTGTTTTATTCAGCTGAAAAAAACAGCCCCGGCCGGCTTGCCTCCGCTGCCCCCGTTCCAGCTTTGCTGGTTCGCAGCTTCGTGTTCCATCTCCTGCTCCTTGATGCGGAGCCGTTTACGGGCTCTCCAGCGTACAAACGAAAATACTCCGCGCGTGTATTCATCAGCGATCATACAGCTGTAAATGGCCGTGATGCCCCAAGCGGCGGACACGCCTAACAGGTAAGAGCCGCAAACGGCTACAATCCACATGACAATCAGCGATACCGTCATCGTGTATCGGGCATCGCCGACGGCATTCAGCGAGTTGCCGAGGGCCATGTTGAGCATTTTCCCCGGCTGGAGCAGCATATTGAGCCATAACAGTGATTCCGCGATGTTCAGGATGACCGGATCATCCGTGAACAGACCCAGCAGGCTGCGGCCGCAGAAGACGAGAATCAGAGCATTCAGCGTTACCAGCGGAAGCCCGATGGCCAGCGCTTTATAAGAAGCCTTGTAGGCTTCTTTGGTTCGTCCCCCGCCGAAGAGGTGGGCGACCTGAATTTGCAGCGCAAGCGCAACCGAGAAACCAAGCAGGAAGCAGAACGATTCCAGCGTATTCATATACGTCCGGGCGGCCAGCTCTTTTGCACCAAGCATGGCCAGGAACGAAAAGATCACCAGCTGGGAGAAAAACCAGCTGGCCGAGTTGACGCCCAGCGGCCAGCCGATGTCCATAATCTCTTTAAAGAGCTTGCGATCAAACAAGCGAAGATCTTTAAAGTTAATTTTCCGGCTGAAAGCATTCAGGAAAATAATAAACAACACGATACAGGCCAGCGTACGGCTTGTTACCGTAGACACGCCCACCCCGGCGAGCCCGGCTTGCGGAAAACCAAATCTGCCAAAGATAAAACAATAGTTGAGTGCGATATGAATCAGATTCATGCCCACCGCGATCAGCATCGGCGCTTTTGTGTTGCCCGTGCTGCGAATTTCGGTGCTCAATACCGCGATCAGCGCCGTCAGGATCATCCCCCCGCCAACGATGGATATATAGGTTTCTCCCAAGGACATTAATTCGTCCGGCAGCTGCAGGATTCGGGCGATCGGCCCAGGGAAGGCAATCAGGACCACACTTAGAACCAGTCCGATCAAAGCCGTTACCTTTAATCCGATTATGCCGACTGTCCGGGCTTCCTCCTCTTTAGCGGAGCCGATCTTCTGCGCGATCAGAATCCCTGCCCCGCTCGCCACCGTCACGAACAAGGTTGTCAGCGCGTTGAACAGCTGGTTGGAGAACCCAACCACTGCCACGGCGTCATCCGACAGATGGCTGACCATCAGCGTATCGACTGCCCCCAGCAGGAACTGGAGAAACTGCTCGATGAAGATGGGCCAGGCGAGCATCCATAATGAGAATTTATGGGGCGATTCTTTTTTCAACATTACAACCTCCCGAAGGGAAAGAAAGAGCAGCGCTCTTTGCTCCTTCACATTTTTGTCTGAAACAAATTATAGATGGTATACTGAATCGGAACTATCATTTTTACAACCTAAAGTTTCAAAATTCCAACCATATCTCCCTTCAGAAAAGGATAGATTATTTATGTTTATGCTGGAGTTCACGATCCCTCCGCTTCCGCATTTTATTGCCTGTGATTATGAACGCCTGCCTGTGGGCTCCCGGCATGTGAGCAGACGGAATACAGGTGTATTTGACCTGCTGTTCGTGCGGAGCGGCTGCATTTATATCAGCGAGGAAGGCCGGGATTACGAGGTCTCCTCCGGTGACTGCCTGATTCTGGCACCCGACCGCTATCATTATTCAACGGCCGAATGCCGGGAGGACACCTTTTATTTCTGGCTGCATTTCCAGACGACCGGTCTATGGACTCTTCAGGAGCAGCTTCCTGAACATCGCCCGGAGCATAACGTGTCCGACTTGCCAGTGTTTCTGCCGACCATGACGATAACCCCCTTCACCCAGCTTATACCGCAGTACGTAAGCCTGCCTCAGCCGGGCAAATTCGGCGAAGTGCTGGAGGAGCTGACCCTGCTCGGCAAATCGCTCCACCTGCCCGGCAGCCGTTTCAAACAGCAGCTGCTGTTCCAAGAGGTGCTGCGCCAGCTGGCTGATTTCGCCGCCAGCGAAGCTCCGTCTGCGCAAATGATTTGCGCCGAAAGGGCCGCTGCTTATTTGCGCGAGCATTACCGGGAGGAAGTAACCGCCAAGGCGCTTGGCGAAAGCATCAACTTCCATCCGGTTTATATCGCCCGCTGTATGCAGAAGGCATTCGGCTGCTCCCCTGCTGCTTATCTGGTGCGTTACCGCGTGGAACGCTCCAAGCTGCTGCTGATGCAGACCGACTTGTCCATCGCGCGGATCGCCGAGGAGGTTGGCTTTAACCAGTCGGCGTATTTCACCTCCTGTTTCGTGAAATACGAAGGCGTGTCCCCGCGGAAATACCGGAAGCGCTTCGCCTATTAAAGGGGATCATTTCCAGACCCGTTCCTCTCTGGCGCTGAGCAGCGCAGGGCGGGTGGCCCGTCCTTTTTTTCTGAAAAAAACGCGAAAAATGTCATAAATAATTGCAATATCAGGAAACTTTAGACCGTGCCGCTGCGTACTAAGTAGTAGATAAGGGCAAGCCCTGCTTGCCCTTTACTTATGTTTGCCGCCTGAGAAAGGAGTGCGATCCGAATGAAGAAAACAAAACTGCTGGCCGTCCGCTCCCTTTACGTTCTGACCCTGCTCTTATCCGGTTTGTTTTTCTTAAACGCTAACCTCCCTTCCGCCCATGCGAATTATTTTAATGACGTTTATAACGGTATAAAAAGTTTCTCCGAAGTGCCAGTCGAACTTAACCGCCTTCAGGACAATTACGATCAAGCTGCCCAGCAGCTTCAAGATACCCAAAGCAGCCTGGAAACCTACCGGCAGCAAAGCGAGGCGCTGGCTGCGCAGAACGAACAGCTTTCCGCTCAGAACCGTCAGCTTGCCGAAACGGTACAGACGCTGCAGGCAATCAACGCTTCCCGCGAGGCAACCTCCCACAAGCTGCGCATTATGCTCTATTCCGCAATCGGATTGTTTATCGGCTACTTCGTATTTAAACGTGTGGTCCGGGTTCTGCTTCGCAAATAAATTACATCCAAGGAGGACAAACCGTGGAAATCCACTTTGAAACGGAGTCGCTCCAAGCTTTAGGCGAAGCCGCCACCTTCCGGCTGTCGGAAGGCGAAACCGCTCATGTTCTGCACCCCGGTCAGATCATCGCTTATCGCGGGGCTTCAGCCGGCCGGGCAGACCGGCTGATGGACGTGAAAGGCATGTACCGGAAGCACAAGCTCATCCGCGCCGACCTGACGGGGCCCTGCGAGTTCATCGCCGTCCTGCCTCCCGGATACAGCCTGAAGCCTGTCGAGCTTCAAACGGGGAGCGACCTGCTGTACGACTATAGACACCTCTTCTATTACACGGATGGCGTGACGATACAAAGCCGAATCCTGAGCGTCAAGAACATGCTCATCACCCGTGATGCCATTAAAATGAAGTTCTCCGGTCTTGGCCAGATCGGCCTGCTGACGGAGGGCCATGTCGTCGAAGCCGCCCTGCATCCTTCGGAACCGCTTTATGTGCAAGCCAGCAGCGTTATCGCTTACCCGGAGAATGCGCGAATGGAGCTTGCTGTTTACGGCAACCATTTGGCCAGCCAGCATATGAGCTATCATTGGAAAATAACCGGCCTCGGCTCCGTGCTGCTTCAAGCCGGACGCGAAAGCCGCAAGCTGGAGGACAGCCTGCAAAATGAAAGCTTGTTCAAGCGGATTCTGCGCGAGGTGATCCCTTTCGGCGGCGTCTTTATTAAATAGAAGCTGCTGGTCAAATGCCGGTAAATAATCGCAAGAAAGCCCAACCGTTTCGGCTGGGCTTCTTCGGGTCGGCAGGTTGAAGTTCAGACCTTAACCTGCATCATGTTATTAAATTTTGGATATGAAGACCCCATCCAGCTTGTCTTAACCCTTAATGAGCTTCGAACGAAGTTTGTTGGAGAGAAGCTCGATAATCAGGATCAGGATAACCAGTCCGATCAAAATCGATCCGACCTGGTTCCATTTATAACCGTTCATGGCGAAGATCAGCGGAGCACCAATCCCGCCGGCGCCAACCAGGCCCAAAATGGAAGCTTCGCGCATGTTCATGTCAAACCGGTAAATGGTTACGGACATAAAGATGGACATCAGCTGCGGGATAATCCCGTAACGGACTTTCTCGAAAGTAGTACAGCCAATCGAGGTCATGGATTCCAATACACGGGTATCCAGCTCTTCAATCGCATCCACGTACAGCTTGGCCAGCATCCCGATCGAGGTAATCCCAATCGTGAGAACACCGGCAAACGGACCTGGACCGGAAACGCGAATAAACATCAAACCGTATACGAGAGCGGGAATCGTGCGGATAATAATCAGCAATAACCGGGTAAGCCAGGAAATAGGTTTAGGCACAATATTGGAAGCAGCCAGGAAAGCAAGCGGGATAGATACAATCGCACCTACAATAGTTCCCAGAAAAGCGATTGCTACCGTCTGCAGCAGCAGATAGGGCACGCTCTGCTTGGTTCCGTTAAACAGCAAATGCCAATCCGGATGCACAATCCCCCTCATAATATTTCCTGCAATTTTGAGGCCGCTTTGGTTCACGTCCTTGAAGGTTACGGCCATGGCGGACCAGCCGATCAACAAAATAAGGATGACCGCAATCGTAAGGTAATACCAGGTTCTTTTTGGCGAAGCAAGAAGCTGCTTCTCTACAGTCGTCATAACACAACTTCTCCCTCAAATTAACTTTTTTCTAAAATACTCGCTGACAGTTTCAATAATATACACCGTTACGACAAGCGCCACGATAATCATGCCAACGCTTGGATAATCGCGCCAGCCAAGATTCTCATTGATCAGAAGGCCTACGCCGCCGGCGCCGACGTAACCAAGAATCGCCGCGTAACGAACGTTACCTTCAAAACAAAACAGCGAGGTAGACAGATAACCCGGAAGGACCTGAGGAATGATCGCTGAACGGAAAGCTTCAATTCGGGACATGCCGATCGACTCCATGGCTTCAAAGGGGCCCATATCCACGTTTTCAATCTGTTCATATAGTAATTTCCCTACATAGGAAAGCGTGAACAGCAGGATCGCTACAACCCCCGCTGTTGGCCCAAGACCAAACACAAAGGTAGCGATAAGAGCCGTTACCAGTGTAGGAAGCGTTCTTAGCAAACTCAAGATAACTTTAAATACAGCAACGACAACCCTGTTGCGGATGATGTTGGCCGAAGCCGCTACCGCAAAAGGCAGAGCCAGTACAGCTCCTATCACCGAGCCCAGCAATGACATTTGCAGCGTGGCAAACAACGCGCCGAGCAAGTCGTCAAAGTAATTCCATTTCGGAGGAATCATGCTGCCGATAATCGTAAAAAAATTACCAATCCGAGTGAACAGAATCTTTAAGCTGAAATCGGTCAGCTGCACCGAAAAATAAGTAGCAACAATCAAGATGAGCAAGATCAGCGGGATACGCGTTCTCTTCTCTAAAACAACCTTACCGTCGGGAAGAACAATTTTCTTAGGCGGGAAGATTTTATCATACATGGGCAGGACTCTCCTCCAGCGAAGCTGTGGCCTCCTCGACCTGACCTCCATAGATGGTGTCCAGAATCTCTTTAGTCACCTGGGCCGATTCCCCGTCAAATACAACTGCCCCTTTATGAATGCCGATAATGCGGTCTGCATATTCAAGAGCAACCTCCACATGGTGGATATTCATAATAACGGAGATGTTCATCTCTTGATTGATGCGTTTAAAATCATCCATTACCATCTTGGCCGTTACCGGGTCAAGAGAAGCAATCGGCTCGTCCGCCAAAATAATATCCGGATTCTGAGCCAGCGTACGCGCCAGAGCAACCCGCTGCTGCTGACCGCCGGACAGCTGGTCTACGCGGATATAGGCCTTGTCCAAAATCCCCACTTTATCCAGCGCTTCCAAAGCTTTAATTTTGTGCTCGCGGTTATAGATCCCTGTGAGCTTGCGCCAGAACGGCAGGTCAGGAACAAAGGAGACAAGCACATTCTTCAGAACGGTTGTCCGGGTTACCAGGTTAAAGGATTGAAAGATCATGCCGATTCTTCTGCGGAAACGACGAATTTGTCTTCCTCTCAGCTTGCCAACATCAACGTTGTCTACATTCAATTGCCCGCCTGTAATATCATGCATCCGGTTGATGCAGCGGATCAGCGTCGACTTTCCCGCACCGGAAAGGCCGATAACCGCAACGAACTCGCCCTGCTCTATGGTCAAATTGATATTTTGCAGAGCAACCGTTCCGTTTGCGTACTTTTTCTCCACATTAATGAACTCTATCATGGAATTACCCCGATCTCTTTAGACTTGACTTAACTCTCTTGAACTAGGAAAAGATGAGAGCATCATGTAGGCATGATGCTCTCACCTTTTTTAATAAAATCCTGATCAATTTCCAGGCGACAACGAATTACTTCTTCAAAGACTTGATAATTTCTTGAGCTTTTCTCTCCGCATCGTAATCGGAGGATTGAGCCGCTTTGTAGCCTTCATGGCTATAGATTGCGATGACTTTTTTGCCTTCCTCGGTTTGACCGATGGCGATAAAGGCATCCTGCAGAGCTTTCTTGAAGTCGTCTGTCATCAGCGGATCGTTTTTGCTAACGCTGATGGTATCGTTATAAATACCGTCTGTAACGCCAATTACGTTTGTTTCGTCCCAAATCGATTTGCCGCGGCCGAAGTCTGTTGTCCATTGCTTCTCGAAATCTCTTCTTGCATCAGCATAAGCGACAACTACGTCAGCTTGTCCAGCAGCAAGACGGGCAAAGGAACTGCCGTAAGAATCGGATGTTACGACATGAGCCAGATCGGTGATGCCTTTTTGATAATTATTTTGCAGCCACAATGTTGGGTAGATATAACCTGCGGAAGACGAAGTCGACATTACAGCCCAGTTAGCGCTGTTCAGGTCATCCCAAGTCAATTTCTCGCCTGCGTTTACTTTAGCAGCCAGCTCTTGACCCTTTGGAGAAGGACCAGCGAAGAACAATGCGCGATAGTAAGTTGCTTGATCTTCAGTTGGCTGGGTTGGTTTGTTGTCGTTCCAGTCTTTCGGATTATCGGAATCGTTCGACAAGCCCGCGCGTGTAGCAGTCAGGATTACATCAGCGCCATCATCATACAGGACATAAGTTCCGCCTGGGATGAAACCGACATCCGTTGTTCCGGCCGTCAACGCTTCCCCTACAGCTTCGTAAGTTGTACCTACATCAATAGTCACTTTATCAACGTTATAACCTTCAGTAGCCAATTGCTGTTTCAGCATATCTTTTAATGGATCGGTAGCCGTAATGATCTCTCCTGGATCCTTGGATGGAACAAAGCTAATTTTAAGCTCCTTGATTTCCTTCGACGCATCAGCTGCCGGTGCAGTAGAGGCGTTGCCTGAAGTGTTGCCAGCGGATGAGTTGTTTGCTGCCGAGTTGTTGTTGGAGCCGCAGCCTGCCAGAAGCACCAAAGTCAATGCGAACATGGCAAAAAGAGAAAGCTTGTTTTTCACTCGTAAGATCCCCCTAAAGTTATATTATCTAAGACACAAAACTATCATACTTATCCTATATTAACGGGTTGTCATCGAGATGTAAATTAATATGTTAAGATTTTTTACATTATTATTTGTTATCTTTTCAATGAGTCTGAAAAGTTTTCTTTATTCGTTTTTAAACATCCCGCTGCCCTTTATCTTCCCCGGATAAAGACAAAAAATCCCCGCAGCCCAATGGTCTGCGGGGAACTGTTTTTACCGGCCGCGCTCTAAGCGTTTATTTCTTCCCGCCGTCAATATCCTTTGGATTCAGTCCTTGCCAAACATTCGGCACCTTCACGTTCTCCGGATGATCAAAGACAAGGAAGGCCGTAGGCAAATAACGTTCGCCGTACTGCGAGGAAGGTTTGTTCAGAATGCTTCCGTCCTTGACCAGCACGGTCGAGGAGCCTCCGTCCAGATTTGCCGCGATAACCGCGCCATGCTTCAGCATAATGTTCTGGACATCATACAAATCAGCTCCGATGCTGTAGCCCGGCTGGCGGCCGTCGATGACCACGAACAGAATCGCGCCGTCAGCACGCTGTCCCATCGCGGTACGCGGGGCAATGCCCCAGCCGTCCTTATGGTTCTTGATCTGTCCCTTGCCGTTGACGATAATCCTCGGCTGGAAGGTGACAGCCTCCTGTACATTCATTTCACTGAGCTCTTTCAGCGAATAATGGCCTGCAATCATCTTGCCTTGTTTATCTATCCCTACTATCTGGGTAGAAGCGCTGCTGCCAAGCCCATTGTAATAAAGTTTGCCTTGCGAGATGACAACACCAATCGGCTTAAAACCGTTCCCTTTCCAGTTCGGGTCGTCGAAACCGCCAGCGTTAACCCCCGCAATCGCGCCAAGCCGGTTGACCATACTCGATACCTTCTCGCCTTTGCCCGCCTTAGCGGGAACGCCGAGGCGAATTTTGGTCGGGTCATTGACGGTCATAATATACCCATGGTAGCTGGCGCCTGAAATCTCCTCGATCTGCACCAGCGGTTTATGTTCCGCCTTCACCGGGGTAGGGATGCTGATCGTATGGGTATCCTTCTCCGTGCCCATCTGTTCAAACTGCTGCGTATATTCCGCTACACGTTTCTTGAGCTCATCTTCCCCGATCACATATTTCGCCCACTGCCGATGTTGGGTTGTAATCAGCGTGTCCGCCGCCAGATAGCGGAAGTTCTCGCCGGATTTGGTGAAGAACAGCCAGCATACGCCGATAATGCCCAAGATCAGAAATAAAATGACTGTCCGGTATACAAAACGGAAAAATCCGAATTTCTTTTTTCTTTTCTTCCTGTTTCTGCCCGCCCGCGACTCTTGGCGTTTGGGCAGCGCCGTTTGCGCCATGTGGTCTTTCCCTCTTTTCTGTGAAAATGCCTGAATAGGATCCGGAATACTTCGTTAAGCTCCCGAATACTCCCATAATAGACGAAATGACGACAATGAAAGTTTCATTTTCTTCATCAACGACGGCTGCCGGCTGACCCTGAATAAAAAAGTGTTATCAAGCCGATATGTTATTCTCATTGTTCAACTGCTCCAGATTCCGCGATAATCGGTAATAAGCTTCTCACGGAACCTCCGTGCGGAGGACAGAAACACCCATTTACAGCAGCTGAGGAGGAGAACGCCATATGGAGAATTTGCTGATCAGGAACGCCGAAATCATTACTATGAATGCTTCAGAGGATATTCTGTATGGAGATATCTGGATTGAAAATGGACGGATAGCCGCGGTTGGCGGACAGCTTGCTCCCGAAGGCCCTTACCGGACGCTGGAAGCCTCCGGCAGAACGGTGATTCCAGGTTTCGTGCAAACACATATCCATTTATGCCAGACCTTGTTCCGCGGCAAAGGCGACGATCTGGAGCTGATGGACTGGCTGCGGAATCGCATCTGGCCGCTGGAAGCGGCCCACGACGAAGAGTCCGTGTATTACTCCGCCCTGCTGGGTATCGGCGAGCTGATCGCCAGCGGAACAACAACGATCGTCGATATGGAGACCGTCCACCATACCGGCTCCGCCCTGCGCGCCATTGCCGAAAGCGGCATCCGCGCCTTGTCCGGGAAAGTCATGATGGACCGGAAGGACAGCGACATTCCGCTGCCGCTTCAGGAGGATACCTCCGCTTCCCTGCAGGAAAGCGTCTATCTGCTTGAGCAATGGGACGGCTATGATGACGGAAGAATCCGCTATGCCTTCTGCCCCCGTTTCGTCGTTTCCTGTACGGAACCGTTATTGAAAGAAGTCCGCGATTTGTCGGCCAGGTACAAGGTGATGGTGCATACCCACGCCTCCGAGAACCGCGGGGAAATCGATATTGTGCAGGCCACTACTGGCATGCGCAACATCGTTTATCTCGATCATATCGGACTGGCCAACGAACGGCTGATTCTGGCCCACTGCATCTGGCTGGATGAAGAAGAGAAACGCATCCTGCATGACCGCAGCGTCCGCGTGAGCCACTGCCCAGGCTCCAACCTGAAGCTCGCCTCCGGCATCGCTGAAACGCCGGATCTGCTTGCCCAGGGAATCTCCGTCAGCCTTGGCGCGGACGGCGCTCCCTGCAACAACAATCTGGATATGTTTAATGAAATGCGGCTCGCCGCTTTAATTCAGAAACCTCATCACGGTCCTACTGTGATGGATGCCCGCACGGTCTTCCGCATGGCTACTATCGGCGGAGCCAAAGCCGTTGGCATGGAGCAGGAGATCGGCAGCATCGAAGTCGGCAAACAAGCCGATTTGGCGATCCTTAACCTGATGGACTTTCATACGTTCCCTTCCTATGATGTCGACCCGATCTCCCGGATTGTGTATTCGGCCACCCGCGCGGACGTCGAAACGACGATCATCGGCGGCAAAGTAGTCATGGAGCGTGGTCTGATGACAACCCTGGATAAAGCGACGGTGCTGAAGGAAGCCAACAACAGCATCAAACGTCTGCTGAAACGCGGCGCCTTGGCTTAACTTAACGAGTTCCGAGACACGCAGGTCAAAGATTAAAAGGTGCTGCCGCATCCGCGACAGCACCTTTTAATCGGGTTCCATCTTTCCCGTCCCGTCCTCTTGGTTCCCTTTCTCATGGAACGGCCTAATGACTGCCCGCTCCGGCAAGGCCAATCCGCTCCACTAGCGCCTTGCTTTCGGCATTCAGCCCCTTGATGCTGACTTCCTTGCCTTGCTGGCGGTATTTCTCGATGACCCTCGCAATGCCGTTAACAGCCGATTGATCCCAAATATGGGTTCTGGAAAAATCGATGGTGATCCGCTCCGGATCTTCAGTCGCATTAAATTCGTTCACGAAGTGATGCATCGTGCCAAAAAACATTGGTCCGGAAACGGAGTACACCTTGCTTCCGTCTTCAGCGGCCGATTCCGTCAGACGGACAACAGCCATTTTCCAGGCAAATACGACTGAACTGAGCACTACGCCGACCGCCACACCGATGGACAGATTATCCGTTGCTACCACCACAATGACCGTCACGACCATCACAACCGCATCCGGCAAAGGAATTTTATTTAAGGTCGTTAAAGATTTCCAGTCGAAGGTTCCGATACATACAACGATCATAACGCCTACCAGTGCAGCCATCGGAATCTGTTTGACGATATTGCCCAGCAAAACCAGCAGGATCATCAGGAATACCCCCGACACCAGGGTAGACAGCCGTGTTCTTCCCCCGGATTTTATATTGATCATGGACTGGCCGATCATGGCGCAGCCGCCCATGCCTCCGAAGAAGCCGGTGACGATGTTCGCCATGCCCTGACCGCGCATCTCGCGGTTTTTGTTGCTGCTGGTGTCCGTCAAATCATCAATCAGCATGGCCGTCATCAGCGATTCCAGCAGGCCTACAAAAGCCATGGATATCGAATAAGGCAAAATAATCATAAAGGTATCCCAAGTAAAAGGGATGTTCGGCAGATGAAAGGTCGGCAGATCACGGGTCAGATTCCCCAAGTCGCCAACCTTGTAGACGTCCAGATGAAGCGCAATCGTCAGAATCGATATGATAATAATGGCAACCAGCGCAGGAGGCACCGCTTTTGTAATCCGGGGCAGCACGTAAATAATGACCAGCGTCAGCGCCACCAAAGCATACATCACCCAGCCCTGGCCTTTGAAATGGGTCAGCTGCGCCATAAAAATTAGAATCGCCAGCGCATTGACAAACCCCGTCATAACTGGTTGGGGGACAAAAGTGATGAATCTGCCAAGCTTGAGCACGCCTAAAAGGATCTGGATGACCCCGGCCAGCACGGCTGCCGCAAACAGATATTCGACCCCATGGTCCTTCACAAGGCCTGTTACCAGAAGCGCGATCGCGCCGGTGGCTGCGGAGATCATGCCCGGCCGTCCTCCGGCAAGCGAAATGATGATCGCCATCGTAATGGAGGCATACAAACCTGCCATCGGACTGACGCCCGCTACGATGGAAAAGGCGATCGCCTCGGGAATCAGCGCCAGCGCTACGGTCATACCGGATAAAAGATCAGTCCGCGTATTGGAGAACCAGTGCTTTTTAAGTTGTGTGAAAAACAAAGAATAAATCCTCCTTCTTGTCAAAACAAATAGCAGACATCCGGAAGACCGTCTTGTCTGCATAATGTTATTTTAAAATAGGTCCGATGCAACACTTAGACTTCCATTATAAACTGAAACTAAGCTTTGATACAAAAGCGGAATTCCTTTATGTAACCGCTTAAAAGATAAATTTCCTTATTTTTAGATAAAATCTCTAGATGACCCGTTCGTATATTATAATTTCCCTGCCGTCCTCTTTCTGGTTCGAATCTATCGGCTTAAACCCCTGTCTAATCCAGAAATGATGAGCTGGTTCATTATTAACCGTTACGCCAATCCGTATGCAGGACACCGTCCTTTCCTGCATCATGGCCAGGAACAGCTTGAAGGTTTGCGTCCCGTAGCCCTTTCGCTGCCAGGGTTTCCCGATCAGGAGTAGACCCAGCCAGGTTTGATCGTCCTTGGGATGTTTCATTAGAAACTCCAGAATGCCAATCCGCTCATCGTTAAGCACAATAAAATACCTTTCGGTTCCTAATGCTTCAGATTCATAAATCTCTTCCAGCGCTTCCTCCAGGGTAAATTGCTTTTTTCCTTTGGAAACCCAATTAAAATATGGATCGGAGTTCATCAGCTCCAGCTCCGGACGTACCTGGCCTTTCTTTATTCTCTCCAATGTAACCATGTTATTGTCTATCTCCTTGATTTTACTGGAATACATTGTAACCCAGAAAACGGTTTAGTTCTATAGACAAAAAAAGAACCGGCCTCCGATCTACCTGGATCTCCAGGCGGCACGGCCGGTTCCTCACGCTATAAACGCTTCGGTTATTCTTCTATTTGGTCGTCAGAACAGGACATGCTGCATGCTGGATTACATAATGGCTGACAGATCCAATCAGCAGCTCGGAAATCAAACCTATTCCCCTCGTCCCCATCACGATAAGGTCGGCCATCTCCTGGGCGGCGGTTTGGCAAATGATTTTACCCGGATCGCCGTGCTTCACCAGCGTATTATAATCGCTCTGCAAATCCGCGAGCAGCTCCTGAACCGGGACCAGCAGCCGGCTGCCTTCGGCCTCGATCTGTTCATCCAGCTCCACGCCAACCGGCGGTTCGTTGATGGTTACGTCCGGATTGACGTGAAGGACGGTCAAACGCGGAGAGTCCTTTAGGCTGAGGAGCAGGTTTTTAGCATAAGCCAAAGCATGGAGAGCATGATCCGAACCGTCTACCGGCACTAAAATATGAGTTAGCATAACGTGATCACTCCTCTGATTTAATGACCTTCCATGTTAATGCCGCGCAAATGCCGGCCTCGGGCAACCAGAACAATAACAGCTACAAGCACCATTGCCCCGCCAAACCAGAAAGGCAGCTCCGCTGTATACCACTCGGACAATTTGCCGGCCAGCCAAGGCGATACCGCCCCGCCCAGGAAGCGGACAAAGCTGTACGAAGCAGACGCCGTTGAACGTTCTACAGGCGCAGCCTGCATTACCGCCGTAGTAATCAAGGTGTTATTGATACCGAGGAATAAACCGGCTACAATAACCGCCACGATAACCGTGTTCGGCGAGTGATTGATCGTGCCGATGGCCATAACGCCCAAATCAACCGCAAACAACGTCAGCATCCAGCCGATAGAAGGAACCAGATTGAAGCGGCGCTGAATTTTTGGAGCAATAAACACGGAAGACAAGGCCAGCAGCACGCCCCAGCCAAAAAATACATAACCCAGGCCATGCTCATCCAAATCCATAACATAAGGCGAATAAGCCATCAAAGTGAAAAAGCCGAAGTTATACAGGAAAGCCACGATTCCGAGCGTCAGCAAAGACGGATAAGCCAGCGCTTTGAACGGGTCTTTCAAAGAGGTTTTAGAAGTTTTCTTCACTTTAGGCAGGACAAACAATACAAACAGGAAGCCGAGGAGCATCAGCCCGCTGACTCCGAAGAACGGACCGCGCCAAGAGATCGAGCCCAGCTCCCCGCCCAGCAGCGGACCTACCGAGATGCCCAGCCCCAAAGCGGCTTCATACAAAATAATCGCTTTGGCCGTTCCCGAAGACGAGAATCCGACAATCGCCGACAGCGCCGTGGCAATAAACAAAGCGTTGCCCAGTCCCCAGCCTGCGCGGAAGCCTACAATCTGGCCGATCGTTCCCGACAGGCCGCCAAGCCCTGCAAAGATAACAATCAAGATCATGCCGGTCAGCAGTGTCCACTTAATACCGATCCGGCTGGAAATAACGCCGGTAATCAGCATAGCCAGGCCAGTTACCAGGTTATAGCTCGTAAACAGCAGGGATACCTGGCTTTTGCTGGCATGCAGCTGCTCGGCAATCGCCGGCAGAATGGGGTCAACCAGACCAAGCCCCATAAACGAAATAACACAGGCAAAAGCAACAGCCCAAACGGCTTTGGGCTGCGATAAGATACCGGAGCGCTTCTGCAGCTCTCCGGAACGATGTGGTTCTGTACTCATCAGTTCAACCTCCAGATCTCATTCATCCATTTTGGTTTTTCCTTCATCAAACTTCTCCAAGGCCCCTCTCACCAGCATCTGAAACTCGGCCAGCTCTTCCTGGAAGCCGCGGATATTCCGGACTTTCTGTTCCATTAATTCCAGCTGATCCGTAACCGTTCGATCAATTTCAGTTAGCTTCCTCTTCCGTTCCTCAGAGCTCAGGCTGTTCATCTTCTCCAGATAAGCCTGCCTCTGTCCCGCCAGCACCTCGGCGTATTGGACGTACTGCTGCAGCTCCTGCAGTGAGAAGCCCAGCACCTCGCGTGCGCTGACGATCTTCTTGAGCAAGTCGATGTCGCTTTGGCTGTACAGCCGGATGCCGCCCTCGCTGCGCTGCGGAGAAGGCAGCAAACCTATTTCCTCGTAATACCGGATCGTCCGTTTGGTCAGGCCGCATTCTTTGGCCACCTCATCAATTTTATACAGCATGCGTGCTCTCCTTCCTGATGCCGGTGTTTCCCCCTCCTACCCCCTTGAATAATAACAATTGTTATACTATAACTTTTTATTATATAAAATATTATATACATTCGCTAACGTTAACGTCAACGTTAACCTTTTGCCGCTTTTACCAAAGGTGCTCCTGATCTGCCGCAACTTCCATTCCCCTCTTCAGGATTCCCTTTAGCCAAAGAAAAAAGACCGCCTCCTGACGGAAGCGGTCCAGCGATTGATGTCTATGTCTTATCTAATTCCAGGTTGACTCCATGAAATGCCTAATGACTTGGCTTCAGCCGGTCCAGGTTCACCCGGAATTTGGCGAAGCCGGCCTCGTTTATTCCTTCAAATTGCAGCCCTTCCCACTGTTTTGCGGCTTCAAGAGCTTTTGGCGAGGTCAAGTAGGTAATAACAGGTTGGCCTCCGGTCGGAAGCAGCCTCCAGTTGCCGTCCGCATAAGGATGGAACGTGCCTGTATCGCGGATGTACTGCGTAAGCACCTGACGGTTCTCTTCTGTGGAAGCCAGCACAATTCGCTGCCCGCCCGGATTCGCCAGCTCCGACGAGAACGCGCGATAGCTGTTGGTGGCTACTACAAAAAATTGCTCCGCCCCCACGGGACGGCCTTCATAAGTCAGGCTTACAATCCGGCTTGACTCCGGGTGAACCAGCTTGCCTGCCGCATCGTATCTCGCAGGTTTGGTTACGTCGATCACATAATCGACCCCGTCGATCACATCGAAATTAAAGCTCGGGAAATCCGGATTAACAAGCGGCTGTTCCTCAGCCGAATCCGGATCGATTTGCGTAAACAGTCCCGCCGCCCATTCCAGCCACTCCTTAAGTTCGGCTCCATTCAGGTGGAGGGCATGAAGCGTGTTGGGATAATTGTACAGGTCCGCGATATGTTTGATGGCCAGACCGCCGGCCGGAATGCTTGTGAAATGAGCCGGGCCGTAGCGTCCGCCCGTCTTGAACGGTGCGGAAGCGGCCAGAACGGGCAGTCCTTCATACACCGTACCCGCCATCTGTCTGCGGGTGTAGTCCCGCTGCGCATCGTTGATCAGCTGAACCGAACTGTCGTCTGCAAGCAGGGAGAAATAGCTGTTGATCGGTCCTGTTGTTTGTCCGACCGCTCCGCGGATATAAGCCAGCACTTCCTGGTGGCTGTCTTCCAGCAGTCTGGCCAGCTCCTCATCCGGTTCCACAAGCGGCTTGCCTGCCGCCGTATCATAAACCGGTCTGCATTCGGCCCGGCCGTTCGCTACCCGCCATTTGCCGTCCCGATGCTCCAGCTCCAGGTCGATGATGCCGAGATGCTCTCCCGCATAACCCGGCTCCACAGCGGGAATGCCATGCAGCGTACCGCGTTCATTGTCGGCGCCGGTCTTCCCTTCGAAGAAAGGTCCGGGAAACAGCTTGTGCGCATGCCCGAACACAATCGCGTCCACATCCGGCACCTGTCCGAAATGAAGTGCGGCATTTTCCATATAAGGGGTTTCGGGAAGCTCCTCATAGCCGGCATGGACCAGGGCAACAACGATTTCCGCTCCCTGCTCCTTCATGACCGGAATCCATTCCCGGGCAGTCTCCAGCATGTCGCGCACCTGGATTTTGCCTTCAAGGTTGCTTTTGTCCCACTGCATAATCTGAGGCGGAACAAAACCGATCAGACCGACCTTCACCGTGCTTACCGATCCGTCCTCACATTTAAGCGGTTTGTCCAGCATAACAAACGGATTAAACAGCGGGAGCCCGCTGCCAGCATCGATAATATTTGCATTCGTATAAGGGAAATCGGCCATGGCCAGGCATTGCTGCAGGTACTCCAGCCCGTAATTGAATTCATGGTTGCCCAGTGTCCCGGCTTCATACCCAAGATAATTCATCGCTTTAAATACCGGATGAATGCTGCTCTTTTCCCCGCTACCAGGCGCGGCCCCGGCAGCTTTCCCTGCAGCGGGATCAGCCGCCGCATTTGCTGCATTCGCCGCTTTCTGCGCTTCATAATCGCCCATCGGGGAACCCTGCAGAATATCCCCGTTATCCAGCAGCAGATGGTTTGGCGCTTCTAGCCTTGCCTGGCGGATCAGGGCTGACGTATAAACAAGTCCGTTATGATGGGCTTCCTGATCAGCATAATAATCGTAACCAAGCAGATGGACGTGCACGTCCGTGGTTGCCATAATGCGCAGCTTGGCCATCAAAGTAATGTTCGTTTGGGATAGCTCTAAATGTTCAGTATTCAATGGATTTCCTCCCACAGCCTTGTAATCACTACCGAGTATACCTTGTTCTCAGCCAAAATACATCCGCTGCTTCCGGCAGCAACGCCAGAAAGCCACCTTGGATGTCCCCGGCGGCTTCGATTAATTGCCTTATTCCAAATTAAACCCTATTAAACCGAACATTCTCCAACGGTATTCGCCGTAGATCAGGATTGGGCCAATGCCTCACGGTCCGGCGCCTCTGGCGGCTCCTCCAGATAACCGTGTTTGATCATCATAACCGCCCCGTCTTCGGCATAAGCAGCAATTTCTGCAGCAAGCCTGATATAGGCTGCCGCTATGTCTTTTCTTGGGCTTGCCGCCGTCGCCACCCCATAGTTCCCGGTTCCTGCCGCCACCAGGAGAGACATATGGAAGAGGATCAGCTTATCCGAGAACGGTGCCTCCGTGGATGTCGTAATTTCCGACTCCCAGGTCATTGGCGCGGGCAGGTTATCATCCAGCAGGAAATCGGAGAAAATCTTAATATGCTTGCTTGAAATATCCGCTCCCCGCTTCAGATACTTGCGGATTTCTTCCGACTGAACCACCTGGGAGAGACCGATTAACAGCGCTCTACCCAAAGCATTAGTTTGCACATTGGAGAATAAATGGCCGATTTCGATTGTGGAAAGGGGGCGTTTACTGCGAAAGCCAAAAAAACCGCCTGACAGAAAGCGGGTGCTCTCCACAAATCCCGCTTTCTCCGGAACTGGGATGTAAGGCGGGCGGATGAACAAACCTTTAGCCAACAGCAGCTCAGTAGCTTTTTGATCCATAAGAGTAACCTGCTCCAGGCATTCATGGTAGAAGCTTCTTATGTCCGCGCGCATGCTCATAGAATAAGCCAGGCTGTGCACAGCCAGACCGACTTTCGCCATATTTTTGATGTAGTAGAGGTAAAAATAATCTGAAAACAAACGTTTGGCCCGAACGTTTACATCTTCTTCAGTAAAACCTTTGGGGACAGCAAAGTTCTCTTTATTAAACAGCTCTTTGAGGAGCTTCACATGCCTGCTTGAAAATTCCAGCGTTAATTCGACAAGGGTCTTGACTTCCGGGTCTTCGGTGTTGCTTATAAAATGCTTTAAGACACAAACCGACATTGTATCGTTGATATAGGTCGTCCAAAGCAAACCCATCTCCGAGGAGGTTAGAGGGAGCGGTCCCTTGTCACTCATATATACACTTCCTTTATTGTTTATTTAGAACTGCTGATGTTATTCCCAATAAAAGAAGTTTAATACCTATAAGGCTCTGTTCCCTCTTCTCCGCCAGGGACTCTTCATGAAACAGCAAGAAACCCGCTCAACCTTAAAAGGTTGGCAGGTTCTCAAGTTCTCTTGGCCGGCACACACGGATCTGTTACAAAGAAATGGCTTTATTCGCCTGGTTAATGTCATTCTCCAGCAGCTTTGGAAGATCATACGCCGC
This sequence comes from Paenibacillus yonginensis, assembly GCF_001685395.1. Taxonomy (NCBI): domain Bacteria; kingdom Bacillati; phylum Bacillota; class Bacilli; order Caryophanales; family Paenibacillaceae; genus Paenibacillus; species Paenibacillus yonginensis. The sequence continues at coordinate 4,793,771 of NZ_CP014167.1, read as the reverse complement.
ATACAATCCGCGTTCCTGCATGAAATGAAAAATCTTGGCATGAAGCTTGATCGCGTTATCCAGCTGTTTATGCAGCGTCTCCCGCAGCGCAGGCGTAGAGGTTTCCGTAATTCCAATTGCATAGGAACGGATCGCCGTTTTGGCGAATCCCAGCAGCAGGCCTGCATAAACGCCCGTCATATCCATGCCCTTGGACTCTCCCCTGGTGCCTTCCGGCGCCTTCGGATAATACTTCAGCAGCTCCTTGAGATTGCCTTCAATACATTTGATCGTCTCTACATACAGAGCCTTCAATTCCGGATCCGTAACGTCGGTCAAAAGCATTTTAAACAGAACCAGATGGTTGCTTTGAAAAGCGGTTAGTTCATGTAGCTCTAACGTTTCATGCCAGGCCAAATGCTGCGGTTTGTTTCTGTACAATTCAAATCCCTCCCTAAAGATATGCTTCAGCCTATTCGGCATACCTTACAGGAGTGACTGATGGCTTCATATATTTGGAAAATCAGGTGCCGGGTGTTATTTACCGAAGGCTTCAAACAGCAGCTTGTAGTAGGCCTCGGAATTGGGTGTAAAATCTTCAAGCCCGAACCGCTCTACAGAGCGGTACACCCTATCCAGCCCGCGGTCGTGGCGGACCCCGTCCCTTGCTTCGACGTAATCGCACTCTCCGTTGAGCAGCGCTTTGTATTCGGCCAGACCGATGAAGAAAAGACCTGATATTTCACTGGTTTGAAAAAAATACTTCTCAAGCGGCAGTCCGCTTTCGTACAAATACACTTGATTAAACTCCCGGTCGATAATCGCCGGGGAAATATAGCTCTCCTGCGCCACCATGCCGCAGTAACGAAGATCCCGGAACTCCGCTTTAATCCCCAGCTCTTCTTCCAGCTCGCGGATCCCGTCCTCCGGCGTCTCGCCGGCAAGCAAATGTCCGGCGCAGGAGATATCCAATTTACCGGGAAAGGTATCTTTATCCTCCGCGCGGAGCTGAAACAGAAGTCCGGGATTGCCCGGATCAGCGTGTTTGTCAACCACCCAGCATTGAAACGTCTGATGCCACAAGCCCTCGGCATGCGCCTGCTGGCGGCTGACGCTGCCTATTCTTACCTTCTGTGCTGTGTATACGTCCAGCATCTCCTGAGCTGACACGGCAATTCCCTCCCTTATGCTGCGTATAAGTGTTATTCTATTCGGCTTTATCAGCGCCGATCCTCCCGGAGCCTCTATAAAGCCGCAGTCTCCTCCAGCTTGTTCAGCTCCACGCCATTAGGCAGAACGGAACCAATGTAGTCGTGAACCGGATGTTCATCCGGATCGGCCATAATCGTGACCATCCCTGCGTCGCTGCTGGAACGGATCAGCCGCCCGATTCCCTGCTTCAGACGGAGCAGCATATACGGAAGATCCACCTCTGCAAAAGGATCAGCCGCCTCCGCCCTTTTAGCAGCGAATACCGGGTCATTTGGCGGATAAGGCAGGGACCAGACGATCAGGTTCGACAGCGACGGTCCTGGAACGTCGAGACCTTCCCAAAGCCGGACGGCGGCCAGGATGCTGTGTTCGTCATTCTGAAACGCCGAGATCAAATGGCTGATCTCCCGGTCGCCTTCAAACAGCAGGCGATATTCGGCCAGCTCCGGCAGGCCGGCTGTCGCAGCCTTGAAGCGGCGAAGCTCCTCCTGCGTCCGCAGCAGCACCAGCGCCCGGCCCTCCGTGTGGCGGATTAACCGCAAGGCGAGTTTTATTTTCCCCTCAAAGCCGCCTTGAAGAGGTTCAGGAATGTAGGCCTTCATTCTCGTTACGTAATCATATGGAGAATCAACCGAGAACGATAGGTAATTCTTGATTCCCAGACTATCGGCCATAAACGAAAAGGACTTGCCCACCGACATCGTCGCCGACGAGAAAACAATCGGCATACGCTGGCTGAACACGCGCTCCTCCAGCACCTGCTTAACGTTGCGCGGCATGACGCTGAGCGTCAAGCCGTCCTTCTCCTCGGCTGCCCAGCAGATTAAAGCCCCGGACTCCTCAAACAGCCGGAGGGCGATCCCCATCATCTCCAAATGCTCCTCGACGATACGTAGCTGATAGCTGTCGATCGTGTACAGCTCGCCTTCAAAGACAAGCTCCTCCTCGATGGCGCTAATGACGGTGCGCAGCCGGTGAACCTCGCGCAGCAGCGCCGGATTCAGCTCGATGCTCATCCGGTCCGAGCCGGGCACCTTATGGCTTTGGCGGCGGATGGCCGCAAACATCCGTTCACTCTGCAGGATAGCTTCATCCACCAGAACGGCCAGCGTTTCGCGGATTTCGTTCTGAAGCAGGCGGCTGATCAGCTCCTCGAATACCGTATGTTTCATCCGGTAGCCCAGCGCCTTCATCGCCGCGGATTCGAGCAGATGCCCTTCGTCAAAGACGACGGCGCAGTGCTCGGGCAGCAGCGGCAGCTGGCCTTCCCGTTTGCGGCCTTCGTAAGTCCAGACATGCTCCATGTAATAATCGTGCGAGCAGATAATCAAATCCGCCGCTTTGCGGTAATGATCACGGGACAACGTCTGCCCGCAGCGGTGGCGCAGCTCGCAGGCGAAGCAGTCCTGGAACGAATCCCAGTTGACCCGGCCCCACTGCTCATCGGTCATATCGGGATAGTCCCTCCGATCCCCGTAAGGATGAAACTCCTGAAGCGCACCATGCGCATGGACAAAATCGGGAATCGTACCGTACAGCTCGGCCAGCGGCAGGCTGTCGTCCTGGATATTCTGCGCCTGATCCAGCTTCTTCAGGCATAAATATTGATCCGGGGATTTCGCCAGCCGGGCGTCGATCTCCAGACCGAGATGGCGAGCCAGCTTGGCAATATCGCCTTCCGGCTTGACCAGCTGCTCGATCAGCGATTCGTCCGCACAGGCGATGACCGCCGGCTTGCGTGTATAACGCGCATAACAGATGCTGTACAGCAGATAAACAAGCGTCTTGCCCGTCCCGACCCCAGCTTCGGCAAAGATCGGCATTTTATCGGCAAAAGCCCGTTCTACCTGGTAAGCCATATAAATCTGCTCGTCCCGGATTTCAAATCCGGCTTCGGGCAGCACTTCATAAAACACATCACCGATCCATTCGCCCGCCTGTTCGATGAACGGACGGGAAGGATCATATTCAAAAGGATAACGGCTCACTAGCTTGACCTACCTCCACCAAATTAACAAGGTTAACAATCTCTTAAACCCAAACAAACGGCAAAATTTCATTATGTCATGAAGAGGTGGAAAAGACAAGGAGCGTACCGCTTTGAAGCTTGTGACTTGTGGCTTGAAGCTTTCGGCTTGCGGCTTTCGGCTTGCGGCCTGTCAGTCCTATTGCCTCAAACTTATCGAACTTGCTGCACGGCGTCCGCCGCTTCCCGCAAATATTGGTTCATCTGCTCCGCATAGGCCAGTTTCTGATCTGTTGACCACCCCAAACGTTCGGCCATTGCGGCGATTACCGCTTCCTTCATCCGGCGGGCTTCGCTGATGTTAAAGAACAGCCATCCCGTGCGGCGGATAAGGAAATCCTCCGGCTTCACGGCCATCTCCCGCTCGACCGCATAGGCCAGCCGGGCCGCAGCAGCAAGCGGCAGACCGCAGCGTGCTGCCCAAGCCTGCGTTTCGGCGTCCCTGGCGTAAGCGAAGACCTCTGAAGCGTTGGAACCGTAGAAGGCGGCGAGCTCGCGCGCTTCCCGCAAGGTCAGCCCGGCGGCTTCGCCTTCGGCTATTTTTGATGTCTGATAAGCCTTGAACGCTGCCGAACCCCCTACATCCCCGCCGGAGATACGGATATCCTTGGTCTGGCAATCAGGCTTCAGAACCCGGCTCTGCAGCCGGCCCTCCGCACTTAACCGGCGGAGGACATCGTCCACCACATGCTCCGCCATCTTCCGGTAGCCGGTCAGCTTACCCCCGGCAATGGAGATGAGACCCGAAGGCGAGTGAAAAATCTCGTCCCGCCGCGAAATTTCCGAAGGGTCTTTGCCTTCCTGCTGGATCAGCGGACGCAGTCCTGCCCAGCTTGATTCAATATCCCCGTTCTCAAGCTTCAGGTTCGGGAACATAAAATTGGCGGCGGTCAGCAAATAATCCCGGTCTGCCCGATCGGCCAGCGGGTGGACAATATCCCCCGCATAGTTCGTATCGGTTGTGCCGAAATACGTCTTGCCCCCTCTCGGAATGGCGAACACCATCCGCCCGTCAGGCGTATCGAAATAAACAGCCTGCCGCAGCGGAAAGCGGCTTTGATCAAAGACCAGGTGAACGCCTTTGGTAAGCCGCAGCGTCTTGCCCGACTTCGAGCGATCCAGCTCGCGGATCGTATCCACCCAAGGGCCTGCCGCGTTGACAATTTTGGCGGCATGGAGCTGATAACTCCGTCCGCTGAGGAGATCTGTGATCTGGACGCCGGTCAGTTTCGCTTCACCGCCGCCTTCGTTCGCGTAGATAAGCGATTCGACTTTCGTATAGTTCACGGCCTGCGCGCCGTATTCGGCGGCCTTCTTCATCACTTCAACCGTCAAGCGGGCATCATCGGTCCGGTACTCCACGTAATACCCGCCTCCACGCAGCCCTTCCTGCTTCAGCAGCGGCTCTTTGCGGAGCGTCTCCTCCGGGCTGAGCATGGAGCGGCGCTCCGACTTCTTCACGCCGGCCAGGAAATCGTATACCCGCAGGCCAAACGAAGTGGACAGCGGCCCAAACGTGCCGCCCTCGTAGAACGGCAGCAGCATCCATTCCGGCGTCGTCACATGCGGGCCGTTCTCATATACAATCGCCCGCTCCTTGCCGACCTCGGCCACCACACCAATCTCCAGCTGTTTCAAATACCGCAGGCCGCCGTGCACCAGCTTGGTGGACCGGCTCGACGTGCCCGCCGCAAAATCCTGCATCTCCACCAGCCCCGTCTTCAGGCCGCGGCTTGCCGCATCCAGGGCAATCCCGGCTCCGGTAATGCCCCCGCCAATGATCAAAACATCAAGCGGGCCTTCCTCGAGCTGCTGCAAAATCGCTTCCCGGCTGAACGCGGAGAAAGCTCGTTTAGTAGGGACAAGGCTGCTAACAGGGGTTCCAGCATTCATCCATACAACCTCCTTTGGATATGTGACGGGCAGACCTCCAAGAGCAGCGGAGCGGCCACTCAGCGCCGCCTCCTCTCTTGCTGACGGAATAAAAAAAGAAACCACGAAAGCAGCCCGGCCCTGCGGCGGTCCCGGCAAATTTCGTGGTTTCTCCTCGTCTCCAACCCGTATCAACTTGTTGGTTCCAGTATAACATGGTCTGTTTTGTCCAGCTATCGTTATTTTGAATTTTAATTAATCACACCATAACTCCTGTCTTGATGTGGTAATGGCCTGTGCGCCCGCTGCAAGCGCCGCCTCGACATCCGCAGGCGTGCGAATGAACCCGCCGGCAATAATCGGAATGCCCGTGCGGGCTTTGACCTCCTGAATCAGCGAAGGCACGATGCCCGGCAGAACTTCGATGTAATCGGGGGGATTTTTCTCAAACAAGGCGTAATTGCTCTCCAGGGCTCCCGAATCAATCAGGAACATGCGCTGAACCGCGACGAGCTTGTTCTGCTTTGCTTTCTGGACCACGCTGGACCGGGTGGAGATCAAACCAGCCGGCCTGACCGCCTGGCACAAATATTCCGCTGCATATTCATCATTTTTCAATTCGTCTACGAGATCGGCGTGCAGCAGCACTTGCTTGCCGGCCCGCTCTGCAAGTTCGATCAGGGGCCGAAGACGGGCCAGCCTGCCGCCAAGCAGGACGAGATACACATAAGGAGTGTCCAGCACCGCTTCCATTTCTTTGGCTGTTTTAACAGCCGGCAGTATGTATTGCTGTCCGAAGGGCATTCTTATACAAGCCTCCATTCTTCAAGTCTGACTAACAGACTTCTTCTATTCCGTTTATATGAGAGGGAACATTCCGCCACAAATTTTACTTGGAATTGTAAAAATTGTACAATCTATTCGCAGCATTTGTTTCACAGCTATGACCCAACTTTACTATACATGATTGGAGGCCGAGTTACATGAGTCATTCACCATCCAACTCTTCGTCTTTCGAAGCCTTGTTCGAGCCGATCACGATCAAGTCTCTGCGGCTGCCGTCACGCCTCGTGATGGCGCCGATGACACGCGCGATGTCGCCGCACGGAGTTCCAGGCGCAAATGTCGCCGCCTATTACCGCCGCCGCGCCGAAAATGGCGTAGGTTTGATCGTCACCGAAGGCACCCTGGTTCCTCATCCGGCTGCAGGCGATACGCTGAATGTGCCGTTTTTCTACGGGGAAGAAGCGCTGCGCGGATGGGCCGAGGTCGTTCGCCAGGTTCATGATGCCGGGGGCAAAATCTTCCCGCAAATCTGGCATGTCGGCATGTCCCGCCAGAAGGACTCCGGTCCAAATCCGGAAGTCCCGCCGATTGGCCCATCCGGACTGGACCTGGAGGGGAATCCATCTACGGAGCCGATGACCGAGGCGGAGATCGCCAAGGTCGTTCAGGCGTTCGCTGCGGCTGCGGCCGATGCGAAGCGGATCGGCTTCGACGGCGTCGAAATTCACGGGGCGCATGGTTATCTGATCGACCAGTTCCTGTGGGAGAAGACAAACCGCCGCACAGACCGATACGGAGGGGACATGATGAAGAGGGCCCAGTTCGCGATTGAGGTCATCAAGGCCGTCCGCGCTGCCGTTGGCCCCGATTATCCGGTGGCCTTCCGGTTGTCTCAATGGAAAATGAGTGATTACGGGGCCAAGCTTGCCGATACGCCCGAGAAGCTGGGCCAGCTTGTCTCGGCCCTTTCGGACGCGGGAGTTGATCTGTTCCACTGCTCAACCCGGCGTTTCTGGGAGCCGGAATTTGCAGGCTCTGATTTGAATCTGGCCGGGTGGGTGAAGAAGCTGACCGGCAAACCCGTCATTACTGTAGGTTCTGTTGGTCTCGACAGCGAATTCACCGCTCTCTTTAGCGAAGGGCGAAGCGCCGGATTCAAGGACCTTCAGGAACTGCTGGAGCGTCTGAGCCGCCAAGAATTCGATCTTGTGGCAGTTGGACGCGCGCTGCTGCTCGACCCGGAGTGGGCGGTGAAAATCCTCGAGGGTCGGCTGGATGAAATCCGGACGTTTACGCCGGAAGCCCTGCAGAAGCTTTATTAAACGCTTGAACGCTTAGCTTATCCACGGAGCGATTAGCCGTCTCTTTCAGACCGGCTTTTCTCCGTATGAAACCTAAAGGCCCAAATCCCCGAGAGCTGCCTCTCCTGGATTTGGGCCTCTTCATTTACAGCCTTCCTGCCGCCCAGCGGGCAGCCTGTACAATCCATTGCCGATATCCCTCATGCTGAAAGGAGGGAAGATGATGTCCGGGCATCAGGAAGACCACCCGGCCAAGACCATAATTTCTGGCCCAAGCCGCCGGCCATTCCTGTCCTTCATGGCTGTAAGTCAGCAGCACCTCGACTTGAGCAAGCGGGTCCAGCTCGAAACGATAAGGCTCCTCGTCCAGCATGAACCCCTGCAGGCCTGAACTGACCGGATGTTCGGCCTCTGTCAGGCTAAACTCCAGACCGGTATACTTGGGATGTCCGGTAAATTTGCCTCCGATCAGCTGCGCCAGCTCCGGAGCGGCCTGAAGCGAGATGCCGTTATGAATCGCCAGCAGGCCCCCTCCTCCGGCTACGTATTGGATGAGTCCCGCGATTTCCCGGGCATGCGGCGCTCTCTGCCAGCTGTCTGTATAGGAGATACACAGTCCATATTCGGATAAAGAAAGCCGGTCTGCAGACAAATGGCTGCGGTCTTCCGCAGCTTCCACTTGAAAGTCCGTCCCTAACAGAGCCGTTAAGGTTTCTCTCACTTCCTCCAAAGGGTGGTAGGAAGCCTGCTCTTGATCCCCTAGCAACAAAGTTTTGACCTCCACTCGGGGCACCTCCTGAATTGAAAATATAATGACGTTTACCAGTTCATCTGCCTGCCGCTGTAATCGATCAGCGACAGCTCCTGCTGCTTGTATCCGGGCTGTAGACGTTCGTCGGACAGCCGGAGAATCGCAGCAGCCGACTCATCGGCTGACAATTCGCCTTCCGTGCTGAGCTGGCCGGACATATAGGTCCGTACCCAGCCCGGATGCACAACCAGCACCTTGCCCCCCTGAGGGGCTATCCGGTTAAAAATCAGCTTGGACTGCATATTGAGCGCCGATTTGGACATGCAGTAAGCAAACCAGCCGGTGCGTTCGCTGTCTTCGACGCTTCCTGCTTCCGAAGAAATATTTACCACAAGCTTGCCTTCGCCTTTAAGCACAAGGCCGATCAGGGCATTCGTGACCCTTAGCGCCCCAAGTGTATTTACGTTGTAGACCTGCTGCATCTCTTCAAAATTCAGTTCATCTTCGATACTTGCTTCCGTGTCGCCCAAAATGGCTGCCGCGTTGACCAGCAGCTCCAGCCGGTCTGTAACGGCAGTGACCTGCTTGGCCGCTTCGCCAACACTGTATCCACTTCCAATATCAAGCGGAACAAGCAGGAGCGAATCCCCCTGCTCCCGCTTCAGCTCGGCGAGCTCCGTCCACTCCGGCATGTACTGACCCGCAAACACGGTGTATCCCCGTGCCAGCAGCCCTTTTACCAGCGCCAGCCCGACTCCCCGGTCGGCTCCGGTTACAAATGCATACCTGTTCAAGCGGCTTCACCCCTCTCTGTTTGATAACTGTCCGATTAACGGCCTCTTACCAGGCGTAGGCTTCCGGTGCAGCTCCTCCAGGACCCGGGAAGATGCGGTCCAGCTCAGCCAGCACAGCCTGGTCCAGCTTAATCTCTACGGCACGCAGCGTATTCTCCAGCTGCTCAATCGTTCTTGGCCCGATAATCGGCGCCGTGATTGCCGGATTGGACAGCAGCCAGGCCAAAGCCACGTTGGCTTGCGACTCGCCGAGCTCATCGCACAGCTTCGCATACTGCTCCAGCTGCTGGCGATGGCGTTCGATCTGCTCTTGAGCATGGCTTGTACGTTTACCTTTATCCGCCTTAAGTGCGCTGCCGCCGAGCAGGCCGCCTGCCAGCGGACTCCAGACGACGACGCCCAGACCATAATCCTGAGCTGCAGGAAGCACTTCAAGCTCTGCATTGCGGTTCACAAGGTTGTATAAATGCTGTTCGCTGACAAGACCCAGGAAATTCCGCTTCTCCGCGGCTGCCTGCGCTTTCGCCAAATGCCAGCCGGCGAAGTTGCTCGAGCCGATGTAATCGACCTTGCCCTGGTTCACCATCGCTTCAAACCCGCTCCACAGCTCTTCCCAAGAGGTGCGGCGGTCAATGTGGTGCATCTGGTAAAGCTCAATATGGTCGGTTTGCAGACGGCGCAGGGAACCTTCCAGATGGCGGCGGATTTTGTACAGCGACAACCCCCGTTCGTCATTGGGACCATCGTTCGCGTCGTTCATTTGACCATGGACCTTGGTCGCCAGCACCACCTTCTCACGGCGGCCTCCTCCCAGGGCAAACCATCTGCCGATAAGGGTCTCCGTCAGACCGGCGTTCTCGCCCCAGCCGTAAATATTTGCTGTATCAAAAAAAGTAATTCCCGCATCAAGCGCGGCATCCATAATACGAAATGCTTCTTTCTCATCTGTATCTACACCGAAATTCATCGTTCCAAGACACAAGGTGCTGACTTTCATTCCTGTTCTTCCCAAATAAGTATATTCCATGAACCAACACACCTTTCCAGATATGAATACGTTTCCTATATCATTTTAGTAAAATAACGAACCCTCTTCTATGATAGAATGGCAGTATCGTATGGAGAAATGTCATTTAGGTAGGAGGAAAGTCAAATGACTGTCAAGCCGCATAAAATCGCCCAGCATTATATAGACGCCGGCCAGGACATCCAGTTCTATTATACCGGCACAGAGCAGTGCTTACCCGGCCATTCCTGGGGGCCCGGGATTAAAGACCATTACAAAATTCTGTACATTCACAGCGGACAAGGCATCTACCGGACACCTCGGGAAACCCACCGCTTATCAGCAGGCCAGGCTTTCCTTCTGACTCCTGGGGAACTCAGCTTCTATCAGGCCGATGACAATGACCCTTGGAATTATTCCTGGGTAGCCTTTAACGGCAGCCAGGCAGAGCTTTATCTCCGGCAGGCGGGCTTTACCCGCGAGCATCCGGTGATCTCCTGCTCCAAAGACGCTGAAATCCGGGCCTGTCTGAACCGCCTGTTTGATGCCAATCAGCAGCCTTACAGCAACCCGCTTCGCATCTCATCCGCCCTTTATGCCTTCTTGTCCATTCTGCTGGAGCCGGACATTCAGGAGCCTGCACTGCCGCAGAAGCAGCAGATCCACAACGATTACGTCAGACAAGGGATCTGTTATATCCAGCGGCATTATACGCAGCCGATTACCATTGAGAATATGGCCTCGGCACTCGGTCTGCACCGCAAATACATCGCTCAGCTGTTCAAAGCGTCCACCGGCTTGCCCCCGCAGCAGTACCTGACCCGGTACCGGATGGAAAAAGCCTGCGAGCTGCTGTCCCAAACCGCCCTCTCCATCAAAGAAATCGCCTTCTCCGTCGGTTATGCGGATCAGCTGCTGTTCTCGCGGATGTTCAAGAAGACGACCGGGTACTCTCCCACGGATTACCGCATGACAAAAACCGCCGGATCCGAGAGCTTGTAGCTCTAGGCGCCGGCGGCTTATTTTGTCCAATTATTCCTATTGTTAGCTGGTCGGTCCCCGTCGTTAAAAACGTCCGGACCTGAAGATGGCCAGGATCAGCCAGGCCACCAAAACGCCGGAAATAATCAGGCCGATCTCGATCACCGGGAAATTCCACAGCACCGACTGCTGGCTGCTCATCGCAGAAGCAATGATCAGACCCGTCATCAAAATACTGAAGGACAACAGGACGATGCTGAAAGAGACCCGATTGCTTACCCGGTCCATCCGGCGAAGAAAAGCATTAAGCTCCGGAACCGTAAGCTCGACCTGTACTTTGCCTTTCTTGACCAGCGTGCTTAAGATCTTGATGTTCTTGGGCACATCGGTCAGCAGGTCCCAGTAGTCGGGGATTTTGTCCGACCACTTCTTGAACACGTTAACCGGATTGACCCGTTCCTTTAACAGCTGCAAGCCGTAAGGCTCGGCAATATCGAATACGCTGATGTCCGGGTCCAGGGCAGTTACCACCCCTTCCATCGTCAGCAGTGCCTTGCCTACCAGCGTCAGCTCGGAGGGCAGCCTAATCCGGTGCCGGAAGGCAACCCGGAACAGGTCATTGACCGCCTCGCCCAGACTGATCTGGCTGAGCGGAACGTTGTAATACCGCTCCCTTAACTGCTCTACATCATCAAACAGCTTGGCTTCGTTCACATCATCCGGGACGATGCCCATTGCGGCTATGGCCCTGATAATCCCTTTGGAGCTTTGGCTCCGGAGGGCAATCACCATCGAAGCAAAATGCTGTTTCATGCTTGGCGACAGCCGCCCAACCATGCCGAAATCCAGCATCGCCAGCTCGCCGCCGGGCAGCACCAGGAAATTGCCGGGATGCGGGTCCCCGTGAAAGAAGCCTTCAACCAGGATCTGATGGAAAATGACCGAAGCAATGCGGCTAGCCAGCTGCTTGCGGTCTACACCTGCTACTTCCAGCCTCTTGGCATCGGTTAATTTAATTCCGGTCAAGAACTCCATCGTCAGCACCCGGCGGGTGCAGTATTCCCAGTGCAGATTCGGAGTTCTGACGCTGCCGGACTGCAGGCTCTGCGCCGAAATCTTTTCCCCGTTCCTGGCTTCAAGCGTATAGTCCAGCTCCTCGTTCAGCACTTTGGCGATCTCTTCGGCAATTTCCCTGACCCGGTAATGCTTGGCCCATGCCAATCTTTCCTCGGCTATTCGGGACAGCTCCAGAAGAATATCCAGATCGGTCCGGATCACCTGCTCCACGTTTGGGCGCTGCACTTTAACCGCCACCCTTGAGCCGTCCGGCAGCACGGCCTCATGCACCTGTCCAATGGAGGCTGCCGCCATAGGCACGCGGGCGAAATCCAGGAACAGCTCTTCAATGCTGCCGCCCAATTCCTCCTCGACGATAGCCGCAGCGGCTTCGTAGGAGAAAGGAGGCACGTTATCCTGCAGCTTCTCCAGCTCCGCAATAATGTCGGCCGGAAGCAGATCGGGACGGGTGCTGGCAATCTGGCCGATCTTCACATAGGTTGGCCCGAGCTCTTCCAGAATGAGGCGGATCCTTTCGCCCCGCGTCTTCGGCTGGGCCTCTTCTTTCCTTCCCTTAAAAGGATTGTGATCCGGGAACCCCAGTTCATGGGCAATATATCCGAAGCCGTTGCGGACCAGAGCCGACGCAATTTCCCGGTAACGGAGGAGATGCCTTACCCGTTTCCCCGCCTTCATCGTCCGCTCTCCCCCCTCCTTGTCCGGTAAACTCCGCCGTTATAGGCGATCGTCCGGTTTCTGCAGCTCGTCTGCCAGCTCCTCAACCGGAGCGGCAGCATCCTTATCCCCGGCAGCTCCAGAAGGCGTCTGTCCCTGTGTTCCAGTTAGACCTGTGGTATGCGCAAATACCTTCTGCTCCAATAGTTCAACTCGTCTCAGCAGCTCTTCAACCTGTTCTTTCGTCGCATAGTTATGAGCCCCCGTCAGCTTCTGGACACGCTCGTTGACCATGACCTCCAGATTCCGTTTGGCCTCCTGGCCTTTGGCGACCAGGTCATTCACCACATCCGACGATTCGCTGCGGGTGATTTCGCCTTTCTTGACGAGCTCCTCCACCGCTTTCTCAATTTGCTCCTTGCTTTGTGCCGCTACACCCAGTCCGAGTGACACCGCTCGGTTAAACAGATCCTTCATTGTCCTGGCTCCCTTCGAATAGTCTTCATCTTCACCTGCTCGGGCATCATCAAGGTATTCCGACAGCCTGTTTCCAGATCCAAAACCCGCTTTATACAGCGTCAAGCTCCCGGCTTTGGCCTTTGTTTTATTTTACCACTTTTGTGCCTTCCCATTCGAGCCGCGGCCAGAATTCTCCAGCCGATTCAAAAAAAGATTTACGGCCATCATTACCCCGTCCATTTACCGGATTAACCTTTAAGCCGATTAACCAGCTCCCGCAGCCGCTCCGGATCGATCTCCTTCAAGCCGTCTCCATCCCGGCGCACCGCCGTGCCGAAATGCACTTCATCTACACCGGCAGCCTGAATGAAATCCGAAATGCCTTCAATCGTCAGACCATGTCCCGCCAAAATGACCGGCCCTTCCTGTCCGGACAGTCTTACCAGCTCTGCGATCGCAGGAACCGCCTGCGGAGCGGGTTTGATCCCGCCCGAGGTCAGCACTCGGTTGACCTGCGGGTAAACCTTCAGCACTGCCAGCCCGCCGTTCAAGTCAGCCAGCTCGTCAAAAGCCCGATGGAAGGTCACGTTCATCCCTTCCGCCAGCGGCAGCCAGCGCTCCAGCGCTGCCTGGTCAATCCGCCCCGCCGGCGTTAATGCGCCGATGACGATGCCGGCGGCTCCAGCCTGCCGGATCGCTTTGATTTCCTCCGCCATAACTTCCTGATCCGGCTGGCTATATACGAAGGAGCGGCTGTGCGGACGGACCATGACGTGAACCGGAATCCGGACGGTCTGCACCACCCGCTTGACCATGCCGATTCCGGGCGTCAGCCCGCCTTCGCCGATGGCGGTGATAAGTTCGATCCGGTCCGCGCCGCCTTGTTCGGCGGTAACGGCGTCTTCGATGCACGTTGCGATGACTTCGAGCTGCATAAGGACACCTCTTTTTCCAATATTCTTGTCGTTAAAGCTATTATAAAGGAAAAACCGACGCCAGATGAGTCCGGCGCCAGTCGGCTAGTTAAGCTATTTATATTTGCCCGTTATTTCAGCTCGATTTCTTTCTTCCAGCTGAGCTCTTGTCCTTGATCATTCTGGAACTGGAAGATAACCTGGCCCTTTTCGCCTTTCATGTCTTCCGGATAGAAGAAACCGGAGAACTGGCCGTCACCGCTGATATAGAAACCGTCAGCACCCGTCTGCCCGTTCTGCAGGGCTTCTTGAGGCGTGTTCGAAATGTTGTTCTTGTCCGACACCCACTGCATTTCTTGAAGCGTATAACCTTCCGGCACTTTCTGGATCGAAAAGTCGAAGCTGCGAACCTCCGCAGTCGGCTTCGGAGTCTGGTCAATGATGATCAGGATCTCCCCGCTGCCGCCCTCCTCCGCCCCGGTATCCTCATTGGAAGAAGGTGCAGCCGAATTGCCGGCGCCCGGCTGTTCAGATGCCGCCGGAGCGGAGGGGTCATTCGGTTCCGCCGACGGAACTGCCGAAGCGGCGGGTCCGTTTGGACTGTTTTGCGAGGCATCCGCCTCCGCATTACTTCCCACGCCAGCCTGATTCCCGTCCGAGGCTTCGGGTCTGCCGCAGGCACTCATCATCAGGGTTAGCAGCAGCGCTGAACCCACCAGTATCGTTCTATTTATAGTCATCTTCATCATCTCCTTTGAATTCTTGCAGGCTAAAATAAAAAGCAACGCCCTGTGCGGTATTTACCGCGCCATACCGGCTGCCGTGCAGCTCCAGAATATGTTTGACGATCGCAAGCCCCAGCCCTGTCCCGCCGGACTTCCGGTCCCTGGAGCGCTCCGCGCGGTAGAAATGATCCCAAATCCGATCGAGATCCTCTTCCGCAATAGGAGCGCCGGTATTTTCGATCCAGACCGTGAGGGTTCCTGCTTCATCTGCTTCAAGCTTTATATGGATCGTGCTGTTCGGGCTTGCATGTCTTACGGCATTGCTTAACAGGTTCAGCATAACCTGCTCCAGCTTGCCAGGATCTCCAATTACGTAACGCTCTCCACCTCCGCCTACGCCCTGGGCCTCCATCCGGAACGTCAGCCCTTTCTTCTCCATCTGCTGCGAAAAGGATGCAGCCAGCGTCTCTATCAGCTCTTTCAGCGGGAACACTTCCGTATGCAGCTTGACGGCCTTCAGTTCATATTTGGACAGCTCAAGCATGTCGAGGATCAAGGCGTTCATCCGATCCGTCTCATTGACGATCAAAGCGAGGTAACGCTCGCGTTTCTCTTCAGCCACGTCATCCTGAAGCCCTTCGGCGAACCCTTTTACAATGCCCAAAGGGGTCTTCAGCTCATGGGAGAGATTGGCGATTAAGGCTCTGCGGAGCTGCTCGGAACGTTCTTTCTCTGCCACGTCCTTCTTGAGCTGCCGGTTGGTCCGCGAAAGCTCCCTGAGCGTCTCATCCAGATTGCGGGACAGCGAAACCAGGTTGCGCGACAAGGTGCCGAATTCATCGCGGGAACGGATATCCGGCTGTGCCGAGAAATCCAGCCTGGCCAGCCGCTCGGACAATCGGTTCAGCTTGACCAGCGGCCGCGATACGATGCGGGAATAGATCAGGGACAGCAGGACCACAAGCAGCAGAATGGCCGGAGCCGCATACACAAAATATTGTTTGAGCGTCCCTACGGCTTCCCCGACCGGCTGCAGCGAGGTCATGGCCAACAGGTAACGCTGTTCCCCGCTCTGCGTCTGCCGCTCAGGCAGCGGCTGGATGAGCACCGCATATTCAACACCGCTCCATTCATCCGTCCACTCCCGCCTAAGGAGATTCCCATCGCTAAGCTGGTGATCCGGCTGGCTTTGCGGCGCAAGATCTCTCAGCGCGTTATCCACCAGCGCATCCTGATAATAAGGATTAAACGAGCGCTGCTCCGGCAGGATCAGATCGGTCACCGTCCCGGAGACCCGCATCAGCCCTTCCCCCGGCTCTGCCCCGGATGGCTGAAACTCCACCGGATGCAGCACGGTGTCCTTCTCATCCATGTAGATACCGTCCACGACCAGCTGGTCGCCCGGCTGGATGTTCAGCTGCAAATCGCGGACAGTCATTCCTTCAGACGGGAACAACACGGTGACGGATTTATCAGCCGTCCGAAGCTGAATAAAATAAGGATTAATAGCTACTCTGTTGAATTCCCCGTTCAACAGAGCTGTGCTGGCATCATTCCGGTTCATAAAGGTTCCCAGCATCCGGGCCAGCTCCTGCTCACTGCCGCCCTTGTCTTCTTGCTGAAGCTGCCGGGCAAAGAGCTGCATATTTTGCGACAAATCGTGGAGCTTGCTGGAGCGGTAGAACCGCTCAAAGAACAAGCCCTCCAGCAGCATCACCAGGGAGAATAGAACTAGAATGAGCGCGGAGGTCACGGCAAACAGTTTGAATACAACGCCTCGTATTCTCATAGGTCGCCTTCAAACTTATAGCCGGAGCGAATGACCGTGCCGATATACCGGCCTTCTTCCCCAAGCTTGGCCCGCAGCTTCTTGATATGCGTATCAACCGTACGTAAATCCCCAAAGTAATCGTAGCCCCATACGCTGTCCAAAATATATTCCCGCGGCATTACCTTGCCGTAATGGTTGATAAGAAACAACAGCAAATCATATTCCTTGGGCGTAAGATTGACTTTATTTCCCGCTACGTTTACCGTATGCGACTGTTTGTTGACCGCAAGCCTCCCCTGGACGAACAGATCCCCTTGGTTCTGCCCGCTGCTTTCGGCCCGCTTCATCAGCGCTGCCGCCCGGGCCACCAGCACCCGTGGACTCAGGGGTTTGGTGACATATTCATCCGCGCCGAGTTCAAATCCGAGCAGCTGGTCGTCGTCCTCCGTTCTGGCCGTAATCATAATGATCGGCACATTGGATTCACGGCGGATCTCCCGGCAGGTAGACCACCCGTCGAGCTCCGGCATCATAATGTCAAGGATGACCAGATCCATTTTGGTTTCGGCGAACAGCTGGAGTGCTGCCACCCCATTTTCCGCTTCATAAACGTCCCAATCTTCCTTCTTGAAATAATCGGTGATAAACTCGCGCATCAGCGCGTCGTCTTCCACCAGCAATACTTTTCGCTTCAATAACATTCACTCCGCCTCTAAGGGTCTTCTATTCTTTGTACCCCATCGTTCCCTTTTTCACCAAAGCGTATGACTTTATTTTCCCGGGAGGAGCCGGAACCGCGCCATGTATCCTCTTATACTTCCTCCCGCTAACGCCAGTATAGAATAAACTTGTGTCCATTGTGTGTAGGGAGGGATATGTATTTTTGTGAGAAGCTGACAAAGAAAAAAGGAGCCTGATCGATTCCTCGATTGGCCCCTTACTTGTCTTTACAAATTATGCTCCCGCCGGATGTGGCCCAGTAAAGCCTTGTTTCCCTTGCCCACCAGCTCGTAAGTCTCGTCGAAATTGCCGGTATAATAAGGGTCCGGTACATCTTTGAGCTTCACATCGGGAACGAGATCCAGCAGCTTGATGACCTCGGTGGAGGCGCCTTTCATCAGCTTGCGCAGATTGCTCACGTTGGAGTCGTCCATTGCAATAATATAATCGAAGTCTGAAAAATCATTGGCAGCTACTTGTCTCGCCCGCAGCCCCTCATAGGAAATGCCGTACCGGTCCAGAATAGTCCGCGTTCCTTGATGCGGGGGATTGCCGGTATGCCAGTCGCCGGTTCCGGCCGAATCGATGTTGAAGCGATCCGCAAGTCCTTCCTGCTGAACCAGATGGCGGAACATCGCCTCTGCCATCGGCGAACGGCAAATGTTGCCGAGACATACAAATAAAACCCCGATCTTGTCCTTATGTTGTTGATCCGTTGTCATCTCTATCACCTCAAACCCGATAGTACATGATGGATGGGAAGGTGGCAAGCAAAACGCGGCTTTCTACTGGGTTTAACGAGACTCCGGTGGACAAAGCAGCGTCACCTCTAGTTCAGGAATATAATCGACAATCGGGTATCCGTCTTCATCAAGCTGGAAACTTGTTTTGTCCTGCTTAAATCGCATGAAGTAAGGTTTAATAATAATCTTTTGAGGAGTGGAGGGAAATGGATTAAAGCGATATTCGGTCACTAATTCGGTCCCCCCCGTTGCATTCCATCCATTGCCGCTTAACAGGTTGAATATATTTCCCTTCTCATCAAACACATCGATCCCCATACTTCTTGTTGGTACATCAAACTCTGCATCTCCCAATAACCTGAGATGCGTTGTTATTGTGGTTGTAAGAGGAGAAAGCTCAATTTTATCGATGGTGAAATCAAAATTTTTATAGTGTTTGCTTACAGATGGCTGCAGAACCAGAAAGCTCCCTGTATTTCGCTCAACCGGGATATGGATTCTAAAGGGCTCCTCTATTCCTGACACTTTAATATTCAGACCTAAATTGAAGTTGGAAGGGAATGCCTTCCCTCCTTGGTTGTGAAGATCAGAAAATTCCATAATAGAAGAATTGTTGTCCTTACCCGGATATTGAAGGATCCCTATTGAGTTTGAGGAATCCGGAGCGAAGGTTTGTATGGACTTCCCGTCAATGAACAGGTCTATATCACTTATTCGATTTATGATCCCATCTTCGGAATCTGTTCCCCCAAAAGCGGCCTGCTGCTGTTCCTGTTCTTGTCCCTGCTCCTGCTCCAAACCAATGGCTACACGTGATCCGTCATAGGTTACCAGGGGTACTTTGAGCGTTAATCCTTGATGTGTATCTTTGGCTTCGAGATGTGTGACAAGGCCGTTGTCTTCAGCCGACTTCAAACCTAAATCATCGGATAAATTAAAGATAGAAGCAAGTCCATGTTTAATTGATGCAGCCATGGTGGGAGAAACAAAACTACCGCTAATCACAATGATAAAAAAGGCGGCCGCCGAAGCTATTATCGCCGTTATTTTCTGACGTTTATCGTGCCGAGCACCAGAGGAACCGTTACTATTTTTATAGCGTTCCATAGTGGGTTCAGTCAGATCGATTGCCATCGGGGTATTTCGGATTAACTGTTCTATCCGTTCTAATTGAACATCTTGAACATCATCAACCTCTGAGCGAGTGCTCATATTGTCTCCCTCCTTGTACCTCTCTCTTTACGATTTTCTTTCGGATTCTTTCGTATTTCTTCCTGACTGTGGCTGGTTTGAGATCCATAATGGCCCCTATTTCATCGAAACTGTATTCTTCAAGCGCTCTTAGCAGCAGTATCCTTTTTTCTTCGGTGTTAAGCTTCTCTAACAATTGAATAATTTGATCGGTATACTTGTTCCCTTTATCTTCTTCAGCACGTTCCCTTCTATACTGTGACAACATTTGGCGCATTCTGTTCCTCTTCTTGATTAAGTCGATGCAATGATTGTGAGCAATTTTATAAACCCATGCGGAAAAAGAAGCTGTAGGCACATAATCCTGGATTCGCCTTAAACATTTAATAAAAATGTCCTGAGCAGCATCTTCAGCCTCGGCCTGATCCTCGAGCAGATAATAGCAATACAGCAGTATGTTTTTCTGCAAATGGCGAATGATCATCGGAAAGGCAGAAATATCGCCCGACTGGACTTTCTCCACAGCCAGCTTTAAATCCAGGCTCGGTTGATCCTCTTTGTCGTTGTTCAATGGATGACCTCCTTTGCCTATATAACTTTCACAAAAGGCAATTTGTGACAAGCGGTGAAAAAATATTTACAGCCAGTAGGAATCTAGTATGAAGTATGCAATTTTTAACACAGGAAATATTTGCATCCGCTTTGCTGCTCCTCTAAGCTAAAGATAAGCACTCGCTTATGTGACATGCTGGAATCATAACCAATCAAATCCGAATGGAAGGGATGGAGAATTCGCATGCAATACGTAAGACTAGGAAACACAGGAATGCGGGTATCCCGGCTGGCTTTGTGCTGTATGAGCTACGGCGATCCTGACCGCGGCAATCACACCTGGACCCTGAATGAAGAGCAGAGCCGTCCTTTTATTAAAAGGGCTTTGGAGCTTGGCATTAATTTCTTTGATACAGCAAATGTATACTCGGACGGAACCAGCGAAGAAATCGTTGGACGAGCCTTAAAGGATTTCGCAAGCCGTGATGAAGTCGTGATTGCGACCAAGGTACACGGCGTTATGCGTCCAGGTCCAAACGGCGGGGGCTTGTCCCGCAAAGCGATTATGTCGGAGATCGACAACAGTCTGAAACGACTGGGCACCGACTATGTGGACTTATATCAAATTCACCGCTGGGATTACAATACTCCGATTGAGGAAACGATGGAGGCCCTCCATGACGTGGTAAAAGCGGGCAAAGCCCGGTATATCGGCGTCATTCCTTGGAGTCCGCTGGCCCGCGGCCGTCTGACCCGGGACTGGGAAGACACCAGCCTGCGCTCGGAAAATGATAACTTCGCCCGCACCTTGTACACGGCGACCGAAGAAGCCGACCGCAAAGTGGCTGCAGTCGTCAAAGAAATTGCCGAAGCCCGCGGCGTGCCCCGCGCGCAGATCGCTTTGGCCTGGGTGCTGCAGAAGCAGCCTGTAACGGCTCCGATCATCGGCGCAACGAAAACTCACCACCTGGAGGATGCCGTTTCGGCGCTCGAAATCGTACTGACCGCCGACGAAATCCAGCGGCTCGAAGAGCCTTATGTACCGCATCCGGTAACAGGATTTGCGTGAGGGATTGTCCGTTTAAGGACAAATGCAAAGCGGCCCAGCCTTCCTGACTTGCTGCATAAGATGGACGGCCTCCGCTTAATACGCTAAATGCGTTATTACACTTAATCCTTAATACATTTAGTTTAATGTTTAATATGCTTAATATGCTTAATAACAGAAAGGCGCTCAGGCTTTGGTCGTGAGCGCCTTTCTGTTTGTTCATATTTAGAGTTTGGCTTGATGAGGATGAGGAGTGTGCAGCTTAACTTTAGATTCGGCAGAAATTGGAATATGTTGTATAATGATATTATACAGATCCATATCCCGACAAAGGAGTTGATCCACATGTCTGACTTGGGGGATTTCAACGTTCCGACTAATCCCGGCACCAATGACCCTTATGCGCTTAAGGCGAACCACGACGTGAACCAGCATAACCTTCATCATCACGGCGCTCCGGGCCTTTGGCGGCAGATTTCGAATCTGTTGATTACGGTGGCTATTTGTGCAGCTATTATAGGGATAATTATCTTGTTCAATAAAATATTCTAAACCATGTTCGGGCTGAAGTACCCGGGTTCATGTTCAGGGTTTGAATTCGTGTTCAGGATTCGAGTTCCTGTTCAGAGTTCCTATTCAGAGTTTGATTCAGAATTCGAGCTGATGTCTAATCCGGCCAAAGGGACCCCCTTTGGTCTTATTTGTTGATCCACAATGAGAAGTCAGCCTTTCCAAACACTTAAAGATTTGCTTGCTTATTTGCCCGAATTATCATTATGATGATATAGATTTATCGGGGCGTTCTTAAGAGAGAAATAAACAAGTGGAGATTTATTTACTGTATGCAGAAAGGTTGACTCATCATGGCATTATCTCAGCCTCAGCCGCTTACTACGAAACAGGTTCGTAAAGATCCCTTCCCGATCTCGATCCTGTCTTTGACGGTAGGCGCTTTCGCTATCGGCATGACCGAATTTGTGATCATGGGCATTCTGCCCAATGTCGCTCAGGATTTAAATGTCAGCATCCCCACGGCGGGCCAGCTGATTACGATGTACGCGCTTGGCGTTGCGGTTGGCGCGCCTATTTTGACTATACTGACCCACCGGATTCCGCAAAAGCTGCTGCTCTGCCTCCTAATGGTCATCTTTATTGTCGGCAACGGCGTTTCGGTCATTGCGCCGAACTATGCTTTTCTGATGGGAGCCCGGCTGCTTACCGCGCTGACACACGGAACGTTCTTCGGCGTAGGAGCGGTTATCGCCTCCAACCTGGTAAAGCCGGACAGAAGGGCTGGCGCCGTATCCATTATGATGGCCGGACTGACGATAGCAAATATTATCGGCGTGCCGGTCGGTACGTTTATCGGCCAGCATCTCGGCTGGCGTGCTTCGTTTGCGACCATTTCCCTGATGGGAGTGGTTGCTCTGATCGGCGTGATGATCTTCATTCCAAAGATCAAACAAGACGAATCCGGCGGGATTCTGCAGCAGGTCAGCGCTCTGGTGAAGCCGAAGCTGCTGCTGTTCCTGTTCGTCGCTGCGCTTGGCAATGCCGGGCTGTTCGCTGTCTTCACTTACATCACTCCGCTGCTGACGCAAATCACCGGCTTTGCGGAATCCAATGTGACCTGGATTCTGGTGCTCTTCGGCTGCGGCGTTACGATCGGCAACATAATCGGCGGCAAGCTGGCCGACTGGAAGCTGATGCCTTCCGTGCTGGGCATTTATCTGACCACCAGCGTGCTGCTGACGATTCTGACCTTTACGATCCACAGCCATGTGGCGGCTGTGCTGACTATTTTCCTGTGGGGCATGGCTTCCTTCGCCGTAATGCCCGGCATGCAGATTCGCGTCATGAATCTCGCCAAAGGAGCTCCGGCTCTTGCTTCTACCTCCAGCCACTCGGCAGGCAATCTCGGCAATGCAGCCGGGGCGTTTATCGGCGGTTGGACCATTAACCAGCTCTCCATCGGCGCTTTGCCATGGGTAGGTGCCGTTCTAGTTGGCTTGGGTCTGGTGATTGGCGCTATTAGCTGCGCTGCGGAGCGGAGAACAGAGTCGCATGAAGGGCAGGAAGACTGAACAACGAATTTTAGATGAAACACGACAAGCCCAAGGGAATTCCCTTGGGCTTTGTCATTTAGCGGATAACGGTCATTTTCCGTTAATAAGGATTAATTTCTGTAATCATACTCATAATCATCTTCGGTCAATTTCATCCTGTAATCGAAAGAAAGAATGGCGATAACGGGAAGGAACGCGATCAACACAGCATACAGCAGATTCTCCGGCTTAAAGTCAAAAAGGTATCCCACACCTGCAAAACTGAGCAGAAACGCAGTCATCATAGCGATGAGTTTAGCTTTCCGAGTCATTTGATTTCCTCCTGTTCACAATCACAGCCTGCTGCAGGATTCTGGGTGATTAGAGGTCTTCGGCCTTTGTGTGATTCATTCAATTTAGTAATATTTTACCATGAATAATGGCGATTGAATAGAATATTAGGACCGGTGCTGAAGCTACAAATTCCGCTTATAAGGAAGAAAATAAACTGCCCTCAGGAAGAAAAGCCCTGGCCGTTTTAAGAATTAGGAAAGACGGACATTTACTGATTGATGAAATCGAGGCTATGTTAAACGAACTGGACTTTAATCCTCATGAATCAAAGGCCTTAAAACATGCTACTCACATTGTTAATAATGGGATTAAAAAATACATAGAAGTAAACCCATTCTTAGAATATTTATGGTCCATTCAAATGAATGAGCTCCTCCAATCTTATAAAATTTCAGCCTTTGAACAGGTCAAACTAACAGAAGAAGAAAAAATAGAATATTGAATTTTAATTATTTATATAAAGGTGCCGTCTTAAAAAGGAAATCAGCGGTGTATTATACGAGTGGGCTAACATAAACAATGTTCTTCAAGCTGACTTTATAAAGAGATTAAATAACATTCTTGAAGTAATTACGTATGATATAAAAAGAAACAAAGACGAATATGATAAATTAACTACAGAACGTCACCAATATGTGAGACAAATAGTTTATTCGCTCGTTGACCAACTTAGTAATAACAAAAGTTGGAAAAAGTATTTTTTGGGAGTTTTCAATGCTTCAAATTTACTAGGTGCATATTCTCGTCATAGTAGTCATGAAATTATAGGCATTACAGGCGTTAACAAGAAAAAAAATGCAAGTTGTAAGGAAATAATTGACGAATGGATGAATAATCATACGTTGCCTAACGACGCACAATTCCTAAAAATCTTCAAACTCTGGTATTTTACTACTTCATACTTAGTTATAAATTGACTTCGGCTCCCCCATTTTAAACTATAGTTTAAAACAGAACAAAAAAATATACCCTGCCATTTTGGGAGGCCACTGAAGAACTTCCGGTTTTTAGACTAACAATTGCTTAAAAAACCAAAAGAGACATCTAATCTTGGGAGAATCCCGGTTGATGTCTCTTTTCATGCTCTCATTATCCGTTTTCTTACTCACTAAGCTTTAGTATCCGTTTCAAGTTCACAACAAATATCGCCATAGCGCCTTGAAGCTCCATACCTAAAAGACCCGAGGATGTGGCTACATCATACCCGTGCCTGTGTTTGAGTTCACTGTTCTTCGCTTCGATCTTGTAGCGTTCTTTAGATTTCGTCTTAAAATATTCGCTTTCCTGGAAAGCCATTTGTTCCTTATGCTCGTTAGATTTTATGCTCACGGAATAAGTTTTGCTCTTCGCACCTTCCTTGTAACAACCTTCCCTAAGCGGACATCGCTTGCAAATTTCTACATCGAAATAATACGTGTCGGTTTGGTTCGCGCCTACACCCTTTTTCCCAGTTCTCGCCTTGCGAACTGCCATATGACCGGCTTTGCATACGTACATACCGGCATCTTTGTTGAACAGAAATTCGTCTTCTTTCTTCCGACCGCCTTGCGTGATGAGTGGATTGAGTTTAGCTACAAGTTCGATCTCGTTATTCTTCGCGTAAGAGATGTTATCCTTTTCGGAGTACGCGGTATCGCCAATTACTGTCTTCACCTGCATGCCAGCTGCTTTGCTTTTTTCAATTAGCGTCTGCAATTGCTTGCCATCGTTCTTCTCGCCTGTTGTCACAACAGCCGCAGTAATGATTCGTTCCTCGGTCATCGCCAGATGCGTCTTGTATCCAAAGAACGCTGAATCTGTGCTCTTGTGTCCCACTCGAGCATCCTGGTCAGCCGTACTACGAAGCTGCTCTACGTCGTCTTCCACTGTTTCTTTCAGCAGGTTCAGCGGTTCCAGCACCTTAGGTACTTGAGCGACCCCTGATTCCGTCTCGATGAAGGAAATTAGTTTCTGGCAATATTCAATTTCGTCTTCCAGTACGTCGGTTGTGTTTTTTGTCGGCATCCTCGCCTTCACTGATTCATCCATCGCGTAGACGGCCTTGCGCAGCTTCCTCGCACGATCTTGCAGTATTTCTTGCGGAGACTTTTGGTTGTACCTTGCTTTCGTATGGGTCGCGTCTACGATGATCGAGTTGCTTTTTAAGATATCTTTTTCGACAGCGAGGACCACCGTCTTGCCGATGAGCATGTCCAGCAGATTCATGTCCTTTAACCGCAGCTTGCGGAATTTCGTCAGCGAACTCGAATCGATGACCGGGTCTTCTGGTGCCATGTCGAGAAAGTACTTGAACGATAGGTCGTACCTCGAGCGCTCGACGATATCTACGTCAGACAACTCGAATATGGCTTTTAACAGCAGGTACTTGAACATGCGGATCGGATCGATCGCGCTGCGACCGTTGTCCAAGCAGTATTTATCTTTCAATTCATCGTATATGAAAGTGAAGTCCACCAGATCGTTGATTTGGCGCAACATATTGTCCTTTGGCACCACGATGTCATACAACCCTGCATATGGACTTAAAACCAATGATTGTTGTTGCCGAATCATCCGCTCACCCGCTCTCCATGATGCCTTAATTATAAGCGAAAAAAAGAAGCACAGACTCCTCAAATTTCTTGAGGGTCTGTACCTCTTTCGTGAAATGGACTTTTTCAGTGGCCTCCCATTTTGGCAAGGTCTGTTAAAGTTATTTAAGGAAATTGGGCTGAACAAGACTTGATAAAATAAAATATTATCTGCCGCAGTTATTGTTCAACTAACCTGCCTCTAGTTCAATCCTGTGTGGACAATATCGATCGAACTGAAAAGGAATAAGCATTAGAATTATTAAGCATTCTTTTAAAAGAACGTTTAATTTTACTTGCATTTTGCAAATAAATAAGCTATAACTAGATCCAAGAGGTGACATACTTTGGAAAACGCACGTGAACTGTTTCAAATTATGACTCGTCGCTTCGGATTGCTCAATAAGAACTGCTGTAGTGTAGGTGGGTGTGATATCTCCCCTGTACAAAGCCATATCCTGTATGAAGTGGATCGTCGGCATCAACCTTCGATGCAGCAAATTGCGGACATCCTCGGCACGGACATTACAACGTTTAGCAGACAGATTCAATCTTTAGTTCGAATGAACTTGATTCAAAAAACACCTGATCCCTCCGATCGCCGAGTATATACCCTATCCCTCACTACGGAAGGAAAGTTTGTGGCTACGACCATTGATCAGCAAATGAATGCTTTTTTGGATGAAGTTTTCTCTTATATGAGTGAAGAAGAGCACCAAACGGTTCTAAAGTCCATTAAACTGATGAATGAAGCCATGGCGAAGTCAGATAATTGCTGCCGCCCCGTCAAGGGGTGATAGCTTTTAAATAATACTTGCAAAATGCAAATAAAAGGAGTGTACTTTATGCATGAGTCCCAGAAAATGTCAACTACAACAATGAAGATACGCCAAGCTCAACCTTTAGACTTGGAAAGTATTCGGCGCATCTATAATCAAGGAATTGAGGACCGAATCGCAACTCTAGAAAACGAAACTAAAGATATGGCCTATATGCAGCAGTGGTACGATTCGCACAGGGATCGTTTTGTCATCCTTGTTGCCGAAGAACAAGGCAAGGTGGTTGGCTGGGCCTCCTTAAACCCCTATTCCCTCCGTTGTGCTTATGCAGGGGTAGCCGATTTGTCTATTTACATTGATCGTGACCATAGAGGGAAAGGCGTGGGAAGTGCTCTTCTTACCGAGTTAGAGGAACAAGCTAAGGCGAATCAGTTTTATAAAATTGTTCTCTTTACGTTCCCCTCGAATCAAGGCGGTCAAGGTCTATATCGAAAATTAGGTTATAGAGAAGTTGGAGTTTTTCAAAACCAGGGCGTCCTAGACGGTCAATTTATTGATGTCATGATTATGGAGAAGCTGTTTATGGGCAGTTAATTACTTAACTAAATATAGTAGAGCCCTTACCCTATTTGGTAGGGAACTATTTAAACAAAAACTTGCAATGTGCAAATAAAATTTAAAGTTATGGAGGAACACATTATGAATAAACAATTACCTGTAGCTATTATTGGCGGTGGCCCAGTGGCTCTTGCTGCTGCAGCACAGCTTGTAAAAAGAAATTTACCATTTGTTTTATTTGAAAAAGGATCAACCGTTGGAGCCTCGGTCTTAAGCTGGAAACACGTCCGCATGTTCTCCACCTGGGAGTTTAATATAGATCCGGTTGCCAGGGAATTGCTCTTGCAAAGCGACTGGCAGGCACCTAATTCAAATGATCTACCGACGGGAAAGGATTTGGTGGAACTCTATCTTAACCCTTTATCCCAATTAAGCTCCATTAAGCCTAATGTTTCTCTGAATACAGAAGTCACGGCTGTTTACCGGAAAGACATAGACAAAATGAAGACACTGGGCAGAGAAAAAGCTCCTTTTATTTTGGAATACACTCAAGAAGGCCGAACGGGAATAGTCGAAGCTTCAGCAGTCATCGACGCTACTGGTACTTGGCTATCTCCAAATTCCATGACAGCAAACGGAAAGGTTTCTGATGGGGAGCTTAAACATGGCGAACATATTCGTTATGGCATACCAGATATTTTGGGTATGGAGTATAAAAAATATGCTGGCAAAAATGTAGCTGTCATCGGCAGCGGTCATTCTGCTATACAGTCCCTTACTCTTCTTCATCAGCTGCAGTTGCAGGAGAAACAGACTAAGATCCATTGGATTTTGAGAAAACAGCAAGTAGATGAAGCCTTTGGAGGCGGCGAAAATGATGGTCTTCCGGCACGCGGTGAACTCGGAATGAAGGCGTATCGATTTGTTCAAGAGGGGAACGTGGAAGTTCATACACCTTTTCTTGTTCAGGAAATTAAAGAGGATCAGGAATCCAGGCAGCTTGCCCTTATCGGCAAACAGAACGGCGATCAAACTCAAATTCTTAACCTGGACGAAATTATTGTCGCCACCGGATCACGGCCGGACTTCTCATTTCTGAGTGAACTAAGATATACCTTTGATCCGGCAATTGAATGTGTTCCTCAGTTAGCGAACCTCATTGATCCTAATATTCATAGCTGTGGGACGGTTCGGCCACATGGTGAAACCGAACTGCAGCAACCTGAGAAGGATCTGTACATCGTAGGGGCTAAAAGTTATGGCCGTGCTCCAACCTTTTTGCTTGCAACCGGTTATGAGCAGGTAAGAAGCGTTGTTGCTGCCATTGCCGGTGATTTTGAGGCTGCTCGTGAGGTCAAACTGAAACTTCCTGAGACTGGAGTATGCTCGATCTCTAAACATAATCTTGCAGCTCAAGAAGAAACGGGATGTTGTGGTCCTGTGGTTCAGGACTCAGGATGTGGACCAAAGAGTTGCTCGTAATATTACACTTCGGAGAAATGAAGAAGAGGCCCTTTATGGAGACCTCTTCTTTTTCCGTTTATCAATACATTTTTTCAAGGGATTGACGATGGGAGGATTTAATGTTGATGCTTGGACGAATGGTTTTCGCCAGGACTTCCGCTTCCTGCAAGTCTTTACTTATGCCTAATTCAATAAGAGTACCGATTGCTACAGTTCCCGTTCTGCCTCTACCTCCACCACAATGGAATCCTACTTTCTTCCCACTATGATAAGCTTTCAGCACATTGTCTATCGCCTCACGGTAAAGCTCATCCTGAGGGCCTGTAGCATGGTCCTCTAAAGGGACTTGGACCCATTGAAGCTTCTCATTTGCCAAAGCCGGCTCTGAGGCTTCACCACGCAAGTCAACGACTACTTCAATGCCTTCGTTGTAAAACATGTCTTCAACATCGGCTGCCCCACCGAAAAAAATTTTATCTTCTATAAGTGCCTGATAATTTTTAACCATAATGGATCTTCTCCTTAAAGGTCTTGAGTAGAATCATTTTCCAGTCTCAACAAACTGGGCAATCCGGTTTTTAATGGCATCACGAACTTGATTGAATTGAGCCGTAATCTCTTCATCCGTACCCGTGGCTTTAGCAGGATCATCAAAACCCCAATGCCACTTTGTAGCGTTAGGATTAGAAATTACTGGGCAATGTTCATCCGCATGGCCGCACAGCGTAATCACATAATCTGCGCGATTCAGGATTTCCGGATCGATTACATCCGAGGTATGGCTGCTGATATCAATACCAGCTTCTCTCATCGTTTGTACAGCCCGTGGATTTAATCCATGAGCTTCCAAGCCCGCACTTTTCACTTCATATCTATCTCCACCAAGTGCTTTTAAAAAGCCATCTGCGATTTGACTCCGGCAAGAATTCCCTGTGCACAAGAAATAAACAAGTGGTTTCTTTTCCATAATTAAATTCCCCTTTTACTCTTGATTTTGATAGGTATTGTTTAGTTGATACCCTGTTGGCTTTTTCTATTCAAAAGTTTCCGTACTCCCCACCAAACAGCTATGAGACAAACAAAAATTCCAGCAATGACAAGCCATAAATTGACCGAAGTGGAACTAATAAAGAATAGCCATAAGTAAAGGCCGGTCAAAGTGATGAACAGTGTCGGAACGGTTAAGATTAAGCCAATTTTAAAATAAGTTCCCCAACCAATTTTGACTCCTTTCTGAGCCAAGACATGAAGCCAAAGCAAAGTAGCTAATGAACCAATCGGCGTAATTTTAGGTCCCAAATCTGATCCGATCACATTTGCATAAATAAGCGACTCTCGTATAAAGCCTTCTGTTGAGGCTGCTTTAATCGCAAGCGCATCAATCATAACCGTAGGCATGTTGTTCATGATGGACGACAAAATAGCTGCTATAAAGCCGGAAGCTATTGTAGAAATAAACAATCCATGCTGGCTTACGGCTTCAAATAATTTGCCTAATTCATCTGTCAGACCCACATTTCTTAATCCATACACGACGACATACATACCGATGGAGAATACTACAACGGCCCAAGGAGCCTCTTTAATAAGTTTCCAAGTATGGATTTGAGGACTACTTTGAGCAAAAAGGATAAAGACCACAGCGACAATTCCAGCGATGACGGAAACTGGAATATTTATAAACTGACTGCACATATAGGCGATAAGCAAAACAGCAAGAATGACCCAGGATAAGCGGAACAATCGTCGATCTTTGATTGCTGAAGAAGGGACTTTAAGCTGCTCTACTTCATAGTGAACAGGGATACGTTTTCTGAACATTAAAAACAGCATGAACAGGCTTCCTGCGATTGAAAACAGGGTAGGGATAATCATCCTGCTGGCATAATCTACAAAGGAAATGCCAAAAAAATCAGACGAAACGATGTTCACCAAGTTACTGATTATGAGCGGCAAAGAAGCCGTGTCTGAAATAAAACCGCTTGCCATGATAAACGGCAAAATCATTCGCTCATTAAAGTTAAGACCTCGCACCATTGCAAGTACAATAGGAGTCAGGATCAGGGCTGCTCCATCATTGGCAAACAAAGCAGATACGGCAGCTCCGAGCAAAATCACGTAGACAAACATCAGCCGGCCGTTCCCCCTGGCAAACCTGGCTACGTGTAAGGCTGCCCATTCAAAGAAGCCAATTTCATCTAAGATGAGTGAAATCAGAATTATGGCCACAAAGGTCAGAGTAGCGTTCCATACAATTTGGGTTACGTCCCATACGTCAGAAAGTTGAACAACCCCAAAACATAGAGCCAGAATGGCTCCCCCTGCTGCTGACCACCCAATGCTTAACCCCCTTGGCTGCCAAATGACGAAGGTTAGCGTAACGAGAAAAATAACAATAGCAACAATTAGCATAGGACCTCCGGAAGTTAATCACATGATAAGCCGGTTCGGCCTTCAAGCTGAGATTTCATACAAGGAAGCTGGTTCATTACACTTTCCAGATAAGGTTTATCTTCTACGTTCAAGGAATAATAAACCCACTGGCTTTTTTTGGTTTCATGAACCAATCCACCTAATTTCAATTTTTTTAAATGTTGGCTTACATTAGGCTGACTTGTCTCCAAAATATCCACGATGTCGCAAACGCACATTTCCCGTTCCTTTAAAAGAGCCATAATGGTCAGTCTTGTTTTATCAGCGAGCAATTTCATATGATCTGACATTTCATCAATAGTGCTCACTAACATTCCTCCTCTCTGGCACTTTAAATGCTCTTATAATTCATAACAGATTATATAATCAATAACGAATATAATCAATCAGTTATATTTAACTCGCGTAACTTTCTTTATATTCAACTATCCATGCCGATTAGATTATCGAGTGGTAAAGGGGACTGGTAGCAATATCTTGTGATTATATCTACTTCAAAAATTTATCTTAAAAGGTTTTTCGCTTGAGAATAAATAACTATATTACTTGAAATTCAATTAAAAAGGTTGCCCTAGGAATTAGGAGCAACCTTTTTAATAACCGAAAAATATTACATATCATTGTACATGTGAATATTTATGCAATTCTCATTAATAATGACATCACACATAAACCCGCTTACCCCTCACATCTTATAAGCCCGCATCGCTTTGCCCAGCTCTTTGAGCGAAGGGCGTTTGCCGTACAGGAGCACGCCGGTGCGGTAGATCTTCGCCGACAGCCAGCCGAAGAAGAAGGTAGCGATCAGCAGAATCACAAGCGAAACGGCGATTTCCCATGTGGCTACCTCCCCTACTCCTACTCTCACCAGCATGGAGATCGGCGAGGTGAACGGGATAAATGAGGCGATTTTGATCAGCATCGTATTTGGCGTTGCAATACTGAAGATGCCGATATAGAAGGAAACCATTAACAGCAGTGTAATCGGCATGATCGCCTGTCCCAGTTCCTCTGTCCGGCTGACCAGGGAACCGATCGCTGCAAACAGAGTCGCATACAGGAAGTAACCCAGAATATAGAACACCAGCCCATACAGGAAGACGTCCGCACTAATCTGCGAAATATCGACGCCAAGGCCTTTGATCGCTTCGCGGTTATGCGGCATCGAGATATTCGCCACCACGACCACGGCGAAGAACACGATCTGCATTAAGCCAAGCAGGAACATGGCAATGATCTTGCCGAACATCTGAACCAGCGGTGAGACGCTGGTGATGAGGATCTCCATGATTCGCGAGCTTTTCTCAGCGGTTACTTCGGAGGCAATCATACTTCCGGTTGTTGTATTAATCATCAGGAACAGGATGATCAGAACGTATACGTAAATATAATTAGCTACCTTCGCGCTGTCGGAGGATTTTCCGTCTTGATCTCCCCCCGCCGTATTTGCACTGCCAGCCTTTTCCGCATTCAGTTGAACGGGCGATGCCAGTTCTGCCAGTTGGCTGTCGCTGAGCGAACCTCCGGCAATCGTCTGCATTTTCACCGTTTGAAGGGCGCTCTGCAGAGAAGCTGACAGACCTTGACCCGGATTGTCCCCGGATTTGGATACATAGGTCACTTCCGGAAAGCCGCCGCTGCGGTCCTGGCTGAATTTCAGATAAGCATCCAGCTTCTTGGAGGTTATATCCTGCTGGAGCTGCTCATCTTTGACCTCGCCTTTATAGTCAACGAGGGTGTAGCCCGGACTCTGCAATTGCTCCGAAACCTGGCGGAATTTCTCGGCGATGGCCGGCTGCGGTTCGTAGACCAGGCCGATATTCAGCGGCTTGTCATCTTTGTTCATAAACTTATCAATCAGGAACGGAACATTGGCCAGAATCGTAATCAGGATAGCAATGACCAGCATCGTAATCAGGAAAGATTTCTTGCGAATCTTGCTCATGAAAGAGAAACGGATAACGGTACCCAGCTTATTCATTGGACTCCCCCACTTCCTTGATGAAGATTTGGTTGAGCGTAGGCTCCTGGATTTCAAAATGCTCCACTTCGCTCTGCGCCATAGCGGTAGACAAAATCGCCTTAGCCGCCGAAATATCTGAAATCGATAATTGGTACCCCCGCTCTTTGCGTTCAACCTGCGTCACGCCGCCGATCCGGTCCAGCCCTTCCACAGCGCCTGTCGTCCGCAGGATCACCGATTCACGCGGATAACGTTTCTTGATTTCCTGCAAATCCCCCTGGATGACCGGGTTCGAGCGGTGCAAAATCGTAATGTTGCGGCACAGCTCTTCCACATGCTCCATCCGGTGCGTCGAGAACAAGATGCTCGTGCCTTCATTGCGCAGCTGCTTCACATTGGCTTTCAGCAATTCCACATTGACCGGGTCGAGGCCGCTGAATGCTTCGTCGAGAATCAGAATCTTTGGTTTATGCACAACGGCCGCAATAAAACCCATCTTCTGCTGGTTGCCCTTGGACAGCTCTTCAATCCGTTTATCGTAATACTCGGGCACCTCGAAACGATCCAGCCAATACTTCAGACTCTGGTCAGCTTCCTTCGCCGACATGCCGCGAAGCTGGGCCAGGTAAGTGATCTGCTCGCTGACCTTGATCTTGGGGTACAGGCCGCGTTCTTCAGGCAGATAACCCATTTCATGACGTTGATCCGGGCCATAAGGTTTGCCGAAATAAGAGATGTTCCCCCCATCCGGAAAAATAACCCCAAGCACCATCCGCATCGTCGTTGTTTTCCCAGCCCCGTTCGCGCCGAGCAAGCCGTAGATTTCCCCTTCCTCTACCTCAAGTGAAATTCCGTTAACGGCCGTCTTGTCTCCAAATTGCTTGAATACCTGATTCAGAACCAGTGGTTTTGCCATTACAACGTCCCCCTCTTCCATTTCAGTTCTTCGGGCAAATGCCCTTTCATCCAAAGCTCCAAAGCCTCTTCCAGCTCAATGCTCCTTCTTCTCAGCACCTCAATTGGCAGTTCATGCGCCAATCCTTCAGCTTCGGACGAGTTGACCAGCACTTTCATCAGATCCGGTCCCTGCTCCAGCTCCAGAGCGCCAAGCTGCCTCACCTCCTCGTGTCCGCCTCTAATCCACCATTCCTGAAAACATTCCTGCAGTGCATCCTTCTCGACCATCCCATAACTCCGGCCATCCCGCATCAGGACAACATAATCAGCCAGCCGCTTGATCTCATCCACGATATGGGTGCAGATGAGAATCGTGATCTCTTCTTCGGCCAGCAGGGTCTGCAGTCCGCCGATCATTTCCCGCCAGGCGAAAGGGTCCAGCCCGGAAGAAGGTTCGTCCAGGAGCAGCAGTTTGGGACGGCAGGCTAACGCTGCAGCGATCTCGAACTTGCGGCGTTCTCCCTTGGACATCTTCGAAAGTTTGATTCCGCGAGGCACACCAAAACGGTTCAGCAGCTCCTCGAACCTTGTTCCATCCCATTCGGGGTACCAGTGCGCCCGGAAGCCTCCCGCCTCCTCTGCCGTCGCCTGATTCTCCTCGTACATCGGAGCCTCTGGGACATAAGCGATCTTACGCTTCAGTTCGATCGGCAGGGTTCGTTCATATCGCTGACCAAACCATTCCAAGGTTCCCCCGTCCGGCTGGAGCGTCATCATCATCAAATGAAGAAGCGTGCTTTTTCCGGAGCCGTTAGGCCCCACCACTGCAACCACATGGCCCAAAGGAATATCAAGGTCGATGGGACCAAGCGTCTTTCTCCTTCCGCTTTTGACAATGCCGCTGAGCTTTATGGCCAAATCCGTCATTTTGCCTCCCCGCCTTTCTCCGTATCCTCAAACTTCTTCTCCAGCACTTCCAGAAACAACAGCTTTAATTCTTCTTTGCTGTATTGAACCGACCGGGCACTGTCAATGGCAGCCTCCAGCGCCTCCTTAACAAACGTTTGTTTATAGGTACCGCGCTGCTCATCTTCCACTTTGCCAACAAAAGTGCCTGTCCCCTGCTTGGTCCGCAGCAGTCCTTCGCTCTCCAGGTCCTGGTAGACCCGGCGGACCGTGATCGCACTGCAGTTAAGACTAGCCGCCAGCTCGCGTATGGAAGGAAGAAGGGTGCCTTCGCCCAGCTGTCCGCCGACTATCATCGAACGCAGCTGCGTTTCGATCTGATGATAAAGCGGCTCTGCGCTGCTCTCATTAATCTGTATGGGAATCCACACTCCGTGGCACCTCCTGTCCTGCTCTCCTATCTGTAAATCATTATGATTAAACCAGGTCTCTCGTTTCTATTTTTTGGGCTATATGTCTCCCTGACAGGTATAAAATCGCGGCGCCTATTAGCAAACTTGCCCACATGAGTGGTGACAGCAATCTGTAACGAGCGGACATATCAATCGTATAATTGACCAATCCTCCATCCAGCAGCAGGATCACCACCGCAGCCAATGCGCACAATCCCATCAGGACAAAACTCATCCACATATACACCTTGCCGCTGCGGAGAAACTCGAAATAAAGGTAATAAGCGCTTGCGGCAAAGCTGTATCCTGTCCAGGTCAGGACAAAGGCTATATAATCAGCAAATCCAAGGCTGGAATCCAATCCGTCTGTAAGGATATAAAGAGTGCCATACATCAGCACGCTGTTTATGAGGATGTAGACCAACAGTTGCAGCAAACGTGCGCTGATGATCACGTTAGGCCGAATCGGCAGCGTTTTGAGGTAATACAGCTTCTGCGTGTAGGAATCATCCCTAAAATAATGAAGATGGCCGCGGGAGAAACAGAATCCAGTCATCGGAGCCATCATTAGAAACAAGAAATCGAGCAGGACATTCATCGACTTCACTGCTTCGCGTTCCTGGCTTGAATAGACCAGCAAACTGATGCAGCCCCCGGTATAGACCATAAAAAACAGGCTCCAGAGCAGAAGTCTGCGGTCTTTTCTCCACTCTCTCCTGAACAGAAACAAACTGTCCCTCCAAAACTCGCTCATGCAGTGCCACCTTCCCCTGGTTTCTACTCTTAGCTGTATTTTTTAATCATGCTCCACTGTTATACTGTGTATATCTTTATACACAGTATATGAGCACACTTCTTATTTGTCAAACATTTAGGAGGTGAAAATTCCCGGGCCAAACCCTATCCAGCTTCCCTTCCGTTTCTGGGCATAAAAAACCGGCGCAAAGCACCGGCTGATTGATCTGATCAATTATGGATTCCATCCTTTAAAAACCATCATAAAAATCCGTCATTTATACGACTGCTCGGTTAACAGATCTGGTCCCTTGTCGGTAACCGCAAGGGTATGCTCGAACTGGGCACCCGGCGTTCCGTCCGCCGAGCGGATCGTCCAGCCGTCCGATTCCCAAAGCACAGCGCCGGTGTCCCCCAGCGTAAACACCGGCTCGATGGTAATCACCATGCCTTTTCGCAGCTTGAGTCCGGTTCCGGGACGTCCGTAATTGGGAACATCAGGCGGTTCATGCATCATTTGTCCAATCCCGTGCCCGACCAGCGGCTTCACGATCCCGATGCCCGCCTCATCCGCCGTCCGCTGGATCGCGTAGCTGATGTCTCCAATCCGGTTGCCGGGAACGGCAGCAGCGATCCCCCGTTCAAGCGCCAGCTTGGTCACCTTATACAATCTTTCAACCTCCGGGGAAGGCTGACCCACCAGATAGGTCCAGCCGGAATCGGCCATCCACCCATCCTTCTCGACCACAATGTCGATCGTCACGATGTCCCCGCTGCGCAGCAGCTCTCTCGTAGGAAAGCCGTGGCACACCACGTCGTTTACCGAAGCGCATGTCGCAAAGGGGAACCCTCTATATCCCTTCTGCGCGGCTGTGCCGCCGCGTTCCGTGATAAACCGTTCAACAAACTCGTCGATCTGCTGCGTGGAAATGCCCGGAGCAATGGCTTTTCTCAACACGCGATGACAATCCGCCAATATGCGTCCCGCTGCCCGGATCAGCTCAATCTGCTGAGCGTTCTTCGTAGCCACTTTCGGCATGGGAAACGCCTCCTTTTTCATCTATACGACTAGTGTATCTCATATCTGCCGGACTTGTGCCTGGCCTGAATGCTCTAATATATGTTAACGAATGGAAGAAAAAAACCGCCCCCCGCATAAAAGCGGAGAGACGGTTTGAAAGTGTCCTATATCAAATGTGATAGCGGCCGACCGTCAGAGGATCGCATCAGGAAACTGAAGAGTTCAGCTTACCCATTTCCGTTTCCACAAGGTGAGTCAATTCTTCTTCATATCCGCCCATGATGCGGTACTTGCGAACATACTCCCTGACAAATTTTTTGGGATCCTTCGGCCTGAAAATTCTTGTCATCTCCCGCAAACTTTCCTTTACTTCATTATGACCTTTCGTTGCCATATGATTCCCTCCCAGAACGCTAATGGTACTGCTTCCGTAAATGAGAACGCCGAAAAGATCCTGCAAGTATTCATCTAGAAGTGGTTAGTTTGTCCTGCCACCGGCAGGCATCTGACATTTACATACCCGGCAAGGTGAAGCCTGAATCAATGCTTGCTGTCAAACTCAGGTGATGATCAGGTACCCGATAACACTTTATGTTTATCCGGATAAAATGGAACGGCCTCCTATCTCTCTATATTGTAACATATTCATTACGGTGTTTCAGCTTTCACCTTTTACGGATTTATATTTCAATCCTCAATAATATATTTATCGGTTTGGGTTCGGGTTAAAATAAGGGAGAAGGAATTGTCCGCCTCATCGGCAAATTCTTCTATAGGCGCCTTTAGCGTATATACTTATAACAGGTGAATTCGCCTAGCAAAGTCCATTGATTTCCTTATCAGGCTACCCGGGAGGAGACGGCTGATGCGAAAGCCCAAAGTTTTGATTGTATATGCAAGCTACGGAGACGGCCATTATCAGGTCTCCAAAGCAATGGAATCTTCTTTTCATGAGCAAGGCATTACCGATGTGGTTCTGCTCGATCTGATGGCAGAAGCGCATCCGCTGCTTAACGGATTAACCAAATTCGTATACATGCAAAGCTTCAAAACCATCCCTTACCTGTACGGATGGGTCTACAACACAACGCGGCGAATCCCGCCGAACCGGCCGTTCTACAGCCTGCTGCATTCCATAGGCCTCAGCAAGCTGGCCAAGATCGTCGGCGGCATCAGTCCGGATCTGGTTATTCATACTTTTCCCCAATTGACGATGCCGAAGCTGCTGAAACGAACCGGTCAGACGATTCCGATCATTAATGTCATTACCGATTTTGACATCCATGCCCGGTGGTTCCATCCTGCCGTTAACCGCTATTATGTGGCGACTCAGGATTTGAAGAACGAAATGGTAGCCCGAGGCATTCCGGAAGAACGTGTAGTGGCCAGCGGTATTCCGCTGCGTCCCGGCTTCTCCGGAGCTCTTGAGCCTCAGGAGCAGGACGGCGGGAGCGAAGATGCGGATATGGTTCTGGAAGTGGATGTTAATCTGCATGCGGACATAAACGCGGAAGCGAAACATGATAAGGACGCCCTTACGGATGCGCGTTCGGCCAAACAGCTTGCAGCCCGTCTACGCCAGGACGGGAAACCCGTAATCCTGCTGATGGCCGGGGCTTACGGCGTTATGCCGAATATCGCCGATATCTGCCGCCGCCTGACCGCCGGCGGGGAGCGCCGCGTCATCGCCGTCTGCGGGAAAAACAAAGAGCTGTTCTCCCAGCTGCAGGAACGTTTCGCCGGTCAGGAGGAGGTGCAGGTCTGCGGTTTCGTCAACGACATTGCCAGCCTTATGGCTGTCAGCGACTGCATCATCACCAAACCCGGCGGAATCACCTTATCCGAGGCGCTGGTAAGCCGCCTGCCGATGTTTCTGTTCCGGCCCGTTCCGGGCCAGGAATTGAACAACGCCCTTTATTTGAAAAAGAAAGGCATCGCCTTTATTTCCCACCGCCCCTCCGATCTGGTCCGCCAGATCGAGCAGTTCTTCAGCCGGCAGCCGGAAGGCGAGCTTTACCGGGAGCTGGAGAGCCTGCGGCGGCCGGACGCCGCCAGAGCGATTGTTGAAGACGTGATCCGGCATTTCATCAGCCCGGAGAAGATCGCCGTCATCGCCGCCGCAGCGCCGTCTTGATCTCGGAAGCACGGGGAGCGTGACGTGTACGATGGAACGTCTGGTGAAGGAAGGGTGAGGGGCTTGATCGGCTCCCCTTCTCCGCCGGTCTTCCCCACCGTTCTTACATGGGGCAGCTTGTCATACACTAAAAGGGAGAGGGGGATCGTACGCATGTCCTGTCCCCTTTATCCTTTGACTCAAGAAGGTGTATGCCCTTGACCCCTTTCCGCTCCTCTACAGGCTTGCCTGAAAGCTTAGCCGCCTTTCTGTGCCACTTATTTCCGTTTGTTGGCGGGATTATTTTTCTCGTTATTGAAAAAAGAAGCCGGTTTGTCCTGTTCCATGCCCTGCAGTCCGTGCTGCTGTTCGGCGGTCTAATCGTCAGCCATACCGTAGCCGGCTTTATCCCCATCCTGGGCATCGCCCTGGCTGCGCTGCTCAGTATTGCAGGTGTCCTGTTCTGGGTGGCGCTGATCATCGCTTCCCTCCAGAGTAAGTGGCTAAAGCTGCCCTGGATCGGCGACTTTGCCGAGAAGCAGATCCGCAACTGGTGAGCTGCCGCTGCCTGGAATGAAAGCTGCTTAGCTGCCTCCCAGATAGGCATGTAGGTGGCAGAGGGCCGCAGCACGGCTTAGGCCGGCAGGCTATACGCTTTCCCCCTCCAGCAGACGGGCAGGCAGCCAATGTTTCCGTAACGAGGCAGCCGTGCGTTCCTGTTCGCCAGCTTGGCTTTTTAGCTGTTCTTGGCCTTCAATCTGTTCCAGCAGCAGCTCTATTGCCTTTTCGCCCATTTCCTTGTAAGGCACCGCCATAACGGTCAACGCCGGAACCAATCGCGAGCTGACCCGATAGGTATTATCGGAGGACATGACGGCAATATCGCGGCCGATCTTCAGGTCAAGCCGGGCTGCAGCTCTGTAGACCTCAAGCGAAGCATCAATCCAGTTTGTGAGATATACCATCGGAGTACCCGCCAAGCGGTCATGCTCCAAAACGGCCTGAATCTGCGCCGGCTCCTGACGTTGCACTTTCTCCACCCTGTACGCCCAGCCTCTCTCCGCGCAGAAAGCGGCATAAGCTTCCCGGCGGGCTCTTTCCGCCCAATTCTCGGGCCCATGCCCGTCCTCCATTTGCAGATAAGTGACGCCTGCCCTTCCTTTGCTCTCCATAAACGCCATGGCTGTACGGACGCTGCCGTAATAATCGGCTATTACCGAATAAATATTTTCAACCCCTGCATAGCCTTCAACCGATACAAACGGAATCTGATGCTCCCGTATGCTGGACGCCCACGCTTCATCCGCATATCCCAGGTGATCCAAAGTGACAATTCCGTCCACACGCCGCTGGAAATAAAGCGAGATCAGTTCGTCCCGGCTTGTGCTGCCGCTGCCTTGACCAACCAGCAGCACATGGTAGCCATGACGCAGGGAAGCCTGCTGCAAACCTTCAAGCAGCTGCAGGAACAACGCGTTGGAGGTGTCGCCGAAGACGGCTACACAAGAGCTGCGGCCGGTCTTCATAGCCCGGGCTCCCGCATCCACATGGTAATTCAGTTCCCGCATGGCCTTCAGCACCGCCTCCCGCTTCACACGGCTCACGCCGATGCCCTGGGTGCCGTTAATGACAGCGGATACTACGCTGCGGGAGACGCCGGCCCGCCGGGCCACGTCCATACTGGTTACTCTTTTTCCCGTCATATCGCCACCTACACCAGCTCGATCTTGCCACCGGCCAGAGAAGCGACGCGGACCAGCGACTCTACGCGGTAGCCCGCTTTGGTGAGCACACGCCGGCCCGGCTGGAATGATTTTTCGATAACGATGCCGATGCCTGCCACCTCCGCGCCAGCCTGCTCCACAATCCGCGCCAATCCAAACGCAGCTTCTCCATTAGCCAAAAAATCATCCACGATCAGCACTTTATCGCCAGGCGCCAGAAACTTCCTGGACACGGTAATTTCATTCGTCTCCTGTTTGGTAAAGGAATAAACCTTCTCCACAAAAATATCCTCGGTCAAGGTCAATGACTTCCGTTTGCGTGCAAAAATCAGCCGTACATTCAGTGCCAACGCGGTCATAATCCCGGGGGCGATGCCTGACGACTCAATGGTCAATACCTTGGTTATGGATTGTCCGGCGAACAGCCGGGCAAATTCACGCCCGATCTCCTGCATTAATACCGGATCCATCTGGTGGTTCAGGAAAGAATCGACCTTCAAAACCTCGTTATCCAGCACAATTCCTTCCTGCATGACTTTATCTATCAACAGCTTCATGGTATTCTCCTCCGGCTCTCTTGTCTCTTACAAAATACAGCAGTCCAATACTTGCCTCCAGCTTCTATTCTATCGCAAAAAGCCCGCCTCCCGATACAGGGAAACAGGCTTCAGGTTTCTGGGTTAAATGGATTTGGGTTTGTTCGGCAGCAGGTTGGCTACCATATTTTTGAGGTTCGGGTCCTCGTAATGGTCCTCCTCTTTCCCCGTATCCAGGCGGCGAATCCGAATCTCCTTGTATTCAGCGCCAGGACCTGCCGGGACAAAGGTCAGCGGCTCCTGTTTCTCTAACCGAAGTTGATATCCCATGTCCGTAAACATGTTCAGGTAATCCTGCTCGGCAGGCAGCCGGTCTTCGTCAAGAAAAATCAGTCCGCGCAGCTCCTTGATCTCATTCTCATAGACGACATCAAAATAAACGATGCATTCCACGTTCCTTCACACTCCCTAACCAGGATCTCTTGTTTCAGCTTTTCCATCCGAAGCGTAAACCATCCGGAAGGAGCTAACTTACTTAGTAATACGGAACAAACGCCGGAAAAACACCGTTTAATTAAGGCGATTTTATGAACTCAAGGAACTGAAAGATCGGCTGCGGTTTGCGCTGATCATGCCTAGATTTGCTCCGATCCGCAGTGCGGACACCACCGCGTGCCTTTGGCCAGGGTAGTGGAACAGATCTGGCATTTCAGAACCCCATCAGACGATTCGTCCGTTCTCGATTCAGCTCTTCTTGTTTCGTCTATTCTCGGTTCGGTGGTTCTGGACTCGGCAGCAGGCTTCGGCGGAAT
Source organism: Paenibacillus yonginensis (assembly GCF_001685395.1). NCBI lineage: Bacteria > Bacillati > Bacillota > Bacilli > Caryophanales > Paenibacillaceae > Paenibacillus > Paenibacillus yonginensis. The sequence continues at coordinate 4,751,847 of NZ_CP014167.1, read as the reverse complement.
CATGTTTTCCTTCCAGGTCTGGATTCTGCGGTCCAGCTCCAGCTGGCGCTCACGCTCCCGTTCAAGCTCCAGCTGACGGCGTTTCTCTTCTTCACGCGAAACCGGTTCTCCCGCGTAATCCGACTCCTCCTTCACCAAAGGCCCGCGATAGACCATAGTCTCCATAGCTGCTCCGGCCTCGCTCATCGCTTCCTCAGGCTCTCTTGCCGGTTCTTCATCAGCCTGGTAACGGGCACCGCTATGGCTCTCGCTGCGGGACTTCAGCTTTCTGCCGCAGAACGGGCAATAGATCGCCTCCTGAGGCACCACTTTCCCGCATTCACACAAACGTTCGTTTCTCAGCGCGGCAATACGCTGACGCAGCTCATCCCGCTCTTCTGCAAGCAGATCGCAGGTTTTGGCCAGGTCCATCATTTCTTTCTCGGCAAGGGACATGTCCTTTGCACGGTAGCCTTCGTAGAATACCTGCCCCATTTGTTGATAATAAATGCCCATTTCACGTTCAATATTAGAAATTTGTCCGTTTAATTTGTTTATTTCAACTACATGCTGGGCGCGTTCACTCGCTTTATTAGCTCCATTTTTTATTCGATCCAAGAAACTCATTTTTTTCATCCTCCGATCCAGGCCGCATCGTTAGTCTCTCATTCAAGGTATGATGCTCTACACTAATTTAGACGGTAAATCACATGGCCCAAACAGCCACGGCCCCGTTAACGTTAACTATCATACCAGATTTGAAGCGTTCTGTGAAAACCTTGCCGACCAGCGTTTCCGACAGCTTAATCTTTTTGATTTGGAGAAGGAATCGGGGTACAATAAAAAAGCCGGGTGGCGTTATTTTTATCATTCTGCATTTTGCATCATTCGAAGTTATGACGCCCGAAGGTTCAGGCCGCAGACGGTTTCAGCCCTTCTCCGGGCTCGGCTTGGGCAGAGCGTTTCATGCGGAGTCATGCAAGATGCTCATTATTAGGAGTAGATACCTTGAGCATATCGAAAGAACCGGGCAAAGAACTGACTTTGAACCCCGCAGCAATCAAAGAGTTTTGGGAAGCGGGCGGCGAACATCTCGCCGGGCTTGAAGACTGGAAACAGCTTCCGATGATGTACCAAATGGCACTGGAAGAGCTCCATAACAAAATCAAACTGCTCCAGTCGGAATGGAAGCACCGCCAAGGCTACAACCCAATCGAACATATCAAAACCCGCATCAAGGAGCCAAAGAGCATCCTTGGTAAAATGCAGCGAAAAGGCCTGGCTCTGACCACTGACAACCTGGTCCGTGAAATACATGACATTGCGGGTATGCGCATTGTGTGCGCTTTTGTAAAAGATATATACAGCCTGGTCGATCATTTGCAGACCCGTGACGATCTTAAGGTGCTGGAAATTAAGGATTACATCGCGAATCCCAAACCAAACGGATACCAAAGCCTGCATCTGATCGTTGCCGTTCCCCTCATTCTGATGGAAGGCCCGGAATGGATCAAGGTTGAAATCCAGCTTAGGACTTTAGCCATGGATTTCTGGGCCAGCATGGAGCACATTCTGTTCTACAAATACGACAAACAGGTTCCAGCCCACGTCATCAAGGAACTGACCGAAGCCGCCCGCGCGGCAGACGAACTTGACAAAAAAATGCTTGGCCTGCGCAAGGAAATCATTGCGCTGTCTGAAGGGCCTGCCGGCAGGGATTAAGCCGGCTGCAACAACGCGCTGCCGGGAGCAGCGCGTTGTTTTGTTATGCCTGCTGTAGGCGAGCTTGCGGGATGACGCTGCGAGCTTGCGGGATGACGCTGCGAGCTTGCGGGATGACGCTGCGAGCTTGCGGGATGACGCTGCGAGCTTGCGGGATGACGAAACGCCCGGGGTTATCTCCCCGGGCGTTTCGTCGTTGCGTGCAGGCCGGCCGCCCGCTGAGCGGCCCGGCGCACGATCAAATCCAGGCCGTCCGCCGCCGGGACGGCCGGAAGCCTGCCGGCCAGCCAGCTGCGCACGCTGGCCGCGGCCCCGCCGCCCGGGTCTGCCTGAGGCTCAGGCAGACCGCGGGCTTCGGCAAAGCCGGGGCCCGGCTCATGCAGCGCGCCTTTGGCGGCGGCTGTGCTGAGCCATTCGGCGATGCCGGGCCCCGAGCCCGCCGGGCGGGGGGCCGCACTGCCGGCCGCGCGCTGCGCTGCGGCCGGCTCCGCAGGCGCGCCGGGTTCGGGCGCACCTTCTTCGGCCCATGCGGCAAACACCGCGCGGGCCAGCTTCTCCGGCGCGAGATCCAGCGCCGTAAGGGCGAGGCGCATGTCCGTGCCCCAGCCGGACAGCGCCGCCTCACGCAGCGCGGCGGCATACTTGCAGCCGCCGCTGCCGCAGGCGCAGCCAGGCTCTGCCGCTGGCTGTGCGCCTTCCCCCGTCCCGCCTGCAGGGGGCGGCGAAGCCAAAGGCGGCTCTGCTGGAAGCAGCTGCGCCAATTCCTCTGACAGGGCCGCAGCAGGGCCCGCCAGCAATGCCGCTAACAGCATTGGCTTCTCTTTGAGCAAGCCCAGAACCCGGCCTGTCAGACCTTCATCGGCCCGCCGGATCGGCAGCACTAGCGAGCAGCCGCCTGCCTGCGCAGACTCCTCCGCCTGTTCGGCCGATCTCTGCCCTTGCGGAGAGCCTGAAGCGATCCATTCCGCTTTCCATTCCCCCGGCGCGGCCGTTAACTGAATCTTGCCGGCTGCCGCCTTTTCCTTCGCCATAGATGATTGCCCCTTTTTGTTAGAACTACGACCACTCCACGGTCTGCAGCGTGATCAGATCCTGCAGCTCCTCTGCCGACATTTCCGTCAGCCATTGTTCGCCGGAGCCTACAACCTGCTCGGATAACATCTTTTTCCGTTCAATCAGCTCGTCAATTCTTTCCTCAAGCGTGCCTTGGCAGATCAGCTTATGAACCTCTACATTTTTCTCCTGGCCTATCCGGAAGACTCGGTCGGTCGCCTGATTCTCCACGGCCGGATTCCACCATCTGTCATAATGGATGACGTGGTTGGCACGCGTCAGATTCAGGCCTACACCGCCCGCTTTCAAGGAAAGGATAAACAGCGGGGGTCCCGAGCCTTCCTGGAACGTGCGCACCATTTCATCGCGTTCCTTTTTCGGTACGCTGCCATGCAGGAAATAAGGCTCAAACCCGTAGCGGCTGCCAATCTGCCGGACAAGCAGCTCACCCATCCGCACATACTGCGTGAAAATAAGCGCAGCCTCGCCGTTCTCCGTTACCGTATCCGCCAGCTCCAGCAGCCGTTCCAGCTTGCCGGAACGCCCTGCAGCCCCTGATCTGGCCGCAGCGGCTGCTATCCCCTCCGACTGTAGGCCCGGATGATCGCAAATCTGCTTAAGCCGGGTAAGCGATGACAAGACCAGCCCTTTGCGGGCGATCCCCTGGCTGTCATGAATTCTGGACATCAGTTCATCGGTCACGTTCTTATATAACGATGCCTGCTCTGCGGTCAGGCTGCAGTAGGATTTCATCTCGATCTTCTGCGGCAGATCCTTGGATATGTCCGGATCGCTCTTCAGCCGCCGCAGAAGGAAAGGCGCTACCAGCCGGCGCAGCCGCGCCAGCTCCTCGGGATGCTCGTCTGCACCGGCCGTGAATTGGCGCCGGAAGGCGGCAGCCGTCCCCAGATAACCGGGATTCAGGAACTGAAAGATCGACCATAACTCGCCAAGCCGGTTCTCGACCGGCGTTCCCGTCATGGCGATGCGCTGAGGCGCCCTGAGCTTCATGACGCTCTGCGCCTGTTTCGTACCGAAATTTTTAATGTACTGCGCCTCATCCAGCACGATCGCCGACCAGTACAGCTCTTTCATCTCAGCTGAATCCCGTCCCGCCAGCTGGTAGGTCGTCAGTACCACATCATAGGTTTTGCAGGCGCGGATAAACGCCTCCCCGTGCAGCCTTTTGCCTCCATGGTGAATATAAACGGTCAGCTCAGGCGCAAAACGGCTGAGCTCCCGCTGCCAATTCCCAAGCAAAGATGTCGGGCAAATAATCAGGTAGGCTCCTTCCTCCCGATCGCCGTCCAGCATAGCAGTAATCACTTGAATCGTCTTGCCAAGGCCCATATCATCCGCAAGCAGCGCCCCGAACCCCAGCTTTCTCATTAAAGACAGCCACTGGAATCCCCTTTCCTGATAAGGGCGCAGCGTTCCCTGCAGCGATTTGGGCACCGGCCGCGTCTCCAGGTTGGCTGCCGTTTCCCCCTGCACCAGAGCCTTTAACAGGCCCTCCATTTCAAACCCGGCGATATACATGCCTTCCCACTGTCCATCGAGCTCCGGATCCGCCGCAAGATGCATCAGCTCGGCAAAGGTCATGCTGCCGTCTTCCTGTTTCTTCATATATTTAAGGACCTGGCGGATTTCCTTAACGTCAATTTCAATCCATTCTCCCTGGAAAAAGACCAGCGGCACCTTGGAGGCAGCCAGCTCCTCGAGCTCCTTCTGGCTCAGCAGCCGGTCGCCAAGCACCGCTTCCAGCTTAAAGGTAACCAGCTGCTGCATGCCTACTCCGGCTTTCAGTCCCCGGTCCGCTTCCTTTGGTTCCCAGCTGCCCGTCCGCAGCTTTACGCCGGCGCGTTTCTTGCCTTCTTTGGTCCATCTAGACGGCATTTGCACCGTGACTCCGCCACGTCTCAGCAGCGGCACCGACCGGGTCAGGAACTGGTACACCTCTTCCTGATTCAGCTCCGTCCCTTCAGGGCGGGGATTCTGCAGCGCCTCACGAATCTCGGGTGACCATTCCGCCGCTTTGTACAAACAAAGCAGCAGCTCGGTCTGCACGTCCTTGTACAGCTTGCCGCCGAAGGACAGATCGGGCTCCGGATGATTCCAGATGCCATCCGCCGCAAGCCGCAGGGATGGATCTTCCTTGCTCTCCGCCCAGAAAGACAACATCCAGTAAGGATGATCCTCCCAGATCTCCGGTGGCTCCAGACGCAGGCAGAGCCCGAGAACGGGACGGGCCTCCGCGCCCTCTTCGCCAAGTTCCGGCGGCTGTCCGCCTCCCGCCTCCGCTATTACCTGTTCCAACTCAGCGATTTCGGACGTACTTCCCTGAATTTCAGCCGGATAACCGGAACCCGTCAAATTGTTCCACCACAGCTCAATAAGCGGGGAAGTTCCTCTTCTATAATTAGCACGGGCGTTTCTGAGCTCTTTGCCAAGCTCCTGCACCGCCTCCTGCACCTTCACATCAATCAGCGCAGTCATAAAAGAATGCAGCACTGTCAATTGGCGCTGTTCAATCGACTGCGTCTCTTCCTCCGCCGTAGGCCTGATCTGGGCCAAGCCGATCGGAGGCATCGCAGCGGCGAGCAGCCGAAAGCGCTCCTCATCCTCCGGCTGCTCCAGCAGCGGACACCAGACGGCGCGGATCGCCGAAAGAGTCCCTCTTCTGCGGCCGCCCGGAGGAACTGCCGGCCTGGAGCCCGGCGTAATCCGTCCCCGCTGAAGGAGCTCCTCGGCAAAACGGGCCGCTTCACGCCAGTAGGCCATTTCACCGCCCGGCGTTATTCCCTGCGCTTCCAGCCCGCTGTCTTCCCAGGCAAACAGCATCTTCCAGGTATCCCTCGGCGACAGGGCCAGACCCTCGAGGCTTCGTCCGGTCAGCAGCCGCCGTTCGCCGCGCCGGGCCTCCCCTCTCAGCACGGCCGCCGGCCATCTGAGCTCGGCCAGCCGCAGCGCAGCCTGCTGAAACGGCTTCTCACCGGCTTCCGTTTGAAGACGGCGCATCGTCATCACCCAGGCATCTACTTTTGATTCCGATATTTCTCCAGAGAAGCTGAAGAACACATCGCCAAGCCAAATTCCATATAGACATTGATTCATTGCTTTCTCCTGTCTATCTCCGTTTGAGAACTTAATATTATATTATACATTAAGCTGCTCGTTTAAAAACAGGTTTCAACAAAACTCAAGGCAAATGAGTCCGTCAGAGATAGGTATATAGTCCGAAAAATAAGCTGACCCCCGACAGAAATCGGAGGTCAGCTTACAATGAAAGGTTTCGGTATCCCCGTTTAGTGTTCCGGGACGGACTTATTTCTTGAGTGCGATAACTTCGATCTCCACCAGCGCATCTTTCGGAAGACGGGCGACCTCAACGGCGCTGCGCGCCGGGTAAGGCTCGGTGAAGAAGGTGCTGTAGACCTCGTTCATGTTCACGAAGTCATTCATGTCTTTCAGGAAAACGGTTGTCTTCACAACCTGGTCCAGCCCGCTTCCGGCAGCTTCCAAAATAGCTTGTACATTACGCAGGGATTGAGCCGTTTGTGCGGCAACTCCATCAGCCAACGCACCGGTTGCAGGATCCATGCCCAATTGACCTGAGGTATAAACCAAATCCCCGATGGAAACCCCTTGCGAATACGGGCCGATCGCTCCAGGGGCGTTTGTTGTGGCGATAACTGATTTCTTCATGGCTAAGATCCCATCCTTTACTTAACGATTATTCAAACTATAGACAGGGTTATTGTATCATTTCAGCGGCAGGAAAAGCGAGAAGGTACTGCCCAGTCCCTGCTTGCTGTCCATACGGATAAATCCGCCCAGCAAGCGGGCCAGATCCCGGCTGATGGACAACCCGAGGCCGGTTCCCCCATATTTGCGGCTGATCGTTCCATCTGCCTGCTGAAAGGCTTCAAAGATGGTATGATGCTTGTCCTCCGGAATTCCAATCCCGGTATCTTGAACTTCAAACACAATCCAGTCTCCCCGGACCTGATCGCGCTGCTCCGACCTCCGCATCGTCAGGCTGACTTCGCCTTGGGAGGTGAATTTAAAGGCGTTCGACAGCAAATTCCGCAGAATCTGCTGTACCCTTTGGCCATCGGTATACATCGTCTTCGGCAGGCTCTCATCGCGATGAACCCGAAATTGAATCCCCTTCCGCTGGGCCAGCAGCTCAAAAGGCAGATAGACCAGATCGGGAATCTCGCAAATGCTGATCTCTTCCTGTGTAATTTCCAGACGGCCCGCTTCCACCTTCGACAGATCCAGAATATCATTGATCAGCTGAAGCAGCTCTTGTCCGGACTTGTATATAATTTCGCCGTATAGAGCTGTTTCCTCATCCGCCTGTTGATCCCGCTCGCCGTCCTTGCTTGTTCCGTTCTCTGAAATCAGCTGCGCCAAATTAATAATGCTGTTCAGCGGCGTTCTGAGCTCATGAGACATGTTGGCTAGAAATTCCGACTTATACTGGGAGGCCAGCATCAGCTGCTTGGCCCGCTCCTCAAGTACAATTTTGGCTTTATGGAGCTCCTCTGTCTGCCGCATCATCAAGGTGTTGGTTTCCTTCAGCTCCTGATTGCGTCTTCGTTCCAGCTGCGAATCTCGGAACATAAAGACAAACCCGGTGCTGAGAGCTGTGCCCATAAGCAGGGTCCCTGGAACGATATGAACCATATAGAAATTGAAAGGAATGACTCCTAGAACCGCAATGTTCAGCTGATTGACTACGTTGATAATAACAATAAAAACAAAAGCCTGAATGCTGTAGCCTGTCCGATGACGTATAAACCACAATTTCAGCAGCGCCGCCACAACCCCCAAAATGATCATATTCGTGCATCCTGCCAAGGAGGCAGCATTGATACCGAATAACAAGCGGCACAGCCCAACTCCCGCTCCGACAAACACAATCGTGTAAGGTTTCTTGTAGCTGAGCGCGGCGATGATCAGCGGAACAAACCGAAGATCAAAGATCACATCCTCCCCAAGCTCAAAGCCGAAATACATGGATGCGTATGCGGAGAAGAAAATCAGCAGCAAGGAAACGACATATTTGATTTTGCCCGGAGCAACTATCAAGACGTACTTATAAACCAGATTAGCCAGGTAGGCGATAGTGACCAGAATACTTAAATTTATAGCAAACGCGTTTCCCATGTCATTATTCATTCATCCTATCACTCCCGGCTGCATGCAGAAGCTGCTAAGAATACCGCTGCCTGTTATGCCAGCGAACTTAGTTTCTGCACCTTATATTTAATCCAAATTGCAGCTAGATTTCCGAGAATACGGCTAAAAAAAACAAAAAGTAACAATTTGTAACATATTACATTTATCCTATCATATCATGAAGCCGTGCCTCGGAACAGATCAAAAAGACGCGAATCTTTAAGCCCGATTCGCGTCTTTGCTTAGAAAGGCCGGCAGCGACAAATGCGGCCACCTTATTTTCCGTTCCCTTCTGCTTTTACGTTCAGTCCGCCTGTCAAAGGCGGCTTCCTCCAGCTTCTCATCTGACGGGTCGGCCGGCGCCTCCGCTGAAAGCTCCTCTTCAGGCAGCATATAATACCTGCGGTGATAGGTGCTGATCATATCCCCTTGAACCGTTACTACATAATCATTATGCAGCTCCAATAATCTGCCTTCTGCCACATGGGACTTGTACATGCGAAATCGCCTCTATTCGCTGATGTTCCCGGGGGCTTTATCCCCGGCTCCGCACCCAGTTGTCAAATTCCTTCTCAGCAGTTTCCTTGCTGTGCCCATACCGCTCCTGGAGTTTGCCAACCAGTTTGTCTTTCTCACCGGCGATAACATCCAGATCATCGTCGGTCAGATCTCCCCATTGCTTCTTGGCTTCACCTTTCAACTGGTTCCATTTGCCTTTCAACACGTTGTGATCCATGTCCAGTCACTCCTTTGTTTATCAGCAGATTGCAAGATCAGCCAGCTTTCTATTTCTTTATTAACCCGCTGATTTTCCCCTGAACCTGAGCCCCTGCTCCTTTGTTTCCTTGAGATCGACCGATCAGCCTCACATAAAAGAAATGCGGAGCACTTCCGCAGCCGGCTCAGGTTGTCTTCGGAAGTGCTCCGCGTCTTAAGGAACCCGCACATTCGGACGGACTCCATTAATCATTATTTCTCTTCTGCCTGTAATCCTCTACAAAAAGCCCTGCAAAATAGGGATCCCACTGCGTTCCCCGGCCTTTCTCCAAAATGCCGATTGCGGTGTCCGTATCCATCCCTTTGCGGTACGGCCTGTCGGAAGTCATGGCGTCAAAGGCATCGGCTACGGCAATTATCCGGCCAAACAGCGGAATTTCGTCCCCTTTGAGATGATCCGGGTATCCAAGCCCGTCATACCGTTCATGATGGGATCTTACTCCCGGCAGGATCGGGGCCATAGCATCCACCGGTTCGATCCGCTGCAAAATCATTTCGCCCTGCACCGGATGCTGCTGAATTTGATGAAACTCATCCTCTGTCAGAACACCATCCTTGAGCAGCACGGCGTCGCGTGTACCAATCTTGCCGATATCATGCAGCAGAGCCGATTTCCGGAGTTCATCCATCATCTGTTCAGGCAGCCTCGCCAGCATGCCGATATGCACCGCATATTCAGCTACTCTTTGCGAATGGCCGGCTGTATAGGGATCCCGGGCGTCGAGCGCTGCCGCAAGCGTAGAGAAATAACTTTCAATCAGTTGTTCGCTCCGGGCATTTTGCAGCTTGATCCCCTCAAGCATATGATTAAACCCTGAGATGAGTTTGGCAAATTCATCCGCAAACAAGTCCTTCGCCTGAATATTCATATCACCGGACTTCACCTTGTCCATCATCTCATATAGATGTAGAATCGGACGTTCCATTTCCCTGGCAAGCAGCCTGGAACCGATGTAGGAGAAAGCCAGTCCTGCGGCTAAAGTCATTGCGGCCAGCTGCCAGTAAACGCTGCCCGCTTGTTCCCAGCCGCCAAACCCGATCTGGATGACAATCCCATAGAGCAAAAGCGGGAAAATGCCGATCATAAATGCCCCAAGCTGGAACTTGTAGCGGATGGACATCATCACCTGTCCTTCAAGTGAAATTCGGCGCCCGTAATTTCGTTCACTGATCTGAAACGCTTCGATAATCAGCGGCCTCGAAGCCCATGAGATCAAATAATATTCGATGAGTGCCTGCAGAAAGGCCATGAATACGGCGCATATTCCGCCGATTACTAGGAAACAAACCGGAAGGGCAAGGAATTTCTTATAGATAAGCCAAAACGTAAGAGCGATCACCGGAAAAGAGAAACCAGCCATTCGGGGACCGGCAATACGTTTGACCGTCAGAAACGGGAGACGGTGAATCTGCATGTAGATTTCGCGGAATTCCGGCCAAGGAAGAGGCTCCTTCTTAAATAGCCGGCTTGCCGGTTTCGTATCTCTTATAAATACCAGAATATCCAGAATCGTCATAATCACGGCAGAAACCAAAAAAACCGAAGACAGCCAAGCTAACTGACTACGCGGAATGTGCAGACTGCTAAAAACAAGAAGGCCTCCAAGACTGACCATAAACAGGAATGAGCCTATTAGGTAAGTTATATAGAGTCTTTGCATAAATTTCCGGTAGACTTCCAAAGGCACGTTCCTTCTTTCCGCAGTCTAGTAATAATGAAGCCGCTACTATAACTATTATCGGTTTAGAGCCCGTTTTTATTGACAAAAAAGCCCTTTCTTTTGACAGGTAAAACCTTCCCCCCCCCTTGCGATCCGGGTTGCTTGTTTCGCCCCTCTCCTGTTTCGTCTAATTACGTATATAGATTGAGATAGGAAAGCCATAAGATAAGGGGCTGCTTCTATGGAATTGACCATATTAACTGAACAAATCGTGATCCTTTTGGCTGTTTTGCTGCTAGTCGGGGTAGTAGCGACCAAATTCTCCAGCAAATTCGGACTGCCCGCTCTGGTCTTTTTTATTGCGGCAGGCATGATCCTCAGCCGTTTTGTATATTTTGACAATCCCTTCCTGACCCAGCTTGTCGGCACCCTGGCGCTGGTTGTGATTCTGCTGGACGGCGGGATGCAGACCAAATTCGTGACCATCAAGCCGATCATCGGTTCGGCGCTTTCGCTGGCCACGGCCGGCGTCGTCGTTACCACTGTGCTTATCGGATTTGCTGCCCATTATATCCTGAATGTATCTCTGGCAGAAGGAATGCTGTTTGGGGCCATTGTCGGTTCTACGGATGCCGCTGCCGTATTCTCCGTATTGAGCGGCAGGAACATCAAAGAACGGATTACTTCGACGTTGGAAGCCGAGTCTGGCAGCAACGATCCGATGGCCGTTTTTCTCACCGTTACTTTGATCAGCTGGATTCAGAATCCGGAACAAGAAATATGGGAGCTGCTGTTGTCCTTCGTCCTGGAAATGGGGATCGGTCTGGCTGCCGGCCTGCTGCTTGGCTGGATTGCCGTCAAAAGCATCAACCTGATCAACTTTGACTCCTCCGGCCTATACCCTGTCATGGCGGTTGCCTTCGCTGTCCTTACTTACGGGCTGACCTCCGTTGCCCACGGCAGCGGACTGCTTGCCGTCTACGTCATGGCCCTCGTGCTGGGAAACAGCGACCTGACTTACCGGCAATCCATTTTACAATTCAACAAAGGTTTCGCCTGGATTATGCAGATTACGATGTTCACCCTGCTGGGACTTCTTGTCTTCCCTGCAGATCTGCTCGGCATCTTTCTGCCCGGACTGGTCTTGTCCCTGACCCTCATGCTTATAGCCAGACCGGCAGGTGTGCTCGCCGCCCTGCTGTTCTCCAAATTCAAGTTTCGGGAACAATTGCTGTTATCCTGGGCCGGGCTAAGGGGCGCCGTGCCCATCGTGCTGGCTACTTACCCGCTGCTTGCCGGCCTTGAGCACGGCCAGTTATTTTTTAACGTGGTTTTCTTTGTTATTCTGACATCGGCAGCCGTTCAAGGCCCTACCATCTCCCCTCTGGCCCGCAGGCTTGGCCTTTCCGAGGAAGGGAGCGGGCACGGGCATTCCCTGCTGGAGCTGGTCTCTCTGGGGAAAACGCGCTCGGAGATTAACCATATCCACATTCATGCCGGGATGAAGGCGGTCGGCCGGCCGATCCGCGAGCTTGGGCTGCCCCAAAATGTCTTGGTTACAGCCATCATCCGCGGGGAACAAATCGTTACTCCACTGGGCGAAACGGTTATTCAGGAAGGAGATACGCTGTACATTTTAGGCCCAAAAGCCGAACGGGCCAGCATCAAGAAGGTCTTCAGCTTCCAAGATACCTCGCTCAGCCCGGTCTCCCCGGAGCCCGAATTGATTCCGGACCCGACGCCCAAAGCCGCCAAGGAGAACGTGGAATGGCCAAGGGCCGGGACGGAAACGGAGACAGAGAAGGAGAAGGAGAAGGAACTGGAGACGGATGAGCCGCAAACCCAGGACCCACCGCTGGAAAGGCTCAAGAAATAAGGCAAACATCTCCATTTGACTCACCATTATTTAATGGGAGAACCCTGTCCGCAAGCGGCAGGGTTCCATTTATCACATCACATGTGATTTATTTCACATATTTATTACAATTTGATATGATAAGATGCCATCGAACAAGTAGAAAAGGCTGTGCCTTTGCAATCAGTATACCGGATTATACGGCCTCCAGAGGCTGAATGATCCGTCATCAGCCTTATATTTCAATATGTTGGAGGTCAAGACTTATGAACATGAAGAAAACATCCGTAGTGATCAGCAGTGCGCTGCTGATTGGCCTGCTCGCAGGCTGCGGCGACAACAACAGCAATTCGGCGAGCAATAATGCGGCCCCTTCCGCTTCTGCCGATGCTTCCCAAAACGCCGCTAACAGCTCAAATGCAAGCGCAAGCGTTGACCAGGGGCAATACAAAGACGGCACTTATTATGCCATCGGCGAGCCTGATACTGAAACCGGCTGGCAATATTACGTGCTCCTTAACGTCAGCGGAGGCAAAATTACAGACGTCAACTGGAATGGTATCAACAAAGACATCGGTCCGGACAAGGTGACTTATTCCAAAGAAGGCAAATACGGCATGAAAGCCGGAGGCGCCTCCTCGGAATGGCACGAACAAGCCGAGAAAGCCGATCAGTTCCTGATCGAGAAGCAGGATCCCAAGGCGATCACCGTTAAAGACGATGGAACAACGGACGCTATTTCCGGTGTATCCATCCATGTCGGAGACCTCGTGAATCTGGCTGAAAAAGCGCTCAGTGCCGGTCCTATCCAAATGGGCCCCTATAAAGACGGCACTTACCATGCCGAAGGCGACAGCTTTGACCCTGAAACCGGCTGGAAGGAAACAACCGACCTTGTCATCGCCGGAGGAAATATCATTCATGCCAACTTCAGCGGTGTTAACGAGAAAGGCGAAGACAAAAAAGCCTATTCCATCGCTGGCAAATATGGCATGAAAGCTGGAGGCGCCGCTGCCGAATGGCATGAGGAAGCCGAGAAAGCAGAAGCTTTCCTGGTGGAGAAACAGGATCCGGCAGCCGTTACCTTCAAGGATGACGGAACGACGGATGCCATCTCCGGCGCTTCGATCCACTTGAAAGATTATTTTGATATGGCAGCCAAGCTGCTGGAACAAGCAAAATAAAGGGTTTTTCCGGGGAAGTCCGGATTGATTGGAGAGACCAGCTCAAATAGAAAAGGTGAGTATAATGAAGAAAATCGTAATTCTTGGCGGCGGCTACGGCGGTGTCGTAACCGGCAAGCACCTGGCCAAAAAGTTCAAGAAAAACCGTGATGTACAAATTCAGCTGATTGACCGCAACCCTTATCATACCCTGCTGACCGAGCTGCATGAGGTTGCTGCGAACCGGACACCGGAAGACGCCATCCGGATCGAACTGAAAAAGATGTTCGAAGGACGAAACGTAGATGTCGTGCTTGATAATATTGAATCCATCGACTTTAAGGCGAACCAGCTGCGCTCTGCCGAAGTCACCTACGATTACGATTATCTTGTTATCGGTACCGGCTGTAAACCATCCTTCTTCGGGATTCCGGGTGCAGAGGAAAATGCTTTGACGCTTTGGTCTTACGAAGATGCCATCCGCCTCAAGGAGCAGGTCCGCACGATGTTTGGCCTGGCTTCCAAAGAAACCGACGCAGGTAAACGCCGCAAAATGCTTAGCTTTGTTGTCGTAGGTGCGGGCTTTACAGGCATTGAGCTGATCGGCGAGCTGTCCGAATACCGCGACGAGCTTTGCCGGGAATACAACTTCAACCGGGCGGACGTTCGTTTGGTGGTTGCCGATATGGCGCCAAAAATTCTGCCGATTCTGCCGGATAAGCTGATTGAGAAATCGGCCCGTTATCTGGAGAAACGCGGCGTCGAGATCATTACCAGCGCCAAAATTACCGGCGTAAACAAAGGCAGTGTTGTGCTGGGCGAACAAGAGCTGGAAGCGGACACGATCGTCTGGACTGCAGGCGTCGAAGGCTCGGATCTGGTCGGCAATCTGGATGTCCAGCAGCAAGGACGCAAACGGATCGTCACCAACGACAAGCTGCAAAGCGTTGATCATGATAACGTTTATATCGTCGGCGACAATATCTTTTTCATTCCGGAAGGCGAAACCCGCCCCGTGCCGCAAATGGTTGAAAATGCCGAGCAGGCCGGACCGATTATCGCCCATAACATTCATGCGGAAATTACCGGCCAGCCGAAGAAATCTTACAAGCCTGGCTTCCACGGCACGATGGTCAGCATCGGCAGCCGTTACGGCGTAGCCAATGTAGGCATGCCGAACAAAATGTTCCAGGTCAGCGGCTTCCTGGCCATGTTCTTCAAACATATGATCAACCTATATTATCTGTTCACCGTAGCCGGCTTCAACAAGGTTTGGACTTACATGATGCACGAGTTCTTCCATGTGAACAACCGCAGAAGTTTTGTGGGCGGGCATTTCTCGAAACGCTCCCCGAACTTCTGGCTGTTGCCGCTTCGTCTGTTCGTCGGCTACAAATGGCTTTCGGAAGGTTTGGATAAGCTGCCTAAAGTCTGGAATCATCCGAACACGATCTTCCTGATCCCGGCATCTTCCAAAGCCGCTGACGCCACTTCCGCAGCCAGTGAAGCCGCCGGTGCTGTCTCAACAACCGTTGATGCCCAAAGCGCCGCTTCCGCTGTCGGAAGCGCCAAGGAAGCGGTTGAAGCCATGCCTGTTCCGCATTTCATCACCAATATGGTAAACGGGTTTATGGATATCTTTTTCTATCATTCAGACGGCAGCTTTACCGCTCTCGCCAGCGTGTTCCAGTTCTGCATGGTGCTTGCAGAGCTCGCCATCGGCGTTCTGCTGATCGTCGGCCTGTTCACGGCTATCAGTTCTATTGCTACCGTTGGCCTCGGCGTCATGATCTGGTCCTCCAGCATGGCCTCGACGGAAATGCTGTGGTACCTGGCCGCAGGCATTGCCCTGATCGGCGGATCCGGCAGCGTATTCGGCCTGGATTACTATGTACTGCCTTGGCTGAAGAAACACTGGAAAGGCATTCCGCTTGTCCGGAAATGGTATCTCTATACCGAAGAAGGTCCGGAGCTCGGCGCCCTGCGCAAACCGGCGCTTCCAGCATCGGGAAGCAAATCCGCTTCAGCTGGACAATCGAAATAATCGGGCAGGCTGCCAAATGAGTAGGAAAAAGCCGGAGCCGTGCGGAACTCCGCACGGCTCTTTCTATATTCGGGCCGAGCGATTTTGATGGATCCTGAAACACGGTGATCTTGATTTACGTAATATGAATTAGATGGAACCCCTGTTAATAGGTTCGGGTCCGAAAGGCCCGTGTCCCGCGAAGGAAAGGAGCGACTAACGATGAATAACAGTCTTATCCAGGACGCCTCAAGGCTCCTGCAAACCCAGTTGGCGCCGGAATCCGGCATTGCCCCGGAGGCCTCGGAGGTCTCACAGCTGCTTAGTGATGCCGCCCGGATTTTGGCGGCCAGCCCGCTGCCTCCCCTTCGCTCGGCACGGATTCTCGCCCTTTATTTAGCCGTACGGCTGGCTATGAAATACCACGAGGAATGCGCGAATGCAGAAAGCCGGCTGGCCCGGAATCTGCTGGATGGCGATTATCTATATAGCTTGTACCTGGATTTGGCCCTGAAATGGGAGGAATATGATTTTGTGGCCCTGCTGGCTCCGGCTATCAAAAAGGTGCAGATCGGCCGGGCTGAAGGGCGGCCACAAGATGAACTGCTGGTTCAAGGTTTGTCCCGTTTTGTCCGTACTGAAAACAAAATGCTGCAGGAAGCAGCCCAGCCGCTGGCCGCCGAAGCCATGTAGCCGAAGCCATGTAGCGGAAGCCATGCAGCAGAAGCCCTTCAGTTGAAGGCTCTCGCAATCTTGAAAGGAGAGAAACGTTATGAAGCTCAATGAAGCCCTTCAGATCCACCTGCCATCCGTCGACCGGGAGATTGTTAACATCGTGAAGCATGATCCCGACGTCAGCCGCTCCTCTGTTGTAGCTGAAGCCATCACTTCGCTGATCGCTTCAGGCGGCAAACGGCTCCGTCCGCTGATGGTCATTGTCGGCAGCCGGTTCGGACCGTCTTCCGACAAGAAGAAAATCTGGCGGCTGGCCGCGGCGGCCGAGTTCATTCATGCGGCTTCGCTGATTCATGACGATATGCTCGACAATTCCCCTCTCCGCCGCGGGCGTCCGGCCACCCATACGCAGACCGGCATTTATCCGGCCGTGCATATCGGCAGCTACATGTCTGCCCGGGTGGTCGAGCTGATTGCCGAGTATTCGGCCGACCGCAAACGTTATGTGTTCGACCTCTCTTCGGTGGCGACCAGCAAGCTTTGTCTCGGGGAATACCAGCAGCTGAAACACGCTTATGACTATGACTTGACACTCGATCAATATCTGGAGAAGTCGCGCAATAAAACCTCCCTGCTTATGGCGGCCTGCCTGCGCATCGGTGCCCAGGCGGCAGGCGCGGACGAAGCCGCTGCAGGCAAGCTGTACGAGTTCGGCGACAAGCTCGGCCTGTCGTTCCAGATCCGTGACGACCTGCTGGACTTCACGGGAACGGAGGAGCAGCTCGGCAAACCGGCGGGCAGCGACCTCCGCAGCGGCCAGGTCACGCTGCCGGTGCTGTTTGCGCTGGAGGATGCAGAGCTTGCGCCGCGCATCCGGCGGATCGGGCCGGAGACGCCGCAGAGCGAAGTCGAAGGCGTGGTCGCTGCGATCAAGAGCAGCGGCAGTCTGGAGCGAGCCGAAGCGTACAGCGTTCGGCTGCTCGAGGAAGCCCGGCAGATTGCCGCCGGGCTGGAGAGCTTTGAGGCGCAGAGGGACCTGTTCACGCTGCTCGATTATTTTGGCTGCCGGAGCCATTAGCAGCGGCTGAGTGAATGCGCGGCTGTCCGTGTCCAGAGTTAATTCAGGTTAATTAAGGTCAAATCAGGCACGGCAGCAGGCAGCAGAATCGGGGGACGGAGCCGCTATGGAGGCTCTCCTCCCGGCACCAAATGAAAGCCGAAGTTTCCGCGGATGCGGGACTTTGGCTTTGTTTTTTTTGCATAGGATCGAACAGGATGCAGAGCAGACCAACTGGGGTATAGTGTAGGGATAGAGTATAGAGGTAAAGGGTTATGCAAGCCCATCCTTGTTGAACGAACTTCTACACTCGTGAAAATGGGAGTAAACTATCCAATCATGACAACCCGGTCCGCGAGATTCATCATCCCGGCAATCAGTTTACTGGCGCCATTATTGTCTTTATGGATTCCCTGGTATGAACGAATTGACGAGGGGCCTTATAGGCTGGGATTCAACTATCGTTCCGCGTCTGTTTAACTTTTGTTTCACATCATAATGTGAGTAAAGAAGATTTCTTTTCAATCACAGCTTTTATTGTTGAAACACTTTGTTCTATTGATTGATTTGTTGTGTCAATAATATTGGATTCATAGGGACCCAAATTATTAAATTGCTCCCACATTTTTTCTACCAATTCAATGTTGGCATCTTCGTCCAATTTAGAACGATTGATTGCTCGTTTCATTGTTTCTTCTTTAGCTGCTCTTAAGATAATGTAATGTACTTCATAATTGTCGTGTACGGCTTTTAACCACGGCTCTAAGAACCAGGGACCAACAATTCCATCTATAATCACATCGAATCCACCACGTGCAAAACGTTTTGCAGCCTCCAAAAAAGCTTCAATAACAATTAAGTTTTGTTCTTGTGATTCTGGTAAAAATGGAGGTATTGCCCCCTTTTGAATATAGTGATAGAAATCATCCGTGTGCATATGTACCGACTTTAGTAAAATAGACGCTTTAGCAACAATGGATGCCGTTGTACTTTTACCAGTCCCTGGTGAACCCGTAATGATAATAATTCTGCCTTGTTTCATAGATACTCCCCTTTATTAAAGGTAAATGAAAACAACACCCTTCTACTAACCTGTCCAAATAGTTTGTTGAAGTAACAGTAAATTCTATTTTACCTCATCTAACTAAGTAGCAGCAATTTTTACGAAAATAGCGTTCCCAAAAGAAAAAGTGCAGCAGATGCCGCACTCTTCTTTGTTGTTTCTTATCCGGCTTTAAGAGATAAAATAATCCACCAGAGTGAAAGCCAGAATCGTCATGCTGATGACCTGGTTCAGGTTGTAGGAGGCGATTTTCATCAGCTTCGGATTGGTTGGTTTGATCAGGTTATGCTCCGTCAGGAGCAGCAGCACGGCGATTGCGATGCCGATCAGGTAAAGCCAGCCCAGTCCTTGCCAGACATAAAGGAACAGCAGCAGGAACACCATGATGGCATGCATGCCTTTGGCGATCCAAAGAGCGTTGTGCAGGCCGAAATAACTCGGTATCGACCACAAGCCGATCGAACGGTCAAATTCGATGTCCTGGGTGCCGTAGATGACGTCAAAACCGGCGATCCAAAGCATGACCACGGTGCCGAGCACAAACGGCGTGAACGCAAAATGTCCCGTAACAGCGAACCAGGCGCCGATTGGCGCAGAGGCAATGACAAAGCCCAGGTACAGATGGCTGAGATACGTAAACCGTTTCGTATAGGAATACGACGAAATCAGAAAGATGGCCACGGGCGAAAGCGCCAGGCAAAGCGTGTTCAGCATGGCGGATGCGCCGATAAAGATCGCGTAATTGACGGCTACAAATATCAGCACTTCCTTCGAGCGCAGCTGCTTGCGCGGCATGTGACGCCCGGCGGTGCGCGGGTTCATGGCGTCGAAGGTTTGATCGGCGACCCGGTTAAAGGCGTTGGCCCCGTTCCGGGCCGCCACCAGTGCAATGAGCCCCCATAACATCGTCCGCCCGGACGGGATGCCGTGGGCCGCCCATACCATGGAGATCACCGCAAACGGCAGGGAGAACAAGGTATGGGAAAACATGACCAGCTCGCCGAACAGCTTTGCCTTGCGGTAGACAAGCGACAGGGTGGACATGCCGTCACCGCCCTTCTCGATTGGCTGGAGCTGCAGAGGTAGGGAATGGCCCGGATGATTCGCCGGCAGCCGCTTCCTTCGCTCCCGATTCCACTCCCTGCTCCTCCAGAGCGGCAAGCTCCGCGGCCAGCGCGGTCAGCATGCCCGCAATGTCCGCCGCCGATATGACGAGCGGCGGCTGGAAGGCCAGCACGTTGCGGCCGACGCCGTTTTTG
Source organism: Paenibacillus yonginensis (assembly GCF_001685395.1). Lineage (NCBI taxonomy): Bacteria > Bacillati > Bacillota > Bacilli > Caryophanales > Paenibacillaceae > Paenibacillus > Paenibacillus yonginensis. Next base: position 4,732,373 of record NZ_CP014167.1, on the reverse strand, counting down.
CCGATCAGATAGCCTTGGTTCTTCATGCCTTCCAGCAGATCGTCGGTCAGCCGGGCTCCCAACTCCGGCCGGTCTTCGGCGATGCCAAGCCCCATCATCAGGCCTTCGCCCCGGACATCCGTTATGATCTCTGGAAACTCGGCGGCCAGCCGTTCGAGTCCTTCGCGCAGCTGTGCGCCAAGCTCCTCCGAACGCTGTACCAGCCGGTGGCCTTCGATAAAGTCCAGCACCGCGATGGCGGTCGCCGACGACACAGGGTTGCCGCCGAATGTCGACGCGGACGGACGGTCCAGGCTGGCCGCGATTTCGCTGGTCGTGCAGAATGCCGCGACCGGGATGCCGCTGCCCAGCCCTTTGGCGACCGTAACAATGTCGGCGGTGACACTCCAGCGGTCCATCGCAAACATGCGGCCGGTCCGGCCGAACCCCGTCTGGATTTCGTCCGCGATCAGCAGCACGCCGTACTGCCCGAGCAGACGTTTCACCTCGGGGAAATACCACGCCGGCGGCACCACGATGCCGCCGTTGCCCTGGATCGGCTCCGCGATCATGGCGGCGAACTCGCCGCCCCGCTCCGCGAGCAGCGCCTCCAGCGCCGCCAGCGAACGCCGCGCCGCTGCCTCGTTGTCCCCGCCCTGCTCAAACGGGCGCGGGATAAAAGCCACATCCTGATCCTTCGCCAGCTCCGGATCCGTCCGCCACATGGCCATACCCGTTACGCTCATCGTCAGGTACGTCCGGCCGTGCAGGCCGTTCTCGAGCGCAATGAACTTGCGGCGGCCCGTGTGCATCCGGGCCAGCAGCAGCGCGCCTTCGTTGGCCTCCGAGCCGCTGTTGCAGAAAAAGCTGCGGCTGATGTCCCCCGGCAGGACAGCCGCCAGCCGCTCGGCGAGCTCAACATTTTGCTCGGTCAAATAAATCGTGCACGTATGCTGCAGCTCGCGCAGCTGAGCCGCCGTTTTGGCCGCAACGTAAGGGTTGCAGTGACCGCAGGACGCGACCGAAACCCCGGCGTAGAAGTCGGTGTAACGGACGCCGTCATGGCCGTACAAATACTGCATCGAACCTCTGACCAGCTGCGGCGGCTTGCGGTAGAAATGACTGGTGCAGGGATAGAAATACTTCTGTCTCTTCTTAACGATCGCTTCAGGTCCAATAAATGCAGTCATGCCAGCACCTCCGTTCTTGCTTCTGCTCCTCTGGTCGTACCGTTAAAATGCAGCGCTCCCGCGGTATAACCCGCATAGATCGGCTTAAGCGCCGCAAACTCCTCGCCGGCGGTATCCGGACGATCCAGCGCACGCCGGTAAGCAGCAACGACCTCGGACAAATGTCCGATATTGCGGTAAGCGGCCCCTTCAATCCGGAAGTGGGTTAACCCGGCTTCCAGCAGCTCCTTGACGGCCGGAAGCAGGCACAGCTCCTTCGCCATCATCAGATGACAGCGGCCGTGCGTGTCGCGGTACACGGGATTTTCCCCTTTATCCGTCATCAGCACAAGCACATCATTTGGCACGTATTCATTATCTTCCTGAGCCATCGGCTGGAAGACCTCGGCATTTTCATACAGATCATGTTCCATGTACATCAGCGCCGGAGAACCGTGCACAATGGCCTCTATCGGTCCCCGGCTGCTGCGCAGCAGCTCGGCCAGCTCCTCAAGCGGGGCTTCCATGGACAGGGTGAAGCGCTCCAGCCCTCTGTCCCGGTAAAAGTCGCCGGACGTCTGATTCAAAATGTTGAGGTTGTAATCCCCGATCATCGGATATCCTGCGGAAGCGAAGCGGCGGATAGCCCCGATATTCGTCACCAGGATGCCGTCGATCGGCAGCCGCTCCCCTCTCAGCAGCGCATCATATTGGGCAAAATGCAGCTCCCGCATCATGCGGGGCAGACCCAGGTACAGCTTGGCTGCGCCTTTCAGCGCTCCCAGCTCCTTGATTTGGGCTTTCGTAAAAGGACGGTCAGGCTCAAACACATCGCCGGACAGGTAGATATGATCAGCGCCGGCAGCCAAAGCGGCTTTAGCCTGCTCCATGTTGTTCACATGCACGGACAATTCGCCGCGCAAGGCGCCCGTTATCTCCCGTTTCTCCTCCGCCAGACGGCTGCGAATCTGGCTGATCCGCTCCTCCTCCAGCTCGCGTTCGGCTGTTGGCGTGCTGAATACTTTACCCGTGCTGTAAAATTTTCCGGTTCCCTCATACCGCCGGTTGATGAAATCCAGGCCCGGACGCCCAAAGGCATAAGCCGTCGAGAAGTCCCGTTTGCGATGCTCGAACAAGGAAGGCGTGTCTACACTGCGTTCGAAGCCGACAGGATCGTCGAGATAGCGGTCGATCGCATCGCTGTAGCTGCGGACGAGCATCTGCACAAATTCGGCGTCCCGCATCCGGCCTTCGATTTTGAAGGAGGTGATTCCGCCCTGTATCAATTCGGGAATATGCTCGTACATAAACATATCTTTGGCCGCCAGCGGGTATTCGGTTGGATACACGTTGCCGTCCTTTTTCACGCGGTATTCCCACCGGCACGGCTTCAGGCAGCGTCCCCGGTTCGAGCTGTTGCCGAAGATGGCGGAGCTGAAATAACAGTTCGCCCCATGCACACTGCACATATCGCCGTGGATGAAATATTCAAGCTCCATATCCGTAGCCAGCAACAGCTCCCGGGTCGTATGCAGGTCCATTTCGCGGGAGGTCACCACACGTGTTACGCCCAGCTCTTTCAGGGCAAGCACCATTTCGATATTGTGGGCGTTCATCATCACCGAGGAGTGGACTTTCAGCTTGAGACCCAGCTTGCGGATCAGGGACAACACGGCAAAATCCTGCACAATCAAGGCATCGGGTCCGATTTCGTCCAAATACTTCAGGTAATCGGCGGTCTCCTGCATTTCTTGTTCGTTCAGCATATTGTTGACGGTGACGTAGACTTTTTTGCCGAGAGAATGGGCAATTTGAATGGCTTCCGCCATTTCCTCCAGCGTGAAATTGTAGCCCTTCCTCATCAGCCGCATATTTAATGAAGGTCCGCCGAAATAGACGGCGTCGCAGCTTTCTTGGATGATCTGCTTGAATATTTCAAAGGTCCCTGCCGGAGCCAGAAGCTCCACTTCCCTGCCGTTAAAAAATCTTGCCATTCCGATCTCCCCCATATCTCATGTTCTCATGTCATCTTCTTGTTTCGTTTTCTTCCGGGCTTCCTTTTATACCAACAGCACAACGGCCAGCAACAGAACGTGAAGGGCAACAAATCCACTTTCTCTTGCGCCCCATGATGGCTCGTAATATTCCGTCCGCGGCGCATCTAGGACGAATCCGCGTGCCTCCATGGAAATGACCAGCTCCTCCGCCCGTCTAAAGGCTCCAACGGTTACTGGAACAAGCAGCGAAATCAGCATTTTCGCTTTCTCACGCAGCGGCAGCTCTCTAAGATCGGCGCCCCGGGCCGCCTGCGCTTTCAGAATCCTCTGGCTTTCCTCCAGAATGGTCGGAATGAAGCGCAGCGCAAGGCCCGCCATCAGCGTCAGCCGCCGGACCGGCAGCTTCAGCCGGGCGAACGGCTTAAGCATGCCGTCCAGTCCCTGGTTAAGCCTGCCCGGCGTAGTTGTGAAAGTAAGCAGTGCGGTGAAGGAAATAAACAGCGCCATTCGCAGCACCGACAGCCCGCCCGCGCTGAGCCCTCCTCCGGACACCAAAAGCGGTCCGGCCTGAAGCAGCACCTTGCCCTGCGAGACGGTCAATACCTGCAGGATGAAAATAAACACCATCAGCAGCCTCAGCGGTTTGGCCGCCTTGGCGTAATATTTATAAGGGATACGTGTAGCCGCCATAAGGATCAAGGAGAACAAGGCGGCCAGCAGCAGTGCTGCCCAGGAGCGAAGCGCGATGATCGCTGCGGCATAGACCAGCATCGCGGTCAGCTTGGCCCGCGGGTCCAGACCGTGAATCCAAGATCCCGTATCTATCGTTCGGCCGATCAGCAGCTTGCTTCTCATCCTCCTGCACCTCCCGAAATCTCTATTGGAATTGGAATAGCAGCAAGATGGGGCTTAAGCTTGAGGGATCGGCCCACTCCATCAGCTTTATTGACGCCGCCGGTGCTATTACCGCCAAATTCATTAATACCGTTAATGTTCTTGCCGTTCATGTTGTTCATATCGTTAACCTCTACGCCACTGCCAGATTCGACCTTCTCTGCATCGGCCTTCTCCTGCCTCTGTCCCTTTGGTTTCAGCAGTTTCGCCGTCAGCTCAGCCAGCGCAGCGGCCGTAAAGACCGGCTGTTCGTTACGCAGATCAAAATGCTCATCCAGCCGATGCCACCAATGCATACACTCCGGCAGCTCTAAACCCTCCGCCTCCAGCACCGGCAGCTTACGCACCATTTCTGCCGCCGTGCCCTGAAACAAGCTGCTGCCTTCCTTCATCAGAATCCAGCGGTCTGCATAGGGCAGCAGTTCATCCATCCGGTGCGTCACAACGATCACCGTTTTGCCCTGCTCCCGGCAGAGCTTCAGCAGCAGCTCGGTCAGCTCGCCGCGGCTGGCCGGGTCCAGCGAAGCCCCCGGTTCATCCAAGACCAGGATGTCCGGGTCCATCACCAGCACCGCAGCGATAGCCGCTTTGCGCATCTGACCGCCGCTTAATTCAAAAGGGCTTCGGCTGAGCAGCTCTTCCGGCAGCCCGATCTGCCGCAGCGCCCTCACGGCTCGCTGCTTGGCTTCTGCAAGCGGCAGCCCGAAGTTTAAGGGGGCAAAACACAAATCCTGTTCCACCGTCTCTGCAAACAGCTGATGCTCGGGGAACTGGAAGACCAGCCCCACCCGGCGCCTAAGCTCCTTGAGCTTCGGGGATTTGGTTCCGGCTTGAAGCACGGTGTCCAACACCTGGATGCGGCCTGCCGACGGCTCCAGCAGTCCGCCGAACATCTGCAGCAGCGTTGATTTGCCGCAGCCTGTAGGCCCAGCTACCGCCGTAAAGCTGCCCGGTTCGATCTGCAGATTCACCTCACTCAGCGCCTGCTGGCGAAGCAGCGTCTTATCATCATAAGCGAAACTTACATTCTCGAAAGTAGCGGACATAGGATCTCCTCCAGCGATCCGTCCTTCAAAGAGTTTGAAAGCCGGATTCCATAATCGCCAAGCGCCTGCTGCATCTGTATCCGGAATGGACGCGACAGCCGGCAGGCCGCAAGCAAATCCTCCCTGGCAAACAGCCCTTCCGGCCGCAGGTCCTCCCGGATGCCGCCGTTGTCCAACACAAGCACACGGTCGCTCTGAAGCACTTCATCGGGATCATGTGTAATGGAGAGGAGGGTATAATTCCCCGATGCCCTTAAATCCTTCAGCACCTGAAGCAGTTCTTTGCGGGATTTCTCGTCCAGCATGGAGGAGGCCTCGTCAAAAATCACCAGCTTTGGCTGCATCGCCAGCACCGAAGCGATAGCCACCCGCTGCTTCTGCCCGCCTGACAGCTCTCCCGGATGCTTGTGCAGCAGGGCCTCAATCCCCAGCTTCCGGGCATATTCGGCCACCCGGCTCCGCATTTCACAGCGCGGCAGACATTGGCCTTCCAGCCCAAAAGCTATGTCTTCCTCCACTGTGGATCCAATAAACTGGTTCTCCGGATTCTGGAACACCATTTTGACTTTACGACACAGCCGGTGAGCCGACAGCGGCGTCAAAACTTCCCCTTCGATCCAGATCTGCCCGGCCTGCGGTCTGAGCAGCCCGCCGAGCAGCTTGGCCAGGGTTGATTTGCCGCACCCGTTGGGGCCGACCAGGCTGACCCAGCTTCCAGCCTCCAGGCTGCCCGCCGCGTTCAGCAGAACGGGATATTCACGTTTTTTCCCATAAGCGTAAGACAATTGCTCAAACTTCAGGACAGGCTCCGTAGTGCCGGAAACAGGAGCTGTTTCTTGGCCTGCACGGTTGGTCTCCATCACGCATCCACTCCCAGAAAACCTTCAAATAAAGACAGCTTAGCCAGCGCAGGCACCAGCACCCTGACCGCAATTCCCACCACAATCCCTGTACCGAGTCCCAGCAGCACCAGCATGGGCAGATAATAGAACACTACCGAGGAGCGAATGACGATGGATGCCGCCGCAAGCTGCCCGAAGTTATGGGCGATTCCGCCCGCCACGCTGATGCCGATCAGGCTGAGCCTGCCCCTGCCAAGCTTAAGCAACAGCCACATGACGCCAAAGCTGAACAGTGCTCCAAGAAAGCTGAACAGGAAGCTGGAGAACGTGCCAAAGATAAAGGAAGTAAGCAGAGTTTTTAGAACCACCACAACAAAGGCATCTCTGCCCCGCATAAAATAAAGACAAGTCAGCACCATAATATTAGCGAGTCCCAGCTTGGCTCCCGGCACCGAAACATTGATCGGAACCAGCGTTTCAAGCAAACTGAGCACAACGGCTACAGCGGCAAAAATAGCGATAATCACCGTTCTCCTGAGCGCCAGCCCGGTTTCTTCATGCTGCAATGACGGCATCACCGTCACTCCTCTCTCATGAAAATCTATATCTCTATTATTTGTGATTTTTTTCACTTGAACTGTTAAAAAGATCACATTTTCCAGAGAAATTTCTTACTTTTTAATTGCCTAAATCTTAGGCGACTTGAGCGAATATTATTATACCTTGGCTGTCCAGAGGCTTTCAGTGAAGGAAGACACATCCGGGCGATCTGCTGTAGGGAAGCATGCTTTATGTTTAAAAGAGCAGCTTCCCGGTTACATACTTGTGGGTTTGCACAGACAGACTATGCCAAGGCTCTATAACGAAAGTTGAAACTTTCTATTCTTAAAGGAGGTACCACCATGACTGATCCATATACCCTGCAGGACCCGACAACACAATATCCCAAGGCTGGACCGGAGTTTGAGCAGCAGCAAAAGGCGCCTGGACTGCAAAAGGAAATGACGCCTGTTCCGGATTGCGGCGAGGAAAGCTACCGCGGCACAGGCCGGCTGGCCGGACGCAAAGCGATTGTAACCGGGGCGGACAGCGGGATCGGGCGCGCAGTGGCCATTGCTTTTGCCCGTGAAGGCGCCGACGTTCTCCTCTCCTATTTGCCGGAAGAAGAAGCGGATGCCAAGCAGGTGGTAGCGCTCATAGAGGAAGCCGGACGCAAAACGGTCGCTTTGCCGGGAGATCTGAAGGACAAAACTTATTGTGAGAAGCTTGTCTCTACAGCCGTTCAGGAGTTCGGAGGTCTGGACATTCTGGCGAATGTGGCAGGCAAGCAGCAGTTCGTAAAGGACATCGCCGACTTGACCGACGAGCAGTTCGACGAGACGTTCAAAACCAATGTCTATTCCCTGTTCTGGATCTGCAAAGCAGCCCTGAAACAGATGAAACCGGGAAGCAGCATCATCAATACAACGTCCATTCAAGCCTATAAGCCGTCGCCGATTCTGCTGGACTACGCGACCACCAAAGCGGCGATCAATACGTTCACCAAGTCCCTGGCTCAGCAGGTTGCCAGCAAAGGCATCCGCGTTAATGCCGTCGCCCCGGGACCGGTTTGGACTCCGCTGCAAATTACTGGCGGCCAGCCGCAAGAGGTGCTGAAGGAATTTGGCAGCCAAACACCGCTTGGCCGTCCAGGCCAACCTGCCGAGATGGCGCCTGCTTACGTGTTCCTCGCTAGTCCGGAATCGAGTTACGTAAGTGGCGAGACGCTGAATGCCAATGGCGGAACACCAACGCCGTAATTTGGGGAATAGACAACCCCCTCTTTCTGTCGGAAGAGGGGGTTTCACTGTCTTATTTTCCTTTAGGGTGCTTTCGGTGAACATGCAAGTGCGATGACCTTAGGGGATAGCTTGATCGGCTAGATTCGGGCCAATAACCCCAAATATCGTTTCGCGTATACGGAAGGGCTGTACTCCTCCCTGATCGTAGTTAATCCATTGGCGATCAAAGCAGCCCGCTGCTTCTCATCCCCCATGGCCCCAGCTGCATATTGTACAGCCAGCGCAATGTTGCCGGGTTTATACAACAAGCCGTTTACCCTATGCGTAATGATTTCATTTTTCCCGGGGACGTCTGAGCTAACGATGGGCACGCCGACAGCCATGGGCTCAAGAATATGATTGCCGAGCCCTTCGCGGAGAGAAGGCGAGAGGATAATGCCGCCGGAGCGTCTGACTTCCGAGAAAACCTCCGGCATATAATGATTCGGGATGTTGTACATAAAACGGCTGATATCCTTCAAACCATTCCTCATACACTCCTGCTGAACCTTCGCCAGTTCCTCTCTATTGGTAGGATTGCAGATGAACCAAGGCTCTATTTTGTCTATCTTGTTTAGCTGGCCGCAAATCCGCGCAAATTCAAACCAGTTCTTGCTTCTTTCCATTCTGGCTGCAAACGCAACAACTTTACGCCCTCCTGCCGGGCTGGGGCAGTCCTTCCATTTCCGTTCCCCGGGAGCAATCATATGAAACATAGGATCAACGGCGTTTCCATCTACAAGAACCTGAACATAAGGCGGTACATGAGCCATGACCAGCGGCTTTAAATATTTGGCAATACACATGACAGCATGAACCCTTCTATGGCGGCTGATGGATTGCAAGGTAGCGGCAATTTCCCGGTTCCATCCTCTAACTTCGTAGAGAACCTTACCTTTATAAGTTCTCGGAACGCATGGAAGAAAATGAAGCGTATAAATAAAGGAGATCACATCGTAATTTCCGGTTATTATCTTTTTCTGAAACTCACCTGGGCTCCGCAAATAATAATGAACGATATCTTTAAAAATATACTCCCCTTCACTTTTCTCCAGAAAAACAACTTCGGACTGGACTCCTTGAGCCCTAAGAGCACGGATCCGGTTCCGCAGAGTGGTCTGCAATCCACCTTCGCGGGAGCTGGGGGCAACGTACAAAATCCTCATTTCTTCGGCCCCCCGTCTTTGCCGTAATAATCGGTATACCAATCCACGAACCGGCCAATCCCTTCCCGAATGGAGGTCCGCGGTTTAAAACCCGTCACTTTAAACAAGTCCGTCACGTCTGCATAGGTCTCGGTTACATCGCCGGGTTGGAGCGGCAGCAGTTCTATTGAAGCGGTTAAGCCGAGTTTCTCTTCTAAAGCCATGATGAAATCCATCAGAGGAACCGGGTTATGGTTGCCGATATTGTAAATTTTGTAGGGAGCTGAGCTGGCTCCGGGAATCGGAAGCTCGCCGCTCCAATTGGAGTCCGGTTTAGGCGGAAGCGGAATGAGCCGGACAATGCTTTCCACAATGTCGTCTATATAAGTAAAATCCCTTTTCATTCTGCCGTAATTGAACAATTGAATCGGTTTGCCCTCCAATATAGCTTGGGTGAAGCGAAATAAAGCCATATCCGGTCTTCCCCAAGGGCCATAAACCGTAAAGAAACGCAGCCCCGTTGTGGGCAGTCCAAACAGATGGCTGTAAGCATGCGCCATAAGTTCGTTGGATTTTTTGGTCGCGGCATACAGGCTGATGGGATGATCAACCGGCTGTTCCGTCGAGAACGGCATAGTCTTATTGAGACCGTACACGGAACTTGTAGAGGCGTAGATGAGATGGCGAATGCCCAGATGACGGCAGTTCTCCAGCACGTTCAGGAACCCTACGACATTGGACTGAATGTAAGTATGAGGGTGATCCAGGCTGTGCCGCACTCCTGCCTGAGCTGCAAAATGAACAACGGTTTGGGGACGAAACTGTTCGAATAACCGCTTCAGGGCCCCCTGATCCTCCAGGCTTCCTTGTACGAATAGGAAATTGGGGTGATCCAGCTGCTTCAATCTATCTCTCTTAAGTGAAACCTCATAATAATCATTCAAATTATCAAACCCGGCGACGACGTGGCCGTCCTCTAGCAGTCGCTTGGAAACATGAAACCCGATAAATCCGGCACAGCCGGTTACAAGAATATGCACTACTAATCCTCCTTCGAAGCATTTTCCAGAAAACCATTCCCTACAGAATATGTAGGGTCATGCAGGAAGGAACGGCCTTTCTACTTGCTCGGGATGAATATTTTTCTCTTTACCCATTCAAGTTCATGGTAGTTTTCATAAATTATTAGGAACGTAGATCCATAGATAAGGAAGGACGCGATAACATGAAAATCCTGTTGGTCGCCGATTATCCCGGTTGGGCATTTGATCATATTGCCAAAGACTTATCCGCTCTCCGCTTAAATGGAATTCAATTTGAAATCGACTATTATTCGAATGTGACGGCTGCCCATACAGCTAAATATGACCTCATCTACCCGATGGCGGTTTCGATTGCCCAGAGACTGCATCAAGCCGGAATCCCCTTGGAGAAAATGGCAACCGGCATAAGCTCACTGGTCCCCTATGAGTCCTATCTTGCCAGCGGCAGATTCCCGGGGGAGCTTTTGCGTTTTATCCGCAGCATGCGTGGTGTGAACACTTATTCAGAAGAAATCATCCGTTTGTTCAAGCCCTACCTGCCTGTTCGCAGGACAAGGGTAGGCATTGATACAGCTCTTTTCAAACCGGCCGCCAGCAGGAAGAACAACTCTTTTAGAGTAGGCTGGGTAGGAAGAATTGATCTCCCTTCCCGCCGCGAGTTGAAGGGATATGATCTGGTTCGGTCCGCATTACAAGGCTTGAAGGTCGAACTTGATATCCGAACCTATAAGGAACAATATGTTCCGCGTGAACAAATGATCGGATATTACCAACGGCTCGACTGCCTGATTTGTTCCAGCCGGACGGAAAGCATTCCCTTTCCCGTATTGGAGGCTGCCTCCTGCGGAGTGCCTATTATTTCGACCCAAGTCGGAATTGTGCCCGAGCTGATCCGCAACAAAGTGAACGGAATCATCATCCCCCGGACGGCAAATGCGATCAGGAAAGAGGTCATGAAATTAATGAGCTATCCTAGCGAATGCGAGAAGCTGGGGCGGAATGTGAGAAACACGGTTGTTCATCAGTGGTCTTGGGATGTCTGCAAGAGAGAGTGGGAGGCCTTTTTTAAATCGTTGTTATAGCTGGACTGACCGCCACAACCCGATTTAATGGAAAGACGCCCTCGCGTATTTAGCGGGGCGTCTTTCTGTTTTCATTTATTCCTTGTCGGGGGTTTCAGTATTTGTGCCTTCGGAAAGGTTCGTAGACGCTGTAAAGCCGAGGGCCTGCTCCAGCCGCTTCTTGTTCTCCAGCAGATTGGCTTCGCCCGGCAGATACGAAAGGGCGTGATTGTTATGCTCTAACGCCTGCTGCAGGAGACCAAGCCGTGCATAACAGAAACAAAGCTGAACATGGGGCACCCATGTCTGATAGGCTGCGTTCACTACCCCCATATAGCCTTCCGGCAGCCGGGACTCCAGCGCCCGGTTATACCAGTAGACCGCAAGCCCCCACTCCTCCTTTGCCTCGAAACACCCGGCTATCGCGCAGGAAATATCGGCGTGTGGAACGTCATATTGGAACGATTTAAGCAGCATATCCAGCTGCTTATCCTTCTGTCCAAGATGGTGGTAGCATTCGGCAAGCTTCGCGCACGCGGCAATCCGGTCCTCCCGGTAACCGATCGGCTCCCCGAAATACGTCTCGTAACAAGCCGCAGCCTCCGGATACCGCTTCTGATCGAGCAGCTCATTTGCATAAAAAAACAAAGTACGGCCTTCCAGCTTGCCGCTCTTTTCGATCCATTTTTGAAAAATCGCCATGTTTCTTGCCGAATGGTCGCCTTCGCGGTGATGGGATACAGCGATGTCCGTGTCCAGCACTTTACCGCCCTTCACATTCAAATATTCATGCACCGGGTTAAACCAGCGGTAACCTTGGCTCCGTTTGACCAAACGGTACCGGCGTGAGCTGGCAATCGCATTGCCATTCGGGTCAAACGCCAGATCGTAATTAAAAATAATAGCATCCGGTTCCCAGGACAACGACTGCTTTAATTCCGCGAACTTGGCGCGGTCTTTCTCGTAGAGCACGTCATCGGCGTCAAGCCACATGATATAATCCCTCGTTGCCTGCTCAAACGAATAGTTGCGGGCAGCCGCAAAATCATCCGTCCATTCCCAATCCAGTACACGGTCCGTATAACCGGCCGCAATCTCTTTTGTACGGTCTGAGGAACCGGTATCAACAATGATAATCTCATCCACCAAGTCGCGTACAGAATCAAGGCAGCGGCTGAGCACCTTTGCTTCATCTTTGACAATCATACACAAACTGACTGTTATCAATGACAGTCCTCCTTCTCGACTTCTTGCTTGTGTCCGTCCAATCGCTCTGGTCCGGGCAGCCATAGGATATATTCAAAACACTACCGTTTAGGAGGAATGATCCCTGGTATGCTCCATTTTAACGATATGCTCGAAAGGATTCGGACGGCACTTGATCATAAACAACCTTTATCCTTCGTGAGAATCGGGGACGGGGAAAATCTGATTTTGGCTCAAAATTCCGTTTGGACGATAGAACAGGTGCTTCAAGAGGAATGGGCAAAAAAAGCCAATATGGGGAAGAAAGGTGTAACTCTGCCTAATATCGCCTTGAGGGATGAAATGGTAGCTGTGCTGAAAAAAGCCGATATCGTCGGCATTCTCCCCCCAGGCGACCAAACGATCGGAGTCCGTGAATATTTAAAAAGAGAATTGACGGATCAGGTGTTCACCTACTTCAACATTCGTCCTCGCAGCATCTGCCATGCAAGCCTTAACCGCAAGCTGGCCATTTATCCCGGATTCTGGGATATGCTCCGCAAACATAGAGTGCTTATCATTACCTCCAAAGCCAGCGAATTCCGCAAGGTGCTGGAGAGCAAGCCTTATGGACTTCACATTGTTAATGCCCTGCCCTTCTCGCATTATAAAGATATGGCAAGGATTCAAAAATGGTTAATGGCCTATCCCGACTCTTTTGACATTGCCCTTATATCCTGCGGGGTTAATGCCGTCGTTCTGGCGCAGATGGTCCGGGATCTGACCGGCAAAATCGGCATTGATTTTGGGAAGGGACGAAACCTCCTGTTAAAAGAGAAGTTTTGAAAGGAATATCCGCAGGATGGAAGCATGGCCCCCCCTTTGGTTCAGTTAAATATTCACTCTGATCAGCTTATTATACACGTCGAGTTACTCGTCCTTTATAGTCATAAGCCACCGGCTGTCAGGCCGGTGGCTTTCTTTCTCTTGTTCTCTTTGATTAGAACAGTTAATCACGAAGCGGAATCCCGGCATTCCCCTCCGAATCCGGGGTTCCCCCGCCAAGCCGTATAACTTTTGCTGTCCCTTGCATGCCTTTCAAAGCATTCCGGGTATCATAGACAAGCGGTATTTGATCTATAAGCTGCTGGAGCGGGAGACCCTCATGGTTCACGGCAATAATCGCACAGTCATATTCGGACTGACTGACTGGATTCCCGGAAATATGGACACTGGTCAGCAGCTTCCCTTGCACCCTTACCTCATGCACATAAGGATCATAATAAGACACTGCCGCTCCGTCCTGTTGAAGGCATTCAATCAATTGAATGGCACTGGATTCCCGGGTATCATCAATATTCGGCTTGAATGCGACTCCTACTACCAGAATCTTCACACCCGATAAGGACTCTCGGGATAAAGCTTCCTTGATCCGTTCCACGATATATCGGGGCATTCTATGGTTGATTTCTCTTGAAGCGGCAATAAAGGAACTCGTTGCTCCGAATTGCTTAGCTCTCCATTGCAGGTACAGCGGATCGACGGGAATACAATGTCCGCCCGCCCCGGGACTTGGAAAGAAAGCCGAGAAGCCAAACGGCTTGGAGCGGGCCGCTTCAATAACCTCCCAGACATCTATGCCCATGCTGTTGCAGAGCTGAGCGATTTCATTAATAAAGGAGATATTGACGAAACGATACGTATTCTCCAGCAGCTTAGTCATTTCGGCGGCATCCGTGGATGAAATCCTTACCACCGTTTGAAAGACTGTCTTATATACGTCCTCAACTGCTCTGGCGCACTTATCCGTTATTCCGCTGACTACCTTGGGAATGACTTCAAGCGGATAGTGCCGGTTGCCCGGATCAACACGCTCTGGCGAATATCCCAGAAATACATCTGTTCCTACGCTTAAACCGCTTTGCTCCAGCAGGGGTTTCAAAACTTCTCTAGTCGTTCCGGGGTAGGTAGAGCTCTCAAGCACGATGATCTGTCCGCGGCGAAGATGATCACGGATGCTGGCTGCCGCCTGCATCAAATAAGTCAGGTCCGGCTCATCATCCCCGTTTAACGGCGTCGGAACGCAAATGATAATAACATCGGCTTCTCTTAAACGGTGCATTTCCCTCGTTGCAGAAAACTGCCGTCTTTGGGCGGACTCTTTCACTTGTTGATCTGGTATATCCTGAATGTAGCTTCTTCCTTCTTTCAGGAGCTGAAGTTTCCTCTCATCCAAATCAATGCCGGTCACTTTATATCCTTGTTTACTGAATGCAAGCGCCAGCGGCAGCCCAACATAACCAAGCCCGACAACGGCAACTTTTTTTAGACGATTTCCCACTTATATCCCCCCTCTCTTAATAACTCTGCGATCGCTTCTTCATCCATTAATTCCGTGTTGGAGTGATACTCTTCAAAAGCTACCTTGTTTAAATGGGCATACCGTTCATATTTGCCATATACGCTGGAAGAAGGAAGAATCATATAATATTGTTCGGAGAACTGGCGGGTATAAGGCACTTCGTTTTTGGAAATAAGCAGCTCATCCAGTCTTTCTCCGGGGCGCATGCCGATCTCTTGGAAAGGCAATGACTTGCCTCCCGAAAGCTTCATTAAAACCTTGGCAAGATCGACAATCCGGCAAGCCTTCATCTTCATGACAAAGGTCTCCCCACCTACTGATTCTTTGGCCACAATCACTAACAGCCGGATCGCTTCTGTAATGGTAAGAAAGAAACGGGTCATTTCATGGTGGGTAATCGTTACTTCTTTGCCCTTACGAATCTGATCCAAAAATAACGGCACAACACTGCCGCTCGTTCCCAGCACATTGCCTCCCCGCACACAAACAAACCGGGTACGGTCAGTAAGCAGATTAGCACGGATCATTAACTTCTCCCCAAGAGCCTTGGTTAAACCATATGTGTTCATAGGATCGACGGCTTTGTCCGTAGAGACATTAATGACCTTCTTGACCCGCTGCTTAATACTCGCACGAATGATATTTTCAGTTCCAAGCACATTTGTCTTAAGCGCTTCGCTCGGCTGTTCCTCACAAATATCGACATGCTTGAGCGCCGCTAAATGGAACAGATAATCAACTTTATGACACGCCTCTTCAACGGCCTCATAATCTCGTATGTCTCCGATAACGAACCGCAGACGAGGATCCTGATGAAGTTCCCTCTTCATCAGAACCTGCGCATATTCGTTGCGGGACAGGATTCTGAGCTCTTTGGGATGCTCTTCTAATAGGGCTTCCGCCAGCTTTCGCCCCCACGACCCCGTTCCTCCTGTAATCAGGATAGTTTTGTTACGAAACATACTTCCTCCTCCTTGGGTGCAGATCTATCATTCGCGGAGTCTGATAGATAGTTCAAACGCAGATCCCCACCTGTAAATTTGTCTAGGAAACCGATGCGGCGATGTTCGATCCTCTTGTTGAGGCCACATGTAGTTTGCATAGCCGGTGCTAAACTTCTATATAATTTATGAAAGAATACAAGAAAAGGTATGGACGATCTGCTCAAGAGAGAGGAAAACGGTCCTTTATCGTATGGCTGAAAGACTACAGGATATTTATGCTCCGGTGCGGATCATCGAGCGCACCATTTGTATAAACTCCGCCGCACGAATAGCGGAAGTATGCCGTTTATGGACAAATTCGTAACCTTGCCGCGCTATCTTCAGCACCGCCGCCTGGTTCCGCCGGGCACTGTAGAAATCGGCTTGCTCCCTGAAATCTTCTTCCGTTATGGAAACAAAATGTTTTCCCGGTTCAAAGCCCAAGGCCAAGAGGTCTTCATTGCAGGGCGCGAGCAGCAGCGTATTGCAGGCAAGCACCTCAAAATATTTGCGCAGCGGATAATGAAGAATCGAGTCACATGAAAGGAAAATCCGGCTCCTGTTGATTTCTTTGGCATAGTTCTCGCCGATCCAGGCATCCGTGCCGCAGGGGAATTGCAGATAACCAGGGTGCTCGTGATAAACAAACCCCGGACGGCCTTGGAAATGATTGAGCATCTGATAGCGCAGCGGATAATATTTTTGTTCTACGAATCCCATGAGCAGCAGGTCAATGCTTTTTGCTTGATTGTAATCATGAAAAATGGGAGCATGAGCGAAATGCGGCAGCCATCTCATTTTTGAAACGAGTTCAGGATACCTGTCAATAAAAGCGCTGCGGTACATCGTGAAGATGACAGGCACTTGATTCTGCTGGATGAAGGCTTTGCGCCCTTTAACATCAAAGTGGAGGTCATGCATGATAATGCCCCAGGGGATGGACAGACGAGAAAGGCCTTCTATTCTCGGGCAGTGGGTATTTCGATAATCGTTAAGAAGGATAAAGTCAGGCGTAAAGGGCAGCTGTTTGAGAATGACTGAAATGTCGCCGTCCTCGAAATGAAGCGCAATATCTGCATAAGGCAGCAGCTCCTGATAAAAGTAATGGAAGCTCCGTTCCATATGCCGGCTGAAGTCCCGCGTAATCAACAGCAATTTAAGCTTCCTCATTGAATCCCGCCTCCGTTCATCTGATCGAGTAGGAGGGGGTGACTAACCCCCGTCCTCTCACACCACCGTACATGCGGGTCCGCATACGGCGGTTCCAAAAGGTTAACAAAGCTCCAAATAACGAGAAAGCAAACTTTTCAGCCCTTTCGCTTCCCAGTAGGAAGTCGGAAGGGCGTTGTTTGTGTTTCGGGACATTTCCCATGCACCTCGTCTAGAGTTGCCCATCGCAAAGCAAGCCCACTCTGGAACGCCTAGATTTCGCAGTTCGCGGATTCGGGTTCCCACCCGTTTCCACTGTTTCCAGAGGCACATGCGTAATCTCCTGCGAATCCATTGGTCGAATCTTTCACAGTGGCTCTTCGCCGATGCGATTCGGAAATATCCAATCCAGCCGATGAGGTAGCGGTTTAATTGCATAATCCTGTTTTCCATGGACATCGACCGCGTTCGGCTCGTCAGCTCCCGTACCTTCTCCTTGAATCGCGAGATGGTTTGTGGGGCTAAACAAATTGTCGCTTTCTTGTCCCTCAGGAAACTAAAGCCGAGGAACTTTCGGTTCCACGGGCGGTCTACCGCACTTTTCTCTCGATTCACTTTCAGTTTCAGCTTTCCTTCTACAAAGCGTGTTACCGACTCCATGACGCGTTCGCCCGCACGTTTGCTGGCGACGAAGATGTTGCAGTCGTCCGCATAGCGGACAAATCGCAGTCCTCGTTCCATTAGCTCCTTGTCCAAGTCATCCAGCAATATGTTCGCTAAAAGCGGACTCAGGGGCCCACCCTGCGGCGTTCCTTCTCGGCTGCGCTCCAGCTTTCCATCTACCATCACTCCAGCGTTCAGGTAGGCACGGATCAGTGTCAGCACTCTTTTGTCCTCCACTTTCCGCGCCACTCTTGCCATCAGTATGTCGTGGTTTACCCGGTCAAAGAATTTCTCCAGATCGAGATCCACGACCCATCTCAGGCCGCTTTGGATATATCTTTGGGCTTGTTTCACGGCGTCGTGGGCACTCTTTCCCGGTCGAAAGCCATAGCTATACCACGAGAATTGCGTGTCAAAGATCGGGTTCATGACTTGTAAAAGGGCTTGCTGGAGAAAGCGGTCCATCACGGTCGGGATGCCTAACAGCCGTACATCGCCTCCGGGTTTGGGGATTTCCACCCGTTTGACTGGCGCAGGTCTGTAGGTACCTGCTAGAAGTTTAGCTTTCGCCGATTCCCAGTGTGTTTTCAAGTAAGCTTGTAGATTCGCTACCGTTACTTGGTCCACACCGGGCGCTCCTCCGTTCTCTACCACTCGTTTATAGGCGAGCCGAAGGTTATCTCCTTCGAGCATTCGCTCCAGCAAGTTGTTCTTTGCTTCGCGAGAGGAAGGGGCGACTTGTGCCGACAAAGAACTCGGCGCTCCGGCATACCCTGGCGGCTTCACCGCTTCTCTTTGCCGCAAGCTCTCTGGCGAGATATTCTGCTGTCGTTGCTCTTCGTACGAACGCATCGGTTTCCTCTCTCCTTTCGGTTCAGCCCTTCCGTAGGCTGTTGCAACAGCTTACGTACTATGGCCTCTGCTGACTCCTGCCGGTTCAGCGTAGCCTCTCGGCTACGGTTACAAGTTTTTTTTTTTCTTGCCTATCCGGCAGGCCTCCCCAGATAAGAACGTCATCTTTCCGCCCGCAACCACTGGAGTCTACAGGATTAGCCCTTGGCGGCTTTGGATTTCGTTGTGTATGGGCAACTCATCCGACTGCTCCTGCCTCAAATCCAGTTCGTGTACCTTGGCTCGTGCTTTTGCCTCCAGCTTCCTTTGGATTCCACCTCGCGGTGGACACCCTTGCTCTTGGCTAGTGGTTGGTAACTACAAACCCCCACAGTGGACTTTCACCACCTAGTTAATCGCCATGCGTGGCACACTATAAAAAGAGGCAGGAATGGCTTCCTGCCCCTTTGTTTAGTGAACTGCCTTACAGTGCAGTAGCAGTACCCATAAATACTTCCGGACCATTGCGGATGGCCGTAGTAACGCCAGAAACAAATGCGGTATACACCGTTTCCAGTGCAGCAGGAGCAAGAAGATCCTGTGCTGCGAAAGAAACAACCTGTGTAGTTGCCATGGCTGTTACTACTCCTGAAGCCGTAAAAATAACATTCGCCGGCGAAAAGCTTGCTCCCCGAACGATTTGAACGGTATACGTGTCTCCGAAGTCCCCGCTGATCCCAACAGAGCCTGACAGCGTAACAAGCGGATTGGCTACACCCTGCGTTTGAAGACCGATAATGCCGAATAAAGCAGGCGTAGGGGTCAATGCCACTCCTGGCGCTCCAACGGTATTGGAGTTCATTGAGCTTCTAGAATCCAAAAAAGTACTCATTAGTAATTCACCTCCAAGTATTTTCTAAGTTAGTATATTGATAACTCTTATAGATGGAGTGGACAAAACTACTAAGGTACTTGCATATTTTTTATATTTCATGGTGTTGGGTTGAGAGACAAACGCCGGATAAGCGGGGAAGAGAACCGGTTTTGCTCGGACATAAAAAAAGAGAAGCCATACCTGCCGGCTGGTGAGCGGCAGAAAGCTTCATTTTAAATGGCTGTATTTTTTCATAGGAAGAAAAAGGCGTGAGGCAGGGAGTAGGCGTTGTTCATTTTATCTATAAACAATGTCCCTTAATTCATTGGCCTTATCTTTAGGGATCGAATAACCGTTCTCCGAATTGGATTGCTCCACTATTAATCCGTTATAATCCCGATTAGAGGTCAGCGAGAAATAAAAAACGCTTTGATTGCCATTTTTATAAGCAAGGGTCATTGTATATTCGGATTGATAATCCAACGCACCTGGAATCCTGTTCGCCTTCTCGATCGCGGCTTTAAATTTCTTCAATGTCTGATCGTCATCATAAAACTGGTTCTTGCAATCCCTATTGCTCAGACTCGGACTTTCTACACAGTCAAGGGCAATAGATTTCAAGCCGTGTCCAACTTTCAAGTCAGAACACCCTGCGCACAGCATAGTTACCAGCATGAACAATATGAAAAGAAGCCGTTTCATGATCATCTCCTGGAGGGTTAAGATTATCTGTTCAAATCCGATTGCCTAAATTGATAGATCAATAAAGTAATTAGGGAAATCAACGCCAGAACGGTTATTGGAGTTTTACTGTAGTGAGGCATTAATGTATTATTCAGCCTTACGATCATAAATAAGAAACTATACGCCATAATTGTTAGTAGAATGCTATTCAAATATTCTTCTTCCTTGTGCCTGAAGTTTGCGGCTAATGAGAATAGAAATCCAATGGATAGAACGATGTACATTAGCAGATGATCAGCTCCAATCGCAAGGCTAAAAGGGTCGGCTTTAGTGATTATTACCGGCACCCCAATCCCTTTCCTGCCTTCAATTATCATTCGTAAAAAGGCTATAATCTATCATTTTGCTCATGACCCAATGATTTTTCCCGAGACGCCGCGTCCGATGGAATCCTTGACGTTCGAATAACGTTGTTGTTCCGTTGTATAGAAAAGACCCTGAAACCGTTCGGCCTTCGGCGTCCTCCGGATAGCTTTCAACCGTCCCGCCTCCGAGCCTGGCTATTTCGTTCAAAGCACCCTCCAGGGCAGCTGAAGCTACGCCGCGTCCTCTATAATTTCGATCTACAAAGAGACAGGTAATTCTCCAACACGGTGCTTCGGTAAGACCTTTAAGATACTCCCGCTTATGTTTAATTCTCGGAAGCTCGTCGGAAGTCCCAAACTGACACCAGCCCACCACGTCCGGTCCATCGTAAACCAAAGTAGCATGAGCTCGTCCTTCCCGGACCCGGCATTCTTTCTCAGCACGATTTTGAGAAGCAGATTTATTGCGTCCGACTCCCTCCTCATGGAACGCCATACACCAACAGCCGCCCCACACCCCATTATTCTTCTCTACCAGCCGGGCAAAATCATCCCATGTACCTTCATCAAGAGGTTTTATTATAAATCCAGACATTCCTTAATCCCCCTCCAATCCTGTTTCCTATGTACCAAAGCAGTATGTTTAATCCCTGTTTTCGCTTTTTTCCACAGATCTTTTTATAAACAACCATACAATGACTATAATTAGAATCGCTAAAAGGCCAAATACTAAAAAATTATTAAAAAAAATGATGTTCTCAAAATGATCAGTATTCGTTGTTATTTCTGCCATAACAATTCCCTCCGATTTATACAAGCGGAAAATTCAATAACCTTCCCCATTGTACCCTAATATTCCATACGAGTGAGAAATGATCATTTTATTACTGACTATGCCGAAATAAATAATCCCGTAACGATAGAGAGGCCTATCATTTTCGCAACATCATGTTCGTTTCCTTGTCATCCAAAGAACGGCTGGGGCGTCCGCCAGATTGTTTGCCAATATGAAGTCCCAATAAATCAGGGTAAAACCACTTTGCTTTTTCAATTTAATCTGTATGGATGTTTGTCATGATCCGATTGACTTGCACGGGTAAGCTTCCTTAATTAACACATATATATTCTACGAAATGACTAAAAACCTTTCATCAAGAATCCAACTATTTTTTACTTTGGTATAAAAACTCAACTTCACCATCTAGCAAATATCGATATTCAAATAATTGCATGGTTCTTTCCCTAATCCTCTCCCTTATAACCTTCGCTAAGCTTATCGATCCTTGTGATCCAAGGTCACCCTTATTAATAAATGCCTTCTCTACAAATTTGGTTTCCTTTAAGTGATACTGTAACCAGTCTTTCTGAGATTCAATTAGTAAGCATTTGATCGTAAAATTCTCCAGTCAAATCATAGTTCCCAACGCTACTCGCCACATCAGGAGGCTGTTCAGAATTCAATATTTGATTTAGTTTTGCTGTTCAAGGCAGTCGATTGACTCATATTTTGACAAGATGAAATTACTATCGTAATAAAAATTAATAAGAGGATCTTACCCTTCATAGATGATCTCCCTAAATATTATGTTATGCGAAGTAGATTAGCTACAGTGAAGAATCTTTGATCTTTTTGAATTGATCATTTCCCGTTGCATCTTCTTCATTAATTGGTCCTATGACAGCCACATCGTCAATGATCCGTTCGTTAGGTTTTTTATTAGCACTTGATGGAATTTCATATAACGTTCCTATATTCATGAACCCGAGAGCCTTAAGTTGGAGCAATAGCGCAGCGGGTCGTTAGACTTAGGCTCGCAGGGTTGTCAGCAGCATCTGCTTCTTTGTCAATAACTTCTGCTGACCGAGGGGCATACGCCCTGATGCGTTAGTACTGTGTTATAAGATGCGAATACCTGCAAGTATGTTCTCTCACAACATTCAACTATCGTTCTCAGTTAGTTTAGATTTGTTAATAAAAAGACAGTACAAGTAATCCCTTTTTTTATACAGGTTTTATACAGGTTTTATACAGTTTTTTTATACACTTCATTTTCTTGGTTTTCAGTCAATTCCGTATATGTTATGATCGTTATAAGAAAACCGAGTGCGTCAACACTCGGCTATACAATTGGCTTGGATGGTTTATTCCCCTCTAAGTCATTTAAGGAACAAAACCCACCTTCGGCCGTCAACCTTGGGGTGGGTTTTTACTTTCTCTTGTTGTTGGAATTAATGTATGTTAAGAGGGCAAGGATAAACGTTCCGAAAAGGAACATTATTGTCAACGCATCTTTAACCTCCATGGCTTCACCTCCTTTCGAAGGGAAACCATGCCAACCCAAGATTCAATTGTACTTCCCCATTCTACCGTATATACCCATTCATTAACAGAATGTTCGTTCGCATTTATACAGTTTGCCGGAATTTCCTATAACGTTGTTGTATTCATGACGCCCCACCACCTTAAGCCACGAAGTGGCGGCCGCGATGCGGTTAGGTGGTGCGGGTGTGTCCGGCTGATTCCGCTTCTTCGCCACTGCCAATTGCATCTTCGAATCTACATCTTACTCCCGCCGGACCGAGGGGCCGTAGGGCCCCGAAACGTGAATACATTGTTATCGGAAGTTCGATTCATCATTGAGTTGCAAAAGAAGTTAATTAACATTAAATTGAGTATCTAACCATTTAAGATGAGTGTTTTGCATAATTCCGTTTCAGAGAAGAAGCGATAGCATATTCACTGTCGTTAAGGGGTAATTTTCGAAAATGGTATTATATGGATGAAGAAAAGGGCAGACTTGCAGAATTTTAGAACAGCTCGTTTTTTAAGCGGCAGCCCGTTTTGAATGATGAGAAACGGCGAGCGCAGATGCAAGCAGAACAATGGCATTCAAATACTGGTGAGTTGTGACTTTCTGAATGCCCCGGACATGTGCGGCGTCTGCCGTCAAATAGGTTTTCAATCGGGAGTTGCAGCGTTCTACGCTGGTTCGTTCATTGTAAAGTTCCTTCCAACGCTTTGTATCCCGATGAGGGATGCTGTATCGCCGGAGATCATCCTTCGCATTTACTTTGACGACCATTCCATAGTTTGAAGACGAGCAGGCAGCCATGCCAAGCGGACAGTCGACTTTACCCGTGGCATGCGGGCAGCGAAATTTATGCATATCGCCGTCAACTCCCCAGTATGTCATCGCATAACCCATGGAACAGCACGGTGTTCCGTTCGAGGTCATGCCAGCAGGCGGTTCCTTCTCCCCCCGAAGATTAAGGGGAATGATGGCTTGTGCCTTGACGTTGCGGGCGGCCTCATAAACTTTCATTTGGTCGTAGCCCGCATCGAGTATGAAAAATCGTGTGCTCGTCCTGGACGCTGTTTTCTCGATCAGGCCCGGCGCCATTTCTCCATCATTGACATGCGCCGGCGTTACTTCCAAGGCGATCGGCAATTCACTTTTCGTATCGACCGCCAGATGAATTTTGTAACCAAACCATGTGATTTTATTGCCGAAGGAATCAATTTTTGCGCCCCAGTTCGCATTACCCGTTTGCTCGCTTTTGCGTTTGGGCTGCTTTTTCTCGTAAGCGCGGAGAGCGGCGCTGTCTATGGCGACGTTACTGCCTTCTATGATACCTTCCTGCTGACAGCGTGTGACCAAATCCTCAAAAAGCCGTTTTGCCAAGTCCTTTCTCGTCAGTTCTGAGAAAACTCGGCTTAATGTGGATATGGAAGGAGCTTCTCGATCCAGCGGAAGACCACACTGATAACGAAACCGGAGATCCGTATCCAAACGCTTATGCAACCCTGAAAAGGTACTTATTCCTTCAAGCGGCGCAGCCAAGAGTGCTCGTAGAATACCTTGTCTGCAGTATCCCTCAGCGCCTCGGGGTGAACGGCTTCTCAGTTCCTTGGCATACGGTCTCAGATCGAGAGAGCTGAAGAAGATCGGCAATCTCTCCTTGGGTTGAATTTTTAAAAGTTCTTCGAAGGAAAACAGACATTCTTGGAGAATATACAAAGTGACTTCCTCCATCCTTGAGGTTTTTGGGTTTGGTCACTTGAAAACTTCTCCAAGTTGGGGTGAAGTCCCTTTTTTATGTCCGAAAATCCTTACGGCTCAAGGCCTCAGATTACTGCAAAACGCTCAAGATAATATGGATCCTTTATATGAGCTTTTATTTTTTCTTTAACCACTTTATCATTTCGAATTTTTTCCGAATTTAATACCGAACACAACACAAGAAACTTACTGAGGGGATATGGCCTTTGTGTTGATTTTGGAAATAAATAAAATATGAGTTTGTTGTCTAACTTTTCTAAATCATTAAACATCATTATCTGACTCGCTAATGTTACTGTATTGGGAACACCCGATGAAATCTGACTTGATAAAAGTTCTTCAGAAATTTTGCTATTGGTTATTAGTAACCTAGATATGGTTGCAGTTACTTGCCTACGTAAGAAGGTATCCGTTTGCCATAGATTCTTATACTTAACAACAAATTTTAACAATTCTTCTGGGTGATTGTATTTTGTTTTAAACCATAACAAACAATAAAAATCCGAAGGAATTTTTCTTTCAAAAGAAAACTTAGTAATATGCTCTTCAAATCCTCTTAAAAATTTCCGAGCCTCATCATTAGTTGGTATTTCCCATTGGGTTAGCAAATAACATAATTGATACAAAGATATATCATCGAAAATATCAATTAATTCCACTATCTCTAAAACCTTCGAAGAAGTAACTTTGTTATATCCTAAATTTTGCAAGTATATTAGAAGATTCTCTCTTAAATTCGGATATTCAACATATAGCTTGGTTAACTCTGTTAGTAATTTTGGGGATCCTAGCCGCCCGTATGCAGTTATATATCGTTTAGTGACTTTATCCCAGTATTTTGCTCCTTGGTCTTTAAAATGAGCTTTAAATTTTTTATGAAGCTCTTTGCATATTTCTTTATAGTTGGAGTCGGTTTTTTTAACCTTTTCAATACTATCAAGATACCTATTTTCCTCAATTTGAAAATGATAATACCCTTCTTTTTCATTATAAATATTTGTCTTGGAAAGGTTTAATGCTAGCCCTCTACTTTTTAGCATGTCAGATACTGCGCTGATTATTTCTATAGCCTGTTTACGTGAATCGACACCAATTGTAATATCATCCATCCAACGTGCAAAGCTATTGTTTGTTTTCTGTTTGATAACTTCATCAATTTCAAATAAAAAAGAGTGAGCAAGCAACCTAACACCTTCAATATTGGTGGTAGGTAATCCTCTTGAGGAATAAGGGAGATAATCTGGCTTCCAAGAGATATCTTCAATTATTCGAAAAACAAGGTCGATTACTACTTCATTTATCTTAGAGTAACTGGAAAATACTTTTCTTAGTTCCCTTATGTCGATGCTGTCGTAGTAATTTGAGAGATCTGTGACAAGGATGAATTCCTTGTCCTCAGTGAAATTATAAATTTTCTTTTGTAAATTCTTCCACTGCTGCCGCCAGTTAAATTTATACTCATCAGTAGTATGTGGTTTTGAGATACTATGTCTGTCTCTTGAATAAAAGGCATTCTCGGAGGGTTGATTAATTAATATTTCTTTTGATAGTTTTTCAACTAACACTTGAAAAACTAATGCATCAGAAGGTTGCGGAGTAACTAGATGTCTGCAAACACCAAACTTCTTTTCAATTCTATAGGTAAGTGCTTGAGATACTTTATAGTTTCCACTTAAGATATCATTGCGTATAGATGTAGCTCTTTCATCAATATTGTAATTGAAATCATAATGATCAAAAAGATCTTTAAGATCAATACTTCGAAGTTGATTTTTTACAATTTTCCTCCAAATCTCTACTATATCTTTTTTTTCAAATATTTTTGCGAGTTCTGATTTTCTTAATTTACTAAAACGTTCTGTCTGCATTCCGACGAACCTTCTCTCTTCTTGATGAAGTATTTCATAATATGTTTTATTCTACAAAGCAATTCATCAACCTCCATAAATTGCTATGTTTTGTTGAAAAATCGAATTTCCGATAACGTTCTTGTATTCACGAACCCTCGCTGGCTTAAGGCAGCGAAAGCTGCCGGGTCCGACGGACTTAGCCAGTGCAGGGTTGTCTGCTGATTTAACTTCCTCGAAAATCCTCATGCAGACCAAGGGCCGTATGGCCCGCAGCGTGAATACTGTGTTATAGGATGTTCCGGCCCTCTTCGAAATACTTATAAAATCTCCTTTGAAAGGGTTATAATCTTTAATCAGGTCTTTCATTCAGTTTTTTTATTACGGGTTTTCATCGTCTTGTAGATATGGTATCATTTGTATAAGAAAACCGAGTGCGGCTAACACTCGGCTATACAATTGGCTTGGATGGTTTATTCCCTTCTAAGCTACAGGTAATAAAACCCACCGTCGGCGGTCAACCTATGGGTGGGTTTTTACTTTCTCTTGTTGTTATTCCCGATGTATGTTAAAAGTGCAAGGATAAACATTCCAAACAGGAACATAATCTGAATTGCATCTTTAACTTCCATGGCCTCACCTCCTTTCGAAGGGAAACCATGCCCACCCAAGATTCAATTGTACTCCCTTATTCTACCACACATAGCTAGTTCTCGATAGAATGTTTGTTCGGGTTTTATGGTTTATATCTTGTTTGCCGGAATTTCCTATAACGTTTCCGTGTTCACGACGTCTATTCACCCTAAGCTGCCAGAGTCGTGCGACTAGCACGATCTCAGCCGGCCGCGATGCGGTTGGGTGAATGGATGTGTCCCGGCATATGCTTCTACGACTTATCTTCCGGGAACGAGGCGGCTTGTCCGCCGATGCGTGAACACATTGTTAGGCGAAGTTAATTCCTCCCTCATAACAACCATTCTTTAGCTAACTCTCTTACTTCATTTCTAAGTTCTTTCATTATCTTAGTAACATCCTCTACTCCCAAAAAAATTGATTGCCATATTACTGTATCTAATTCTATGGAGGTCGCCCACCAACAAGTCTCTATCCCTCTACGCGGATTTGGCAACAATACATGTTTTCCATTGTGTTCTACTACTGCATATCCTTCTCGCAATCCATAGAAACTGCGATGCACATATTCCGACCCAGACGAGTATAACCTGCTATGCATTAATTGCCTAAAAGGTTTACCACCTTCTGATTCATCAACTTCTTGAGCTAGCTTTAATATCGTCTTGGTTGTATAGTTCTTTGGGATCTTGCCTTCCCTGCAATTGAATAACAGTCTTGCCTCATCATAACGTTGTTTTAAGGTATTTAACCTCTCGTTACTGTAGTATTCTTCTTTAAGTATAGTATCTTTTATAGATAGAACTTCGTTGGCTACTCCCCATTCATGCATTACCACTAAGGCTACGTATTTTTGAAACTCTTCGTCATCACAATTCCACAAATTCCATAAATGTAAATGTCCTTCGTATAATACTCTTAACAACGTGAATGCATCCGAATAATGTGCATTCGAAATTAATGTTGATATTGAACTGAAAGTAAAAAATTGGGCCATACTTAACTCTGACAATATTATATGTCTTTGATTTGCATAGTCTTTATTGTTTTCAAGAATAGTAGAGTTTTGAAGAAGATTCTCCCTAATCTTGTCAATTAATATTAGCCACTTATCTACCATATCTTTTGTCGATTTTAATTGCTCTTCATTTATTACTTCTGGGGATTTCCAGAACATCATTATCATCATCCTTGCAAGAATTAATTTCGCCTAACGTTCCCGTATTCACGAACCCGAGAGGCTTAAGGCGCGAAAGCGCCGGGTCGAAGACTTAGCCTCGCAGGAGTTGATCGCCTGATCCGCTTCCTTGCTTCTTATCTTCTGGCGATCCAAGGGCCGTCAGGCCCGAAGCGTGAATACTATGTTATAAGATGTTGGCGCCTTCTTCGATCAACCCAAGAGACTATCTATTTTACCTTTGGTAGCTTCCAAGAAATACTCAGTTTTCATATATAGAGGGTGTACAGGATACTCTACATTCAGAATATTTCCTTTGTGATTCAAAGTATTAACAATAATTGCATTTGGAAAGCTATTCAGTAATTCTTGTTGACGATCGATTCCAACATTCAGCTTCCCCCAAGCGAAAAAAACAAAATTGTAGTCATTATTCAATTCTCTTCGTTTAAACATTAGATCGTTTACTTGAACTAAATCTCTTGCAAGCAACTTTGCTTTCTTATTATTCTTTTCTCTAATATTGAAGATATTCTCAACATGAATTGTATATTTATTAGGAAGAGAAATCTTATTATATTCATAGGCTTGTGGGACCATTCTCATGACTTTAGCCATTGTATTGTCTGGTTTTGTTAAGATTGGCTTTGGAATTTCATACTCACTATTCTGCAATTTATTAAATTCTATTTCATCAATTGGTCTTGCATCCCCTGGATTCATCATTACAATCAGACCAATCGCTTTTCCAGGACCGTTAAATGAATGAAATTCAGTATGATGTCTAAAAATTTTAATTCCTTGAGTTGTCTTTTTTGATACGAAATGTGCGTATGTATTCATTTATTGTTCCTCCGATTTGCGCCAATTTCTTATAACGTTCTTGTATTCACGAAATGACCCAGCCTTAGATAGCTCTTATCTTAGGCTGGGTCATTTGTTGTCTGAGCATCTTCCATGATTATACATCTGGACAACCGAGGGGCGATAGCCCCGACGCGTGAATACGGTGTTAGACGATGTACTTGCCCTCCTGAGGAGCTACATTCATCTTCCGTGGTTTACTTTCAATACTATCTTCTTTTATACAGCTTCATTGACTTTGCTTGCATGATACCGCCCTTCATACAGCTTCATCGAATCTGCCTGCATTATACGGCTCCTTATACAACTTCATTGAATCTGCTTGCTTAATACAACTTAATACAACTTCATCGAACTCGCTTGTATGTTACGGCTCTTTATACAGCTTCTTCGAACTCACATGTATAATACAGCCTTTATACAACCTCATCGAAATTGCCTTCACAATATGCCCTTTATCCTTACTCCATCGACCCCGCTTTCAATTACGGAGCCTTTATTTCAATCAGATTAACAAACTGATTATGGTTTTAAACAGCAAGTATTTCGTCTAACGTTCTTGTGTTCTCGACGTCCATTCCCCTTAGATAGCTCTTATCTTAGGGGAATGGATGTGTCTGCAGCATCTACTTCTTCGGATCCACTTCTGCAGATCGAGGGCGGACGCCCGATGCGTGAACACATTGTTATAAGATGTATCCGCCTTCTTGAATTGCCCACAAAGTGTCTAACTGTTTCCATTCCTTTTATTTATTTCACTCTTAAATAGATATCGGATTCCTTTGCCTGCATAAGGTTCATCCGAATATCTTGGTATGACGTGTAAATGAGAATGAAATATATGTTGTCCTCCTACTGACCCACAGTTCCAACCCACATTATATCCATCTGGTTTATATTTATTGTCTATATAGAATTTGACCTCATGAAGTAACAGATAAGTCGCATTCCACTCTTCCTGGCTCAAATCAAATACTGTTTCCTTGTGGCTTCGAGGCACAATTATCCCAGCCCCTTGTATTTCCTGATCTTTCATTAATGAGTAAATACACAAATCATTTTCTAATAGAATTTCATGATTACTTTCTTGAGTAATATTGCAGTAGATACAATCTTCCATGCTTCACCCCAGGATGGTTTTATTGTGTTTGCGGATATTTCCTATAACGTTCTTGTGTTCACGACGTCCTTCCACCTTAAGCCCCGGAGGGGCGGCCGCGATGCGGTTAGGTAGAAGGATGTGTCCGGCTGAATTCGCTTCCCTGCTACTGAAATTGCCTCTCCGATTCCGCTTCTAACTCCGGCCGGACCGAGGGGCGCATGCCCCGATGCGTGAACATGGTGTTAGATGATGCCAATGCCCTCTTCGATTTGCTTACATAATTGTTTCCAATATCCCCAGGCTTGTAAATAATCGGTCAAATCATTCGGATGATGACGTACACTGAGCCCTATTCGACAATATAGATGGATCAGAGTTTCTTCAATCAATCTAGTTCTTTCCTTATTGCCATGTTCAAGTAAATCCGATGCTGCAAACAATGTTTCAGAATTAATATCATCAGGAGAAGAACAAAACGCATATAGAAAATCGTAAGTAATTGGTCCCACCATTGGTGATGGATCAATTACTCCAATTAATGTTTCATCATTATAGACAAAGTTATGAACACCTGTATCCCCGTGTAGCAAATATTTATTTCCTTGCTTTGAATCATCATAAAATAGTTTTCTTGCTTTTAATTTAACGTAATTATAGTCTTCAATTGATAATACATTCCCTAGATTCATCCTTGTTTCTTCAATACTTATTTCATTAAATTCTTTCCATGTCTCTCGTGGGTATTCTATTCTTCCCCATGTATTTATTTCATTATGTTCTACGTATTTGTTGAGTAAATCCACAACTAAGATTTTCATCCAATTACTCTTGGGACCACGATTAAAATGAGTTGTTCCATCGAGGAATGTATAAACAAAATATGAACTGTCTTTGGCTGATAAAAGGACTTTCGGTAATAATACTGAGTTCTTATAGGTATCAATCAGTTGCTTAACTAATTCAATTTGATTTGGATTATCAAATTTCAGGATGTATTTACTTCCGTGCTTTGATTCCAATCTTAAAACTAATCCAGAAGTTGTTCCTGATAGTCTTTGAAAACTTACAATTTCATCATTCATTTGATGTTCCTGAAATAGAACATTTACTGATTCGATAGTTGGTTCAATCATTGTAGGCTCTGCTCCTTAATTATGATCTTGCATTGGTTTCACCTAACACCATTTATCCGAACTTCGCATAAATGGCTCTTAATGCCTTATCCCCGAACTTCATAATTGTCACCGTATCCCGCATATTCACGAACCCTTGTGCATCTTAATATTTCTTCGCCCCACACCTGCAGTCCTTTATTTCCGTGATCAACTTTCCCCTTCCATTCGTTTGATCTTCTGCTTTCCCGCAAACGTACCTGGCGAGGCTCACAGCCGATCACATTTATCCGGCTTATCCCAGTTTCTCTCCTCCCCGTCCGAAAATCGACCAAATAAAAAGGCCGCCGCTCTCCTCAGAGAACAACAGCCTTCCGATGCTATAAGGTTCGATCTGACTTACCCATTAGCGCGCCCCGCGTTCTTCACGGCCCAGCATCACCATAAACCAGCCTACACCTACAATGCCGATCACACCAACCAGGCCCAGAATTACAATGTACCAAAAATGTTCATTCATATCCGCTCGCCTCCTTGTTCATCAGACCCTAATTTCGATTTACTCCTATTATTACCATTAACCGGTTTGGCCTATGCAGTAAACATTTTTTACACACATATAACTCTTGACTTATTTCATCCCAGAATGTATAATTTATATTTAGTATGTTAACGTTAGTTTGAATTCCTCATTTGGCTTCAACCCTCCTTGAATACCGTTTCCGGTATATAAATTCCTATTTGATGAACCCTAAGAGTATGAATTTAAGCAGTTTCTGATTCACACTGGCGCGGTCATCGGAGCCGCAAGGACAGAAGAGAGGTAGGGCTTTTGTTGTTTTAGAAGTTTGAGATTGAAGGTTTTAGCCTTGGAAGGAACCAGGTGCCTTTTTACGTGTACAGAAGGTACGGTTAACCATACAAACAGTAAGCGTCAGCCAAGCAGTTATTGGTTGGCGCTTACGTCCATTTTAAGGAGGATTTACGTGGAGGAGCAGCAATATCAGCAGAATCATAAAGCCTGGAACACCGGTACTTACGCCGCCTGGTCACAGCGTTTCGGCACTCCGGAGGAGGCCGCAGCCAAGCTGCGCAGCGCGCCGGAGAAACGGCTGGGCAAGGTGCTGGATTACATGGGCGAGGTCTCCGGCAAAAAAATCATCAACCTGATGGGTTCAGGCGGCAATAAAGCCGTAGCCCTTGCCCTGCTCGGCGCAGACGTTACCGTCGCCGATTTCTCGGAGGAGAACAAACACTACGCTTTAGAGCTCGCTGCAGCTGCAGGCGTTCCCCTGCAATACGTTGTCTCTGATGTGCTTGACCTTCCGGAAGAAACGCTCACCGGCGACTATGACATCGTTTTTATGGAGTTTGGCATCCTGCATTATTTCACCGATCTGGTTCCGTTGTTTGAAGTCGTACGCGTTCTGCTGGGCGAAGGTGGCAAGCTGGTGCTACAGGACTTCCATCCCGTATCGACCAAAC
>NZ_CP014167.1:3972500-4095000 GCF_001685395.1 Paenibacillus yonginensis | reverse complement strand
GTGGTACCGCATGGAAGGGCCATCGCTCAACGGATAAAAGCTACCCTGGGGATAACAGGCTTATCTCCCCCAAGAGTCCACATCGACGGGGAGGTTTGGCACCTCGATGTCGGCTCATCGCATCCTGGGGCTGAAGTAGGTCCCAAGGGTTGGGCTGTTCGCCCATTAAAGCGGTACGCGAGCTGGGTTCAGAACGTCGTGAGACAGTTCGGTCCCTATCTGTCGTGGGCGTAGGAAATTTGAGAGGAGCTGTCCTTAGTACGAGAGGACCGGGATGGACGCACCGCTGGTGCACCAGTTGTTCCGCCAGGAGCACAGCTGGGTAGCTAAGTGCGGAAGGGATAAGCGCTGAAAGCATCTAAGCGTGAAGCCCCCCTCAAGATGAGATTTCCCAATTAGTAAGACCCCTTGAAGACGACGAGGTAGATAGGCTGGAGGTGGAAGTGCAGCAATGCATGGAGCTGACCAGTACTAATCGGTCGAGGGCTTATCCAAAAAAGTACCCCACAAAGTGAAGAACAGCTTCGGTGCTGATTCCGAGTACTTTGGCGGGGACCCCGAGAACAACTAAATCGCAATTGATTGTTTCGTATCCAGTTTTCAGGTGATCAAACATCTGAACCGATTTTAAGCTGCATGTCCTTTCTAAGGTTTGATCTTTTGCTGAAGCGAAAGACGCGGAAGAGAAGCAGCGCAAAAATCATGTTTGGTGGCGATGGCGGAGGGGTTCCACACGTACCCATCCCGAACACGACCGTTAAGCCCTCCAGCGCCGATGGTACTTGGACCGCAGGGTCCTGGGAGAGTAGGACGCCGCCAAGCGAACTTAAACACCATTTCTGATGAGATGGTGTTTTTTTGTATACACTGAGACTTTTTATATATATCTAAGTGAATGGATGTGCCGGAAAGCTGTTTTAATACATGTTTTTTTATTTACCCGTATCTATTCACGAGTCACTTCCGTTTAAGTGATTGAATTGACAATTCGTAAGGAGGCAAAGCAATGGGAGAATCGTTAGGGATCCGAAGCTATGGTGGCCAACATGCCGGGGAAGGCGATTTCTCCGAATGGCTGGAGAAGCATCAGCAGGCACTTAAGGCTTACTGCCGATATTTGACCGGCTCGGAGTGGGAAGGTCAGGACCTGCTCCAAGAGATGTGGTTGAAGGTCTGGATCGCCAAGAAGCAGCAAAAAGAGCTGAAGGTCAATCGCTCCTATCTTCGGCGTACGGCTTACCACGCTTGGATTGACCGGTGCAGGAAATCTGATGTCTCGCGGAATTTAGAACATGACGTGGAGCTTCAGCTCGATGGGATCAAGCAACAGGAGGAAATTGATGCTGCTGCATTATATACAGCTATTGAAGACATGATCAAATATCTAACAGTCAGCCAGAGGGCAGCCTTAATGTTGATGGATATTTACCGTTTTACTGCTGCTGAGACAGCCGAGATATTGAATACGACAGAAGGGGCCGTGAAGGCATCCCTCCACCGGGCGCGGCAAAAGCTTAAACGGATTAACAAGCCGTATTTTCATAGTAAGGCTCCATATGGAGACGGAAGAGGAGAACGACTGCAGGAGGATGAACAGGCAGATATGGACGCAGGGGAAGCAGCAGAAGCCGATGCAGCAGTTGTATTTGCCTATATCGAGGCATTCAAAGCTCATGACATTGCAGCTTTAGCCGCTCTCTTTAACCGAGAAGGGCAGCGAAGAAGTGTTCCCGTTATGCGGACAATAAACAAAAATGCCGACATATTTGATCGTGTGTTTATGGGATTCCGGCAGGCGGCTTAGCCCCAGGGATCATTTTTCCAAAAAGGAGGATACAATGAACAATTTTATTCCTTATGTAATCGAACAGTCCAGCCGTGGGGAACGTTCTTATGATATCTACTCGCGGCTGTTAAAGGATCGGATTGTGTTTCTAGGATCGGCTGTAGATGATCAGGCTGCGAACAGTCTGATTGCTCAGCTGCTTTTTCTGGAGGCGGAGGATCCGGAGAAGGATATTTATTTCTACATCAATAGCCCGGGAGGATCTACTTCTGCAGGCTTTGCTATTTATGATGCGATGCAGCACGTGAAGCCGGATGTTCAGACGATTTGTATGGGGATGGCCGCCTCGTTTGCCGCGATTTTACTATTAGCGGGAGCAAAAGGAAAAAGATTTGCCCTGCCAAACAGTGAAATTATGATTCACCAGCCGCATGGCGGTGCGCAGGGGCAGGCCAGCGACATTGAAATCAGTGCCAGAAGGATTATTCGGATCAGGCAGAAGCTGAACGAAATTGCAGCCGAGCGGACAGGCCAACCTTTGGAGCGGATTGAAAAGGATATGGACCGCGATTTCTTTTTTACGGCAGAAGAGGCCAGGGATTACGGGATTATCGATAAGGTGATTTACAGCAGCCAGCATTAAATCTGCGGAACAAATTCAATTAGCATCTTTTGCATAAAGAGGCTTAATCCGGATGGGTTAACGCCTCTTTTTTTGCATATAATGTAAGAATGTCTTCTGCGTAAAGACATCCGTTTGCTCGCTGTGTGCTTTGTTTTTTGTCGTTCCTACAGCCTTGACAGCCCATATTGCCTTTGCTAAGATTGCAATAATATATTTTGGCAGAGGTGCCGCAAGGGTCTTATTATATAAGGAAATTCGGCTGTGTAGTAAGAAAAATAGAGGGATCAAATAAGGAGGATATTAGAGGTGTGGGAGAACAAGTTTGCTAAAGAAGGTTTAACGTTTGACGATGTATTGCTGATTCCGCGTAAGTCCGAAACTTTGCCTAAAGAGGTTAGTGTGTCCACGCAGCTCAGCAGTAGTGTAAAGCTAAATATTCCGCTAATTAGTGCAGGGATGGATACGGTAACGGAAGCGGCTTTGGCAATTGCGATTGCACGTGAAGGTGGCATCGGGATTATCCATAAGAATATGCCGATTGAACAGCAGGCGGAGGAAGTGGACCGTGTAAAACGCTCCGAAAGCGGCGTTATTACTAATCCGTTTTATTTGACTCCTGACCATCTCGTATCTGATGCAGAGCGTGTAATGGGCAAATTCCGGATTTCCGGCGTGCCGATCGTGGACGAGCAGCAGAAGCTGGTGGGTATTCTCACAAACCGTGACCTTCGTTTCATTCATGATTACAGCATTAAGATCAGCGAAGTGATGACCAAAGAGAACCTGGTAACGGCTCCGGTTGGGACAACCCTTCAGGAAGCGGAGATTCTGCTGCAGCAGCACAAAATTGAGAAACTCCCGCTCGTGGACAGCAACAATGTCCTTAAAGGCCTTATCACCATAAAAGATATCGAGAAAGCCATTCAATTCCCTAACGCTGCAAAAGATGCACAGGGCCGTCTGTTAGTCGGTGCTGCTATTGGCATTTCCAAAGATACCTTTGAGCGTACGGAAGCGCTGGTCAAAGCCGGCGTTGATCTGATTACCGTCGACTCTGCACATGGACATCACATTAATATTATTGATGCGGTTCGCAGCCTGCGTGAACGGTACCCGGATTTGACGATTGTTGCCGGTAACGTTGCAACTGGCGACGCAACCCGTGAATTGATTGAAGCCGGAGCTTCCGTTGTCAAGGTTGGCATTGGACCGGGTTCTATTTGTACAACACGCGTCATTGCAGGGATTGGCGTACCACAAATTACAGCAATTTATGATTGTGCTACCGTTGCCCGTGAGTATGGCGTACCGATTATCGCCGACGGCGGCATCAAATACTCGGGTGAAATTACAAAAGCCCTCGCAGCCGGCGCTCATGCCGTTATGCTGGGAAGTTTGTTTGCCGGTACGGATGAAAGCCCTGGCGAATCTGAAATTTACCAAGGCCGTAAATATAAAGTATACCGTGGTATGGGCTCCATGGGCGCCATGAAGCAGGGCAGTAAAGACCGCTACTTCCAGGATGATGACAAGAAACTTGTTCCAGAAGGCATCGAAGGCCGGGTAGCTTACAAAGGTCCTTTGTCCGATACGATTCATCAGTTGATCGGCGGTTTGCGTTCCGGCATGGGCTACTGCGGAACCAAAACGCTGGAAGAGCTTCGCAACGATACGGAGTTTGTGCGCATTACGGGTGCAGGTCTGCGTGAAAGCCATCCGCATGACGTGCAAATTACGAAAGAAGCCCCTAACTACTCCTTGTAAAATACAGGCTGGAAAGAACTGTTATGACAGACCGGGCATAGAACGCCTGGTCTGTCTTTTTTTTGGCGCATGGCCTATGATAGAATAGAAAACAGTTCTTAAGAGAAACACGAAGGGAGTTAATGTTTTGAAATCAACGGATAACAAGCAAAAATGGACAAAACAACGTAAATTTAAGAGAGCGATTGCTACTATTCTATTAATTCAGATGCTGACTGCTGCTCCTACAGCGATCTGGGCTGAGGGATCAGATGCAAATACATCCGCAACGAATACTTCTGTAACAACTACCGATACTTCCAGCAATACGTCTGCGAACACCTCCAATACGTCTTCTACGCCGGCGGCTGACAAGGCAGCTGAAATCGTAGTGCCGGCCATTCCCGATCTGGCCGTGAAGTCCGCGGTTTTGCTTGAACCGACTACTGGACAAGTGTTGTATTCTTTCAACAGTGAGGAAGCCCTCCCCCCTGCCAGCATGACCAAGATGATGACTGAATATATCGTGGCTGATCAGGTGAAGGAAGGCAAGATTAAATGGGACGATGTGGTCACCATTAAAGAAAATGCGGCGAAACAAACCGGTTCGCGTGTATATTTGGCGGAAGGTGAACAATATACAGTTAAACAGCTTTATATTGCGATGGCAGTTGGCTCTGCGAATGATGCTACGGTAGCTTTGGCCGAATTGGTGGGCGGAACGGAGCTCAACTTCGTGAAGATGATGAATGCTGAAGCGAAGCGCATGGGGCTGCCTACGGCGTATTTTGCCAACTCGACAGGTCTCAATATTGCCGATATGCCAGAGGGGTACCGGCCTGACAGCGATAAAGAAACCGTGATGTCGGCTATGGATGCGGCTATCCTGGCGAAATATATCGTGGACGATCATCCGGATTTCTCTGATTTCACAACCATTACATCGTATAAGCTGCGCGATCGAGATAAAGATCCAATTATTAACTGGAACTGGATGCTGCCGGGCAACGCCTCGAATACTTATTTGAAGCAGTTTGCTTATCCGGGCCTGGATGGCATGAAGACGGGGCATACCAATGCTGCCGGACAGTGCTTCACAGGTACAGCGGTTCGGGACGGCGTACGTCTGATTAGTGTCGTGATGGGGGCTTCTACGGAAGCCAAACGTTTTACTGAAACGGCAAAGCTGCTGGATTACGGCTTCAATAACTATACAATCAAGAAGGTCAGTGCGGCTAAATCGACAGTGCCGACGGCGGAAACGGTCAGCGTGAAGAAAGGCAAACAAACCTCTGTACCGCTTGTCACCGATCAGGACGTAAATTTTGTGCTTCCGAAGGACGTTGATCCAAGCGGAGCAGCTGTATCTGTTAATATCGACAACAAAGAGCTGACGGCACCGGTCAAAGGCGGAACCAAGGTAGGCACGGTTACTTATTCTTTTAAAGTGCAGGGCTCCAATGCGCCGATTCAGCAAACGGTCAATCTAGTAACCGCTCAGGACGTGGACAAAGCCGGATGGTTCAAGCTGTTTATGCGGGCAATCGGCGATTTCTTCCATGATTTGTTCGGCAGCATCAAAAACTTGTTCTAAACGCACGAAAATAAAGTAAATCCGAGTTCTATGATTGTATATTGGGCCTGTTTCATGTAAAATTTAAAGTTAGATTAAAGGATGGAATTCTTTACTTTCACTGGTTCAGTTAGACCTTTGACAGTAAATGATCTATACAACGGGAGGTTAATTATGGAGACAGGAACATCCAGAGTTAAAAGAGGCATGGCAGAAATGCAAAAAGGCGGCGTCATCATGGACGTCATGAACGCCGAGCAAGCCAAAATTGCCGAAGCAGCCGGCGCTACTGCGGTTATGGCATTGGAACGGGTACCTTCCGATATTCGTGCAGCAGGCGGCGTAGCTCGTATGGCCGATCCTACCATTGTCGAGGAAGTTATGAAGGTTGTAACGATTCCGGTTATGGCGAAAGCCCGTATCGGTCATTATGTCGAAGCTAAAGTGCTGGAATCCCTTGGTGTAGACTACCTGGATGAAAGTGAAGTTTTGACACCAGCCGACGAAGTATTCCATATCGACAAACATGAGTTCACCGTACCTTTCGTTTGCGGAGCTAAAGATTTGGGCGAAGCGCTGCGCCGGATCGGCGAGGGAGCTTCCATGATCCGTACGAAAGGCGAGCCTGGAACAGGCAACATCGTAGAAGCTGTTCGCCACATGCGTTTGATCAACAGCCAGATCCGCAAAGTGCAGAACATGTCGAAGGACGAGCTTTATGCAGAAGCGAAAAACCTTGGCGTGCCTTACAATCTGCTGCTTGAAGTTCACGAGAACGGCAAACTGCCGGTGGTTAACTTTGCAGCTGGCGGTGTAGCCACACCGGCTGACGCTGCTTTGATGATGCATTTGGGCGCAGACGGCGTATTCGTAGGCTCCGGTATTTTTAAATCGGACAACCCTGAGAAATTTGCCCGCGCCATTGTTGAAGCAACTACACATTATACAGATTACAAGCTGATTGCTGAAGTATCCAAGAATCTGGGTACACCGATGAAAGGCATTGAAATTTCCACGCTGGCTGCCAATGAGCGCATGTCCCAGCGCGGCTGGTAATCCATTCGAATAGATGGGTTCCATCCATTAACGGATATAACGGCTGTTTTTCCAGAGAGAAAGAAGGAACCGTTCATGAAGATAGGAGTATTGGCGCTGCAGGGCGCTGTTGCGGAACATATACGAAGCATTGAATGGGCTGGTGCCGAAGGCGTAGCCGTTAAACGGACCGAGCAGCTGGATGAGCTGGACGGGTTGATTATTCCCGGGGGCGAAAGCACGACGATCGGCAAGCTGATGCGCAAGTACGGCTTCATCGACGCTATTCGTCAGTTTGCGAGCGAAGGCAAAGCTTTGTTTGGCACCTGCGCCGGTTTGATTGTTCTGGCCAAGTCGATTGAAGGCGGCGAGGAGCCTCACCTGGGACTGATGGACATTACGGTTTCCCGTAATGCGTTTGGACGACAGCGGGAGAGCTTTGAAACCGATCTGGATGTGAAGGGCATCGACAATCCTGTCCGTGCGGTGTTTATCCGTGCGCCTTTGATTACAAAGACGGAAGCCGGAGTTGAGGTGCTGTCCACCTACAAGGATGAAGTTGTTACAGCTAGACAAGGCAAGCTGCTGGTAAGCTCTTTTCATCCGGAGCTGACCGATGACTATTCGTTGCATAAATATTTTCTGGATATGATAAACGGCGGGTAATTTTGAGGCCTGGAAAGGTTAAGGATTTACCCGAAAGGTGAAAAATAGAGGGGCGGGGGCAATTCCGCTCCTTTTGCCTTGAATTTTAAGATTATCGAATGTCATAAAAGCTGGAGTTGATCTGGCTTTATGCCTATGGTTCTGATTTAGGAGGGTAACCCATGTTGGATGTCAAAATTTTACGTAATGACTACGCCCGCGTCGAAGCCGCGCTGAAGGCAAGAGGCAAATCGCTGGACCTGATCGCTGATTTCCCCAAGCTGGACGAGAAACGACGCGAGCTGCTCCAGGAAAGCGAACAGCTGAAGAACCGCCGCAATGTGGTTTCGGCTGAAGTAGCCAAGCTGAAGAAGGCCAAAGAGAACGCGGACGAGATGATTGCCGAAATGCGTCAGGTTGGTGACCGGATTAAGGAACTGGATGAGGAAGTGCGTGTGCTGGAGGAACAAATTCAGCAGCTGACAATGAGCATTCCTAACATTCCTAGCGACAGTGTGCCTATCGGCGCTTCGGAGGAGGATAATGTCGAGATCCGCCGCTGGAGCGAGCCTCGTCATTTCTCTTTCAGGCCTAAAGCGCATTGGGACGTGGCTGTCGATCTCGGCATTCTCGATTTTGAAGCCGGTGCCAAAGTGACCGGTTCCCGGTTTACGTTCTATAAAGGATTAGGCGCTCGCCTGGAGCGTGCCCTGATCAGCTTTATGATGGACCTGCACAGCAATGAGCACGGATATGAAGAGATTTTGCCTCCCTATATCGTCAACCGCGACAGCCTGTACGGTACCGGGCAGCTTCCGAAGTTTGAAGAAGATTTGTTCAAATTGAAGGACAGCGATTATTACCTGATTCCTACCGCTGAGGTTCCGGTGACGAACTACCATCGCGATGAAATCCTGGACGGCGCTGATTTGCCGCGCTACTATGTGGCTTACAGCTCCTGCTTCCGTTCCGAGGCCGGTGCCGCAGGCCGTGATACACGCGGTTTGATTCGCCAGCATCAGTTCAACAAAGTGGAACTGATCAAAATTGTTCATCCGGATAGCTCTTATGAGGAGCTCGAGAAAATGACAGCCAACGCTGAGCGCGTGCTCCAGTTGCTTAATCTTCCTTACCGCGTGCTGAGCTTGTGTACGGGCGATATGGGCTTCACAGCGGCCAAGACTTATGATCTGGAAGTATGGCTGCCTGAAAGCGGTATGTACCGCGAGATTTCTTCCTGCTCGAACGTGGAGGATTTCCAGGCCCGCCGCGCGAGCATTCGTTTCCGTCCGGAGCCTAAGGCCAAACCGGAGTTCGTACACACGCTGAACGGATCAGGTCTTGCTGTTGGACGTACGGTTGCCGCTATTCTGGAGAACTACCAGCAGGAAGACGGCAGCGTGGAAATTCCGGAGGTGCTGCGTCCTTACATGGGCGGCATCAGACATATCACAAAGAAGAATTAACTTGCTGATGGCTTAAAAATATGATAAAATCTAATTCGTTACGTTGTCATTTAACGTCGATGACGATTTTATTTGGAGAGATACCGAAGCGGTCATAACGGGGCGGTCTTGAAAACCGTTAGGGTGCAAGCCCACGTGGGTTCGAATCCCACTCTCTCCGCCATACATATTAAATTGCTTGTCGCATAAGGAATTATGACGATTATGACTGAAACGCACTTGACTGTTGAACAGCGGTCTAGTGCGTTTTTTTGTGCTTGTGACCGTTAGACAAAAACCTAACGGGAGGAATTAAATATGAGTACAAGTACAGGAAAGACACCGCATAAGCGCGGGCAAAGAAAGAATAATTTAGATATTCCCCAGCGGTTTTTAGACCGTCTTACTCCTACGGTCTTGGAAACGACACATTCATCAACCTTAAAGGCTGACAAGACGCTTCCAGAGACATTGACTTTAGATAGGCTGTTTTACCGTTACTATTCCGCACGGCAAGCGGCAGGGGCGGCAGAACGTACTCTAGAGGATTACAGGAAACACATGAACTTGTTTCGTCGTTTCTTGGCTTCGGAGTACAACGGTCTGGATAACTTTGTACCTAATCGGGATGTTATTCGCTCGTGGATTTCATCTATGTTGACGGTGCAGAAATTAAAGCCCTCAACGATAAATATTAGACTAAGAACAGTCAAAGCAATGTTCAATTGGGCTATGAGTGAGAGAATAATTAAAGAATCCCCGTTTGAAAATGTAGAACTTTTAAAAGTGCCAGAAGAAGACTTTCAAGTTATCTCAAAAGCACATGAACGGAAGTTGTTTAACTGCTGTGAGTTGACCACCTTTACTGGATTACGCGATGCGCTATTAATGTCATTTCTGCTTGATACAGGGGTGCGTATCGGGGAGTGTATGAGAATCTTTGTAGAGGAAGTTGATTTGCAGAATCGCTCCGCATCTGTTCGGGCTGAATCAGCTAAAACCAGAAAAGCACGGACGGTGTATTTTGGAGCAAGGACACAAGAATTGTTGGTTATTTACCTTGCTTGGCATGAGAAAAACGGACAAGCCCCGAATTTGTTTCTCAATGAGTTTGGGCAACCATTAGATAAGAATTGGGCAACAAGATGTATTAGTTTCATCGGTAAGAAGGCAAAGATTTCAGGCGTACGTATAAGCCCACACACTTTCCGCCATACGTTTGCGACTCGCTATATAAAGGCAACAGGCGACCCATTCTCATTGCGGCGATTGCTCGGACATTCCTCTATGGAAATGGTCAACCGTTATGTCAATCAAGATGTCGCAGATGTTCGGGAGCAGTATGAGAAGTTTATGAACGGGGGAAATGAGTTATAATTTAACCCCTTACTCGGATTCAGAAGGGACTAAAAGCCGTTGTAATGAACGGATAGTGGAGTGTGCTGGGGGGGTGGCTGTCTTTTTGTTAGAAAAGAGTAACGGGAGCCTGTATCCTAGGCTCCCGCTTTATCTTTTGAAGCGAATCATAAGATCAACCATTTCACGTACTAAAATCAAATCTTTTGTTTGCAGGACTTGAATCTTGTTCACGATGTCGGAGATAATTTCAGCTTCTTTAGACTGACTGCTTGGTTGAACATGGTCAAATAATTCTTGAATAGTTATTCCAAGAGCGCAGCAAATTCTATATAGATTATCCATTGAAGGGGATTTCTCTGAACGTTCAACTTCTCCGATAAACGATACAGAGAACGACGACAAGTGAGCAAGTTCCTCCTGCGATATTCCCCGCCGTTTCCGATAATTACGAACCCTATCACCTATTATTTTTCCAATGTCATCGCTCATGCTACCACTCCTCTTTTCAAAGGTAGCTGAGCTGAATTGATCGACCAATCTTCAAAAGAAGATATTTTATAATAAAAATAGTCTTTAGAATATATTTTTGTTATAATTTCCTTACATAATCCTAGAAGAAGGAGAAGTAGGGGGATAAAATACAACATGAAAAAGACTATAGTCATTTTAATTGTATTACTAATTGCATTGACCGCCTGTAGTAAGAACAAAGGAATTCAGCAAGAGACAAATAATCAAAATGTTGTTGCGGCAGATAAATCAGTTTGCAGTAATGATAATATTAGCGAATCGAATTTTGAAGATTATATTCTTTGTTTAACTGATAATCAAAAATATTCAGATGTTGTGAATGAAATAAGTTCAAATCAAAATGAGAATAGTGAACTCCTATCGGTAATAAATACATATTCAGCCTGTATGACAGGTTCTGCGTTAACGGATGAGTGTATGCAGGTGTCAGATAGTATCAAGAGTTTGTATGATAAAGAAATTCTTAATCTTGCGAGGTACTTTAATTACGTTAATAGAATTAGCGATAGGGCGATCGCCGAAGCAGAAGCAGACAAGGTCAAGGCGATTCAAGACTTTAATGAGAAGTACTATAATCCACAGATCGGAATGACAAAGGAGAAAGTGGAAGAATCGAGGTGGGGTGAGCCTGCCAAAATTAATAAAACTACTACAGAATACGGTGTACATGAACAATGGGTCTATGGTGGGGGACGTTATGTTTACTTTGAAGATGGTATAGTAACGTCGATTCAAGAATAATTTATTTATCAAAAAGCCAGAAGAATAATACATCCTCCTGGCTTTTTTGCGAATTGAAATTGCTCCGCTTATCCAAAACTCCCACCGCCACGAAAATCATCGTCATCATTTCCCATGATTTTGTCGATTAAGTCTTTAAGGTCTTTTCTGTAGAATGTTAGAATCAATGCCAGATTCACTGCTGTAAAAACAATTGAAACTGCTGATTGTTTAATTCCAACA
The DNA here is from genome assembly GCF_001685395.1 of Paenibacillus yonginensis. NCBI lineage: Bacteria > Bacillati > Bacillota > Bacilli > Caryophanales > Paenibacillaceae > Paenibacillus > Paenibacillus yonginensis. Next base: position 4,083,295 of record NZ_CP014167.1, on the reverse strand, counting down.
AGTATTTCTAAAAAGGTTTCCAGAACACAAGCGAGACTTCCGCAGAACATTATTGTTCTCAAACGACGCATAAACCCTCCAATTGATCGTCAGGCGTCATGTTTCTTTCTTGGAACCAATACAAACTCTAGGTTGTAGTCCTTCCCTGTAATTGATTTCAATGTTTCTAAAATTAATTTTGAATATCTGACTTCCAGCCACTCCATTTTCAGTTGGGTATCTGTACCGAAAATTATACGGTCAATATCTAACTCTTGAATTGAAATATCGCTGAACCAATAAGCAAATGCAGGAGCCGATAACTGTTTACTCATACTTTCCAGTAGTTTTTTCAGTAGAAGGAGCATGTTTTCTTCCTGATCTATCAATTTGTTGTCATTGTTGTTCTGACTCATAGCCCCGCCCCAATTCTGAATAAAATATGAGTTCAATTGACTTGGCGCTCCATGTTTTTTCGAGTTAAATTCTGTAGGATTTCAAGAATAATATAATTTTTTTCTTCAATTACACTCATACGATGGTGTAATCGCTCCAAATTTTCATTTATCAAACTAGCTTGATCCAAGACATGAATTTCATAGGTGCTTTCTGCCCCCATTGCCTTATCAAGAGAGTCAAAGAATAAATCACAATAGTATGTTGTTATCCACTCTTTCTGCCACTCAGTTTTTGCTTCAATAAGAAAGTGACTTCCCATAACCGCTATAATATCAAGATTACGAAACTAAAAATCATATTCAAGATCAGAAACTGAACCCCTAATGATGGAGTAAAAAGTGTCAGCAATTATCCTACCCCGTGCCGAACTCTCTCTAATCTCTTTAAGGCTCATTTGTAATCAACTCCTAGCAATTCGAAATGTTTCTCAAAACCAATACAAGACCATTAGAAGTAAAAACTGTAGATGATAATTCAAAGTGATTATAACTGAAAACTAACTAAAAGTAAATTAATACATAAAAGTAAGTAAATGCCAAAGAAAGTACTGACTATGTATTACATGTTCTAAAAACGAGTTGATTTTTTTTACGTGGTGGGTGTGTTCTCAATAATCTAAAAACCGTTCTTTACCACCCTTATATAACAATTTAGAAGAACATTTTTCACATAAATATATATGTGTAATCGAGTATATAATATTTGTTAAATAAGGGTGGAGATGAACGGATTTTATGAATATTAGAAATTGCAAAACGCTAGCCAACGGATTTATAGTGGGAATATTTCGATTGTTGCCGAAACTGTAGAATAAGTTAGAAGAAAGCCATTTACTATTGTGTAAGGGCAAAAAATAAGCAATTCACATGAACTGACTCAATTATTATGGGTTGGTTTTTTTATGCCCAAATAATCTGGTTGAGGTGATCTTTTATGAAAGCGGAGCAGGATTTTTTCTTCTGTTATAACGCAAAACTGATGGGATTTTTGAAGCGTAATGGGTTTAGCTACATCTGTTCTGCCTTGCATGAAAAGAGTGGTAATAAGTTCTGGTTGTTCCATAGAAGCACAGAGTTACAAACGCATATTGATAGTTTTAATGGTTAGTTTTTGACAATTGGATATTCAATCATATGGGATAAATAGACAGGAGAGATGGCAAATGGCGAGAAAAAGACAATCTTTCTTTACGGAAAAGGAAATGAGAAGGTTACTGCGGGTTAAAAGCTATCAAAATTATGTGCATATGCCAAATGAAATTTACTCAGATTTCAGTAGCGCATTTGCTGAATTGAAGGATGAAACAGATGTAAATACAAGATCGTCTCACGTTGCATATGCGTTTTGTTACACTTTCTTGGCTCACTATATGTGGCGATATGCACAGTATTACAGTTGGGATGATAAGAAGGGTGAGGTGCCAATCAATGAAGCAATCATTAAGCAATTACTGGGGTTTCCTGCAAAATCAGAAGCATATACTTATTTGACCAAAAACAAAGTTGGTATTTTGGAACAGATTGGTTATATTCGAAAGGTTACTGATAAGCCAATCAGTTATTATTGGGACGAAGATGGAATTGAGTTATATTTCGAAATGGAGAGTGAAAGTAATTCACCAAAAAGGACTAACCATAAGGGATGGAAAGTGGCAATGCCAATTAAAGGTATTTGGAGAAAGCCAGAGGATGCAACAACTTCTGGTTATGAAACAGGCACATTCCATTTACTCGATAATACGCACATGGTTCATATAGAAACGTTTATCTTCTGCATTACACATCCAGAGTTGGGCGTTGAAGGATTTTATTTGTATTGCTTCTTGTGTAGTCAGTTCGACAAGTTTCCAAGGGGGTACGACTGTTCTAAGCAGCGTATGGCACGATTAACTGGTCTTTCCATTGATGAAGTGAAGAAACAACTCGAAAATTTAGAGAGGTACAACATGATTACAAATGACCATAAACCGTGGTGTTACGATAAACCAGACGATAAAGAAACAAAAGCAAACACTTACACTGTTCTTGATTATTCAGAATTTGCACATAACTTGATGCAGTTGAATACCATTCCGAAACAGCGTAGGATTTCGGCAGAGGAATACGAGCGTACAATTGGATGGGCAAACGAAAAAGAGATTGCTGATAATATCGTGGACATCAACACAGGAGAAATAATTAGACCTGCTGAACCGAAATTCTCTGTTGAGAACATTGATATTTCGGATTTAGACGATTTACCTTTTGATTTTCGCTGAGCAATCTATTGAGGGAAAGGGCTTGCTTTTTATTTTAGTGGAATGATAAATGATTTATGCAAAGGGAATAATCCGTAGTTTGGCGATTGAACGCCGTATTTCAGATGAACTATTTTTCATGGAGAGTTTGTCATCTATTTGATAACGTTGAGTGAAGACATTGATGTTAACTAACACCTGTCATTTGTTGCATTCCAGGCTATATTGTTTCGTATCGTGAAAAAATTAATATGGCTTTCTGTCTAGATGTGTTGGGGGCGAATCTTGACAGGGGAAAGAATAGGGAACTATAAACCGTCCCCCGGTGAAGCACCACGTTAGCCATTGAACATTACAAGTTCCTTAGAGCATTAAGCTGCTCTTGATGGCTTGGGTCGATGTAAATCGCGGTAGTCTGAATGTTCTCGTGACGTGCTAAACGTCTTATGACTTCTATTGACGTTCCAGAGTTGGCAAGATTCTTGCAGAAGGAGTGACGAAATCTATGAGGAGATATATGATCCATATTTGCAAGTTTGGCGTATTTGTCCAACATAACCTGTATGCCCCGCGACGTAAGCTGTCCTGTACGTTGTGAGACGAACAGATAAGGGGAGTGAATGTATTTGTCATCCATCAATGCTTGACGCTGTTTGAGCCAATTACGAAGGTTCTTGCTATACTTGCCTATCAGTGTTACAGTAGCGTACTTACCTTTCTTTCCTTCTCTAATCGTAAGTGTAACGTCTCCATTAATCTTAACATCTTCGATTTTAAGTTTCTCAACCTCTGCAACGCGCAAGCCTGCATAAAGCATCAGATCAATAATGGTGAGATTTCGAAGACGCTTAAACTCGTTCTTTTCCAAGTCTATATAACTAATGAATCGGTCTTGTTCTTCTTTGGTCATCCATTTTGAAATGCCTGTCTCACCAATCTGTTCAGAAGACTGAACTTTTTGAATCTTGATCCTTGTCATTGGGTTATCATAATTAACCCCAATATCGTAAAGATAGGCGAAGTATGTCTTTAGCGAAGCAGTTGCTTTGTTGATTGTTGCTTGTCTACGGTTCAAGGTGTGTTTTATGTACCCAATATACTCTTTTATGTCGATGGGCTTAACATCAGAGATCGGCTTTTCATCATATGTACCATCAAGCCATTCATGAAATTGTCCGACAGTGGTTCTGTATGCGGAAATTGTCTTCTCATCTTTCCCTTCATCTTTAAGCCAACCTAGAAAACTATTAATATGCTCCATATAGATTCCTCCTGCAAAAAGTGTTCTACGAAGTGAAAAAATATCATTAGATAGTGTTCTGCGAATAGTATACCATGTTGAATTATAAAATTATACGTAGAATAATAATTCTACGATTAATAATACCGATCAAAATAATTACGTGGAAAGGAATGGTCTTAGTTTAAACTGGCCGTAACGCTTTACATAGATAACAGTAAGTCATTATAAAGACAAGTTAATTTTGTTATATATCACGGAGAATAACAAAAGAGCACCTCATAGGGCGCCCTTTGTAACACAATTACGATTTATGATAAATGGAATCCTTAGAGGTAAGCCATTCTTCTGGTATTGAAGATACTTTTTCTTTTCCTGTTGGCTTATAGACCTCCTTACCTAAAGGCCTCAATTCAAGCTTTCCATTAGCAAAGGCTCTAATTCTGTCAATTCCTACATTAATATATGATAACTCTTTATCAATCCCAATAGCATTTCTCTTATGCTTAATTGCAGCAATTATGGAAGAGGAAACCCCAGCATATGGGTCTAACACAGTATCATTTTCATTTGTTAAGGCAAGTACTAAGCGTTCAATTAATTCCACAGGATATTGGCAAGGATGTACTGTCTTTTCTGGATGGTTAGACTTTACATTAGGAATATCCCAAACTAACTCATCCCAATCTTCAATAAGTATATCCCACACATCTTCTGGATTCTTTCCTTTGGGATTTCCTGATAACTGACCCTTCTTTTCTCCTTTGAAATGTTTTTTTCCTGGGTACTTTGCTGGGATTCGTACATCATCAAGATTAAATGTGTAATCATTTGATTTTGTAAACCATAGAATTGTCTCATATCTTCCTGAAAACCTATTTTTTGCATGCAAACCATGTCCGAACCGCCACACAATTCTGTTACGAAGATAAAGATTATGCTTTTTAAATATATTGTAATAATAAATATCTAGTGGGAACACTTCACCCTTATCAACATAATTTCCAACTTGCCAACAAATGCTACCATCTTCACTGACAATTCTTATTAACTCTTGTATTACCTTTTCTTGTGATAATAGGTAATTCTCAATTGAAGTTTTTGTTTCATATTCTTTGCCCACATTATATGGTGGGGAAGTAACAATTAACTTTGTCGAGTTTGAAGGTAGAGATTTCAAATATTCAAGGGTATCGCCATGATGCAATACAACTTTAGGTAAATTAATTTCTGGGCTGAGGCTATGTAAAATTTCCTCATTTCTGTAAGTCTTCATAAAAGCACCTCATCATTGTGTGATTACCACACATTTTATCATTCTTTTTGTTATAGAATCAAGACATATATATTATACAGGGAAGATTACAATGAGAGATAGAAATATTATTGGAAATAGAATCAAATACTTTAGGAGATTGAGGAATCTCACACAAGAAGAATTAGCGGCGAAACTTAATGTAATGGGACTTAACATTGATAGACCCATGGTATCGAGAATTGAAAGTAGGTCAAGAGAGATTACAGATATAGAGATATTAGCTTTTTCCAAAGTATTAAATATCTCTGTAGATGAACTGTTTAAGTGAAACAAGGGGGGATGCAATAAGTGAAAGTTGGGGCACAATACTCTCATCTTAATGGCTTTGAGTATTTGAAAGTACATAAACCAGAGATTTTGGATGAAATTTATGAAGTTATATACCGAATTGACGCAGAAAAGTGTAAGACTAAGTTAAGCGAAGAAAGAACAAAATACGGTAAGCTCCTCTATAGTCCGGGAGACATGAATAAAGCATTCAAAGATGAGCTTGAAAGGCGGGATTGGAAAGAAGAGCGATACAAATACTTTGTGACGGATGATGAAGACCTCACAAGAAAAATACTAACATTGTCACCCAAAAAACAAAAAAAGGAAATTGAAGAAGCTGGAAAAATTCCTTTTGAATCTTATAATCAAACAGACTTCGTTAAAAATAGAACTGCTGTAGAACTTCAATTCGGCAAATATTCATTTGTAGCGTTTGATATTTTTGTTAAACATATGGGGTTTTACATTGCAGATAAAATTGATGTTGGAATAGAAATATTGCCAATGAGGAAATTGTTAAATGAAATGTCATCTGGTCCCTCTTATTATGAACGGGAATTACAACATATAATAAGACAAGGCAGAGGAAACCCACCATTTCCATTTTTACTTATAGGAATAGAGCCGTAGCGTAAAAAAGACCGTCGAAAATAATTTTCGACGGTCTTATGTTTAACTATTGATGATGATACTTTGTGTTTTGTTTTGCAATTGACGGATGATTTAATTAATATTAAGATGAAATCATCCAACGGTCGCGTACCGAAACTAACGTTTTAACTCAGACCGCTGTAGCGGTTCAACGATAAAGTGCCATAAACTCAGTCAGTACAAGGGACGGTGGTTTTTTATAACGAGGGGCGGTCTTGAAAACCGTTAGGGTGCAAGCCCACGTGGGTTCGAATCCCACTCTCTCCGCCATACATACAGCTGATTACCGTGGTTCCCGAGTTAAGGGGGCTGCGGTTTTTTTGTTTATCCCGGAGATTTATTCCGCTTGCGGATTGGGGAAGCGGGTTTGCATATAATGCAGCTCTTCTTCGCATGTTAGTAAGGACGGTCTGTAACAAGTCCATAACATCCATTTTGAATGAGGAGGGACAAGGATGAGCAAACCCAAAAGCATGCCGGTTCCCGGTGTACAGCCCAAGCAGGAGCGTCATCAAGGAAACGGCGGACCTGAGCCGCTGTCCGGTTCCAAGAAAGTGAAGACCCGGAACCACGTCAGTCATAACAATCCGGAGGGTTAACGAAGAACGGAACCGGTCGGGCCTGGCTGGTCTTTGCCTTTCGTGCTTGCCGTTCGCTTTAGGATAGAAGAAATGAACATAGTTTTTTGTTATAAGGTCGGACTTAGGTCTGATCTTATTTGTTTTTTTATGCCTTATTATACATAAATTTTAGTTCCTAGCTCCTATCTTTGGAGGTTTAACGCGCCAGGGCGCCAAAAAACAGGATTGAGGAGCCGATAAAAAAGTAGAGCAGTGAGACAAAACAATTTATTAACCACTGTTCTATAATTCAATATAAAGGAGAGTAGTTATGTACAAGTTTGTTGCAGCCAGAAGCAGAGCCCGCGTTCTTTGGGCATATGCTTTAATGGCTCTGCTGCTGATGATCGGCAGCGTGCCGTCCCTGCCTGCTCTAACCGCTCATGCGGCTGAACCTGAGGATTACCTGCTTTCGTTAAACCGGCCGGTTTATGCCTCATCCTCTTTGGGCGGCAATACGCCTGATTTGGCGGTGGATGGGAATGTGAACAGCCGCTGGGAAAGCGAATGGCAGAAAGATCCGCAATGGATTTATGTGGATTTAGGAGCGAGCGCGACGATCAGTAAAATAAGCGTAAATTGGGAAAATGCGTATTCCAGCGCATATACCCTTCAAGTTTCCGAAGATGAGCTTCATTGGGACAATATTTCCCCGGTAATACAAGGGAAAGCCGGCGAAGTCAGCACAGACGTGTCCGGAAAGGGACGTTATGTCCGTCTTTACAGTACGGAACGCGCCCAGCAGGCTTACGGCGTTTCGATCTTCGAGTTTAACGTATACGGAACCGGCGGCGTTGGCGGGCCTCCGAAACCGGCAGCTCCGAATCTTGCCTTGAATAAGCCGGTAAAGGCTTCTTCTCTGGAGATTGACGAGCCAAGCAGATCGGATGAAGATAAAGCCAAAATGGAAGAGAAGAACTACCTGGCGAAAAATGCAACCGACGGAAATCCGGACACTCGCTGGTCTTCCATCTATAAGGATAACGAATGGATCTATGTCGATTTGGGCCAGGAAAGCGAGATCGGCAGCGTAGCCTTCAAATGGGAAGCCGCGTTTGGACGTGCTTACGATATCCAGGTTTCGGATGATGCCGAGCATTGGACAACGATTTACCGTCAGCTCAACGGCAATGGCGGTAAAGAAACAATCCCGCTGTATGCCAAAGCCCGTTATGTGAAAATGGCCGGCATTGCCCGCGGATCAACCAATGGTTATTCGTTGTTTGAGTTTGAGGTCCATGCTTACCGCGATGGGGATCCAAAGCCCGTTTATGACATCCCAGATATTCCGGCTGCCTCTGCGGTACAAGTAGGAGCAGGCAGCTACGAGATTAACGATATTACCCAATTAGAACCCAAAAACCCTACATATCGAACATCCGACATCGATACGCCGATTCCATCCAACGACTGGTGGCAATCGATCCTGATTTCCAATCTGGGCGACGGAAACAGCTTGATTACCCTGCCGCTTAAGAATTGGTACACGAAACAGGGCCTTGCTGTGTTAAACCCTGGGGCCGGTTATGCCCATGGGGATTCCATTGATGCCGATGGAGATCCGGATTTGTATCTTTCCAGCAACAATATCAATCCAGCCAACATAGAAACGAAAATTTCCGGCTATGGCGATTATTCCGCCAGCGTGATCCTCAGTGATGACGATACAGCCAAAATGACCACCACTTTTGTAAAAGGATCGCCTTTTATTTACAATACGTACGAAAATCCGGATGCGGTCATTCTTCAGTCACCGGTCATGACCCGTCTGTTTGATGACAACAACAACCCGGTACTCTTGAACGACGGTGACGTCTACACGGCTGACCATATTGGTCTGGAAGTGACCAACAAGGACAGAGCCCCTACATCGCAAACCTTTGTCCGTCATTATGGGATTTTTACTCCTGAAGGCACGACCTTCATGAAGCTGGGCAATACGATCAAGATTAAGCTTGGCTCCGGCGAGAACTACCTGTCGCTGGCGGCGCTTCCTTCCGCGTCTGAGCTTGGCGAGTATTACCAGCATGCTTATGCTTTTGTTACCGATACGAAAGTGGACTACCACTTTGATGAGAACGTGTCGCTCGTAACGACAAATTTCACAACTTCTACCGAAGTGAAACGTCCGGGCTTCTCGGCCGATACGATCATGACTTTGCTTCCGCATCAATGGAAGATCTCAAACACACCGCTTACGGACTTGAGCTATCCGTCCATCCGCGGCACCCTTAAAGTGAGGGTTGGCAACACGTTTACGACCTCGGACCGTTTTAACGGATTAATTCCGCAGTTTGTCGAACCAAACGATCCGACTTACTCGCGCGCTCAGCTGGTGGCGTACCTAGATCAGCTGGATGCCGATCTGGCCAATGGCTTTATGGTTGAGGATCCTTATTGGCAGGGGAAGAAACTCCATCCTCTCGCCTTGGCGGTGCTGATCAGCGATCAGCTTGGCGATACAGAGCGCAGAGACCAGTATTTGAAAGATCTGAAGACGATTCTGACGGATTGGTACACTTATTCGCCAGATGAACCTTTGCATTCTTATTACTTCCATTACTCGAAGTACTGGGGCTCCCTGATGTCATATGCCAGTGGGTTCGGCATTAACACCGGTCTGACAGACCATCATTTCACTTATGGATATTACATCTTTGCTTCGGCCGTCCTTGCGACTTATGACAAAGAGTTCCTGCGTGATTATGGGGACATGGTAGAAACCCTGATCCGGGACTATGCTAATCCTAACAAGGATGACAGCCAGTTCCCTTGGTTCCGGAATTTTGATCCTTATGAAGGCCACTCCTGGGCAGGCGGCTATGCGGATAACCGCAGCGGCAACAACCAGGAGGCTGCCGGCGAATCGCTGTTCAGCTGGGTCGGCGAATACATGTGGGGACTCGTAACCGATAATGATACGTACCGCGATGCGGGTATCTGGGGTTTTACGACGGAAGAGAAAGCCGTTGAGCAGTACTGGTTCAACTATGACGGCGATAACTGGGTGGATGGCTATACCCATGCTACGGCCGGCCAGGTTTATGGCAGTGCGACCGCATTTACAACCTTCTTTGGCGGAGATCCGGAGTATGTCTACGGTATTCACTGGCTTCCGCCAGCGGAATGGATGACTTATTATGGTCGTCAACCGGAGAAGACGGCTGCTGTTTATCAAGGGATGATCAAAGATTTGGGCGGACAGCCGGAACGCACCTGGTTCCATATCATTTGGCCGTTCGAATCGATCTTCGATCCGGATTCCGTACTGAGCAAGTGGGATACCACGAATATGCAGCAAAATGAGGCCTTTAACGCCTACTGGTTCGTACACAGCATGGAAACGCTTGGACACCGGAGCGCCGATATTTGGGCCGACGATCCTGCAGTCACCGTGTACAACAAAGATGGCGTATACACCGCTCAAATCTGGAACCCTTCGGAAAGCGCCAAAACCATTCATTTCTTCAATAAAGACGGGGCTCTCGGATCTGCAACCGTGTATGCAAATGCACTGGTATCCGTGAATCCGCTGAAAAACACCGTGCTGGATGGTCCAGATCCAACGAAGGGCATTAAATACCTGGATCGCTCAACTTGGATGATTACCGCTTCGAAAACCGGTGAACCTGTGGAACATCTGACGGACAATGATTTGTCCACACGCTGGTCCTCAGGCAAAACGCAGGAAGCTGGTGACTGGCTGCAGATCGACCTGGGCGCTGAACAGTCCTTTGATACCTTGTTTATGAACTCGGGAACGAACTGGAACGATTATGCCCACGGTTATGAGGTCTATGTATCGAAAGACGGACAGGATTGGGGCGAACCTGTAGCAAGTGGCAGCGGAAGCTCGCCAAGCCTCGCTATATCGTTCCCGGCCTTGCAGACGGCTCAATTTATTAAAATCGTCCTGACTGAACCTAATGATAGCTGGTGGTCGATTTCGGAAATCAAGCTGGCGGAGTTTGGCGCTTCTTCTGCGGAAATTCCTTCGGGCGATGGCGATGACAGCGGTGCCCCGGATGACCGTCCGGCTTGGACCGTAACGGCCTCGTCCACCCAAGGCACCGACGTACCGGCCAATATGCTGGATGGAGACCGCGGCACACTCTGGACGAACGGCAGTCCACAAACGAATGGCCAATGGCTGCAAGTGGACCTCGGCAGCAAGCAAACCTTTGATTCCGTTACTTTGGATTCCGGTTACGCCGCTGATGATTATCCGCGGGGGTATCAACTGTTCGTGTCCGAGGATGGCGACAGCTGGGGAACGGTCGTTGCAGCCGGCAGCGGCCAGGCCGGAACGATGACCATCACTTTCCCGATCCAGAATGCCCGTTATATCCGAATGGTGCAAACCGGCGAAGCGGACAAATGGTGGTCGATTGCCGAACTGAATGTCGGCAATGACGGAATCGGCAAACAACAACCGGTTATATCTGACGGCTGGACCGTCACGGCTTCTTCCACGGCAGGCGGGGAGGATCCTCAAGCCATGTTGGATGGAATCCGGGATACGCGCTGGTCGACGGGAAACCCGCAAACAAATGGTGATTTTGTAGTTCTTGACCTGGGTCAGGAACAAACCTTCGACAAGGTCGTTATGGACAGCGGCAATAATGCCGACGACTACGCAAGAGGTTATGAAGTTTATGTTTCGAATGATGGCGAGAGCTGGGGAAATCCGGTTGCGTCGGGTGAAGGCAAGAGCTCTCTGGTCACGGCAGCTTTCCCGCTGCAAACCGCTCGTTATGTGAAGCTTGTCCAAACCCGATCGGATTCTCACTGGTGGTCCATCTCCGAGCTGCAGCTCTTTACGGCTGATTTGAATCCCAGTCTTCCGGACAGCGGCAAGGCTGAGCCGCTGCCGCTTGATCGGTCTGCATGGATCGTTACGGCATCAACCAGCGCAGACGATGCTCCTGCAGGGGAGTTGATCGACGGAAATAAAGCCACACGCTGGACCACCGGCGCGGGGCAGACACCTGGTCAATGGATTCAAATTGATTTAGGCAGTCCTAAGAGCTTCAAGAAGCTGACGATGGACTCGGCGGGAAGCAGCAATGATTATGCCCGCGGCTATCAAATCCTGATTTCGGAAGACGGCGAGCAGTGGGCTCCGCTGGCTCAGCAAGCCGGCAGCTCGGCTTATATGGAAGAGGTCTTCCCGGTTCAAACGGCTCGTTATGTGAAGATTGTCCAAACCGAGGAAGAGCCGGCCTGGTGGTGGTCCATTGCCGAGCTGAATCTTTATAATTGATCCTGCCAGCTAAAGCAGTATCCTCCTGATTGAATTTGGAGCTGTTCCTGAAAGCCGTTCAGACTTTCGGACAGCTCCATTTTTTATCCTTGCCTGGGGAATAAATGCAATTTACTTTGATGTGAAGCAAGTTAACAGCAGACATCCGAGGGATTTAGTGTCATAATAAAAGAATAGGGCCCAATGTGAGAATCTGGTCATAAGGGCTTCGAAATCAGTCTAAACGGAGTCTGAGATCTACACTTTATGGAAGAGAGGTGTAATGATATGTTCCATTTAGCCAACGGCGAACATGGCCTGCAGGAGGCCCAGCTTCCTCCTACACAGCATAACAGGCGTTCGCTTGCCAATATTTTAGGCCGGTGCTTATCGATTATTATCGGCGGGGTTATTTATGCGGTAGCGCTTGAGCTGTTTCTGGTTCCTAACCGGATTACGGATGGAGGGATAACAGGCATTGCGGTTATAGCTGCCCATTTAAGCGGCTGGTCCCTGGGGTTGTTCCTGTTCCTGCTTAATCTTCCCTTTCTCTTGATCGGCTACAGGCAGATCGGCAAAACGTTTGCTTTATCCACTCTGCTGGGGATTTCCGTGATGTCAGTTGTGACCGTCCTGCTGCACCACGTAGACGGGGTTGTGCAGGATACGCTGCTCGCGTTCGTGTTTGGCGGCATTCTGCTGGGACTTGGTTCGGGCATAGCCATTCGCTTTGGCGGGTCTTTGGACGGGACGGAAATTATTGCGATACTGCTGGCGAAGAAGCTGCCGTTTTCAGTCGGAGAAATCATCATGTTCTTTAACCTGTTCATCCTGGGAAGTACGGGTTTTGTGTTTAACTGGAATTCCGCATTGTTCTCTATATTAGCTTACTATATTGCCTCCAAAGCCATTGATATTACGGTAGACGGCTTAAATGAATCGAAATCGGTCTGGATTATCAGCGATCGCATACAAGACATTGGCGATGCGATTCTAAGCAGGCTTGGCCGCGGGGTCACTTATTTATCCGGCGAGGGCGGTTTCTCTGGAGATCCGAAACGGGTGATCTTCTGTGTTATTACTCGTCTGGAAGAGGCCAAACTGAAGGAGATTGTGAATCATTTTGACGAGAACGCCTTTCTGGCTGTCGGCAATATTCACGACGTCAAAGGCGGACGTTTTAAGAAACGAGATATTCATTAACTAGGGAAATGCCTATAAGGTGGATAAGCATGGAGAAAGCAGCTGCCTGCCTTATATTTCATCAACAAGAGCCCGCACCGGGAATCCGGGCGGGCTCTTCTGTTTATTTCCGGCGCAGGCGGCGGAAGAAATCGCTTAGCAGGGAGCTGCATTCCTCTTGAAGGACGTTTGCAACGACCTCCGTCCTGTGATTGAAACGCGGCTCCTGCAGCAAATTCATCAGCGTGCCCGCGCAGCCGGCTTTGGGATCGGTTGTCCCGTAAATAACGGCGGGGAGCCGGGATTGCACAATCGCCCCGGCGCACATCGGACACGGCTCCAGGGTAACGTAAAGCCGGCAGTCCAGCAGCCGCCAGGCATCCAGATGCTCACTGGCCTGGCGGATTGCAATCATTTCGGCATGAGCCGTAGAATCATGTGTGGTTTCTCGGAGATTATAACCACGGCCGATAATCTCGTTATTTTTGACGATAACCGCCCCTATGGGCACTTCTCCGATAGCCTCGGCTTTCTTGGCCTCCTCTATGGCCTGGCGCATCCAGTATTCATCTGAATAGCGTTCAGCTGGGAAGGGGGTCGCTTCGGTTTCAGTCATGGTTGACAAACAGCTCCTTGCAAATAGTTTGTGGATATTATCCAACGAACACTCATTCGATTGTTAACATGATGTTGATAAACCTGTGCATAACCCAGCTATTATCCACAGAATTATTAACAATGTTGAATAAATGCTGTGGAATTGTGCACAGTTTGTGGACAAAATGTTGATGAATAAATAGGCTCAACAGATTCAGTTTGAAGTGTTCTAGATAGGTTCTTCAAGAACCTGATTATTCTTCATTGTAAACATCCCATTTAGGGTTATCAATGTATAGGCAAATGACGTCGAAAATTGTATCATGTTAGAGTGAGCCAATATTAGCCATTCCTGGCTTGGAGGTGCGGGCAGCTTGTCGATTAGAAGGAAAATGATCCTGTTATTCGTATTTTCGCTCGTTACCATACTGGTTATTAACATGATTCTGATTTATTCCCGGGCGAGAAGCAACCTGCGTGACATGCATGAATCCCAATTGATTTTATTAACGAAGCAGGCGGCGGTATCGCTGGAGCAAAGCAGGGACAGCTTGACCTATTTCGAAGGGGAGCTGGAGGAGAACTTAAAGAGAGCCGCCCAGACAGCCGCAAGCGAGTTGGGTCCCAATTGGAGTGGAGTTACGGTAGAACAGCTGGCTGATCTGAGCCGGAGGACGGGCGTAAGCGGTTTCTCTCTAGTATATAAAAAAGATAATGAGCTGCTGATCGGACAATCCACAGATCCGCAGCGTTTAGGCCGAGCAGTTACCCAAACCTTCGATTCCGCAGATGCTGGTTTTCCATCCTTGGACAACCGCACAAGCGTAGAGATGAAGGCGCCTTTTTGGACGGATTTTGAACAGCTGGGGGCTGACGGAAACGCTGAAGAACAAATGGGTTATTATTATGACGGGCAAAGAAATTATCTGATTCACGTCTTTTTGCGCCAGGAGGATATTCAAAGCGAACTTGCCCAAATGGGGCCTTCGGCGGTGATCGAACGGATTAAGCAGAGCGATCCGAACATTCTGGAGATTACAGGCTTTAGACCGCTTCGGAATGGGGCTGTCCTGCAAGAAGGAGCATCGGCCGTCCAGAATCAGATTCAGTTCGGCAGCTACAGCCTGGTCGATGAGAAAGCAGAGTTGCGGATCCAAGAAGCGTCGGAACAGGGAGAGGCGCGGGTTTCGAATTTATTCCTGGAAGGACAGCATTATATTCAAAGCTACCTGCCGGTTTCCACACCGGATGGAGCGGCATACATTCTTCGTATGGTCTATAGCTATGGGCCGCTGTCTTCCGGATTGGAAGAGCAAATGGTCCTCCATCTTTTGATCTTCCTGTTTGTGCTGCTTCTGGCCCTGCTCAGCATTTATTTCACTTCAAGGGTGCTGATGCGTCCGCTTCGCCATATTCTGGTCAAGGTTCAAGACATGTCGGCAGGTCGGTTTGATACGAGATTATACATAAACAGCCGGGATGAGCTTGGAGTGCTGGCCAAACATATCAACCATATGGCGGACAATCTGGACCATTATACCTCCGAACTGGAGCAGATGAACGAGGAGAACCGTTCCATGCGCGAATATTTGGAGTCGGTCATCAACCAGACGGCTGACGCCATTCATTTGTCCGATCCGCAGTGGCGGGTCATTCGGGTGAATCAAGCCTTTGAGGCCTTATACGGCTGGAGCGAAGACGAAATCGTCGGCGAGCCGCTGCCGTTTGTCCCTTCCTGGGTTTGGGAAGAATGGAAGCAGTGGGAGAAGGCGCTGGCCGAAGGGCATGCGCTGCCAAGTGTGGAGACAGTTCGTCTGCGCAAGGACGGCAGTGAAGTGGAAGTCAGTATTAGCCAATCCCCCATTTTTGATAAAAATAACCGGATTATCGCCTATATCACAATCTCCCGCGATATGACCGAACATAATAAAATGCAGGAGCTGCTGCGCCAGTCTGAGAAGCTGACAACGGTTGGCCAGCTCGCGGCCGGGGTTGCGCATGAGATTCGCAATCCGCTGACGACACTCCGCGGTTTCATGCAGCTGCAGCAGCAAACCCGAGCTCTAAACATCCAGCATGTCGATATTATGTTGTCCGAGCTGGACCGGATCAATCTGATCGTCAGCGAGTTTCTGATTCTGGCCAAGCCGCAGGCCAGCATTTTCCAGAACAAGGATATCCGTTATGTGCTCGGGGATGTTGTCTCGCTGCTGGACAGCCAGGCGCATTTATATGGCATTGAATTCGTGACCGACTTTGAGAAGGAACCGATAGAGGTCTATTGTGAAGAGAACCAGCTGAAGCAGGTGTTCATCAATATTTTGAAAAATGCTATGGAAGCTATGCCCCGAGGCGGCGGCATCGGTCTGAAGATCATCAAGGAGAACAATCAGGCTTTGATCGGCATCATTGACGAAGGCGAAGGCATACCGTTCGAACGGCTGGCGAAGCTTGGGGAGCCTTTTTATACCAGCAAGGAAAAGGGAACCGGACTTGGGCTGATGATCAGCCAGCGCATTATCGAGGCGCACAAAGGCACTCTAAATATAAATAGTATGGTCGGCTGGGGAACGATGGTGACCATTACTTTGCCGCTGGTTCATCCGGATCCGGACGGGGAGGAACAGCCGGTTGTAACTAGTCTGGACAGCGGCGACAGTGGAAAGGATCAGGAGGAATAGAGCTTTGCGAATTAATAAATTTATAAGTGAAACCGGCTTTTGTTCTCGCCGGGAGGCGGACAAGCTGATTGAAGCCGGGAAAGTCACCATTAACGGTGAGGTGGCCCTGCTTGGGAGCCAGGCGGAGGAAGGCGATGATGTCAGGGTTAACGGGAAGCCGCTCATCCCGAAACCGGTAGGGGCTGTATATATTGCACTTAACAAGCCGGTCGGAATCACGAGCACAACCGAACAGCATGTGAAAGGGAATATCGTCGATTTTGTCGGCCACAAGCAGCGGATCTTCCCGATCGGCCGTTTGGACAAAGACTCGGAAGGTTTGATTCTGATGACCAGCGACGGGGATATCGTCAACAAAATTCTTCGTGCTGAAGGCAAACATGAGAAGGAATACATCGTGACGGTTGACAGGCCGGTTACGCCAAGATTTCTGCAGGCGATGTCGGAGGGAGTTAAGATCTTGGGCGAGATGACCCTGCCCTGCACAGTTACCCGGATTTCGGAAAGGGTATTCAGGATTATATTGACCGAAGGGAAAAACCGGCAGATCCGCCGCATGTGTTCGGCGCTAGGATACAGCGTCAGGAAGCTGCAGCGGATTCGGATTATGAATATCCATCTGGGCAGCCTGAAGACAGGGGAATGGCGGGATTTGACGCCTCAGGAGAAAGCGGAGCTCGGGGCACAGTTGAATTATAAATTGTTGTAGCACAGAAGAACCCGGGACGATATCCCGGGTTCTTCCTGTTTATGGCGTAATCGTGACCTGACTGTCCGGATCCTGATATTTCCGGATAATTGAGATTTCGACCCGGCGGTTTTTCGCTCTGCCAACTTCCGTATTATTGTCAGCTACAGGATGGTATTCACCGTATCCGATCGGGCTGAACATTTTTGGATCGAGTTTATTGTTCTGCAGCAGAATCTCCATAAAGTTCCTGGCCCGAGCGAAGCTGAGGTCCCAGTTGGAGGCAAACTGGTCGTTGTCGATCGGTACGTTGTCCGTGTGGCCGGAGATCAGAATCTCATAGTCCGGGAACTTCTGCAGCATGCCGGACAGCGCTTTAGCCAGGGCGCTTGCTTCCGGTTTGACAAGGGCGCTGCCGGACGGGAACAAGGCGTTGTCGCTGATCGTAATCAGCAGCTGCGATTGGTTCAGCTTGGTGGCCAGCTGACTGGTCAAGCCGCTTTGTTTGATATACTGATCCAGCTGCTTCTTCAGCTTCTCCAGATCTTCTTCTTCCTGCTTCCTAAGCTCGTTGCGCTTCTGCAGCTGGGTCATGTTTTGCGCAGTGAGCGTGCTTGTGTTTTGGTTGTCCTGTTCTTTGGTCGGCGTGTTCTTTGTCTTGCCGTTAATGGTGCTTTGATCCAGCACGCTGACTCCGCCGGTCAACGCGGCGTTAAAGGCCTGACTGAGCTCCTCGAACTTCTTGGCATCAAGGGTGCTCATGCCGTACAGCACGATAAACAGCGCCAGCAGCAGAGTCATCAGGTCGGAGTAGGGCAACAGCCAGCTTTCGTCATTATGCTCTTCGTGGGGCTCATGTTTTTTATTCTTTTTGCTCACCGCTGTCCGCCTCCTTATCCTGCAGTTTTGCACGTTCGGCCGGTGTCAGGAATACGGACAGTTTTTGCTGAATAGCAATGGTAGATACCCCCGATTGAATGGAGAGCAGACCTTCTACCATCATCAGGCGGATTTCCATCTCGCGTTTGGACATCCGCTTTAATTTATTGGAGATCGGGTGCCAAAGGACGTAACCGGTGAAAATACCAAGCAGTGTTGCGATAAAGGCAGCCGCAATAGCGTGGGAGAGTTTCTCCATATCCGTCATATCGGCGAGAGCGGCAATCAAACCTACCACGGCGCCGAGTACGCCCAGCGTAGGAGCATACATGCCGGCCTGGGAGAAGATCAGCGCTCCTGAACGGTGACGTTCTTCCGTGGCTGCAATGTCTTCTG
Source organism: Paenibacillus yonginensis (assembly GCF_001685395.1). Taxonomy (NCBI): domain Bacteria; kingdom Bacillati; phylum Bacillota; class Bacilli; order Caryophanales; family Paenibacillaceae; genus Paenibacillus; species Paenibacillus yonginensis. Next base: position 4,064,857 of record NZ_CP014167.1, on the reverse strand, counting down.
CCAGAACGTCGCTGACAAATTCCTGATCATTGCCGTCTATAATCATTCGCATCCCGCTGCGCAGGAAATCATCGTTGATCTCTTCGACTTTGCTTTCCAGAGCAAGCAGGCCTTCGCGGCGTGTAATCGACGCCCATTCGGTAAACATGGTAATAATTTCTGTCTTACTGAGCATTTTATTAGGGAAGAACAAAACTTTAAACAGTTTAGGCAGTCGCTTCATTTCCGACATCGGGAACGCAACAAACAGGGAAGCCGCAGTCCCTACGAGAATTATGACATAAGCGGCCGGATTGGTGACCAGAGCGGCTACCGGAGCGCCTTTCAGAATCATCCCGCCGATCAGCGCAATCAAACCTAAAATAATGCCGACTATCGTTGAAATTTCCATCCATACACCTCATCCATGAGAATTGAATCCTTTCCATCTTCCCGGCATCCTTCCGGAAAGAGAAGCACGAAACGGTTTACCTCTTTTATCGACAGATTTCTGTTTTTTTTTAAGGCATAATTTCAGGTATAATAAAGGGTAAGCCTGGGTAGAAACAAAAGTAGAAAGGGGCTTTGGGCATGGGTGTTAAACACGGAAGAGACTATGCTTTGATTTTGGCAGATCTAACGGAGGCTATGGCGGCTGTTCCGGATAGTTATATTTTTTTCGAGATGGACCCGGAGGATTGGGAACATCTGCCTGAGGCAGACCGTTCGGAAGTCTGGGAAGCGCTTGCGGAGGATTTGTTCTATGGACTGGGAGAGCAGCCTGTGATCAATGTCGGAAGCGCTGTAGTCATGCATGATTCAGCGGTACATCGAATTAACGTTTTGATCGGCGAGGAAGAGTTAACTTCCATTTCCCTCATTTAACGAAGACAGGCCACGGTTGTGTCGAATAATGGCTTTTTCTGTTGAAAAATGTTAGAATGTTGGGATGCTACAAGGTCTTGTTCGGTTTAACCATCAGCGTGACCTTTTAAGTTGGGAGGAATAAAAAAATGCCATTTTCACCTGAAGAGGTTGAAACGCATTTGCAGAAGCTTGAGGGCTGGGAACTGGAGGAAGGCCGCTGGATCGTGCGGAAGTTCAATTTCTCCAGCTATATGAAAGGAATTGCATTTGTAACTGAGGTAGCGGCCATTTCAGAGGCTTTCGAGCACCATCCTTTTATTACGATAGATTACAAGGTCGTAACGCTCCGTCTGACTTCCTGGGAGGAAGGCGGCATTACGGGTGTGGATATTAAGGAAGCTCAGCAATATAACGAAGCGTTTGAGAAGATGCGCAGCGCAGAGTGAAGGTTACGTCGTTCACCCTACTGCCTCTACAAAGAGCAATAGGAGAAATAAAGTGCGCCCGGCCGGCAGGCCAGGGCGCACTTTATTTTTTTGCTTGTAAGCACATTCCCTAAGAGAGGACTCCCTTAAGGGCCTTCTGTGCTTGGTTCGCGCTCCGGCCCGTCAGCCTCCCCATCTCCGCCCGGCTGATACACCATGCAGTAGAACGGCATCATACCGTCCGGCGTCTGGCGCTCATACAAATCTGTTATGGTAAAACCGGCCCTCTGATAAGCGCGGATGGCTCGGCTGTTCCAGGTCAGCACCTCCAGATCGACTTCATTCTCCGGCTTGCGGCGAAGTGCTTCCTGGACAATCGCAGCAACAAAAGCTGCTCCCCGGCCGTGTCCGCACAGCTCCGGCTTCATGCCGATGCCGAGCCGGGTGACACCTTCGAGCGGGAAGAACTGCGCGAATCCGCACAGCATGCCGCCATCATCCAGCAGAGCTGCATACTGCTGCCTGCGAATCTCCGGATCGCCGAATTCAACGCCGAGTCCTTTCATCTGCTCCCAGGGGAGCCAGCCATATATGTTATAGGGAGGCTCATACTTCCAGGTACAAATTTCGGCTCCGTGGTGCTCTTCCATGGGGACCACCTGAAAGCTGTATGTTTGTTTGGCCAAAGCCCATCCCTCCTGACTCAGATCTATTACGATACGTTTAATGTAACCGAGAACAAAAGGTTTTGCAAAAAGGGAAAAAAATAGGCCCTAAGCACGTTTAACCGCCAATAGACAGGGTATATAAAGGTTGTGGGAATCTTTTCCTCAAGAAAGGCGTCCTCAAGCGGGTTCAGGAGCTGAAAAAAATTAGCGAGGGCTCCCAAATAAATGGAACCTTTCGGCCGGAACCCACGTTTAAAGAGTAGGCAACAACAAAAAAGCCGCAGGCGATTCCGGCAAGAATCGTGCGGCTCAGAAGAAATAAACATGCAGGTTTCGCCTGGCAGGGCGAAAGAAGATTTTAAAGATTACAGATTCACAGCAAAAGTTTTGTACGAATATTGGCTTAAAATGCGTTTGGCTCCAACATAACGGTTGGCATAGTAGCTGTTGCTGAGCTTGTCTACGCGTACGCCTTTCGAAGAGGAGGCGTGCGCAAAGGAGCCGCTGCCCATGTAAATCCCGACATGGGAGACGCCGTTGCCGAGTGTGTTAAAGAAGACCAAATCCCCGGCTTTCAATTGGCTTTTGGCAACGGCAGTACCTTGTTTGTACTGTGCGGCCGATTGGCGGGCAAGGGTTACGCCCATTTTCTGAAATACGTATTTCGTGAATCCGGAGCAATCAAACGCGCCGTTGCCGGTAGCTCCCATTTTGTATGGGGTACCGTATACCGAGCTGACAACGGAGCTCAGTGTCGATGCAGAGGCCGTGCTTGTCCCTAATGTTCCGGCGGACAGAAGAATGGCTAAACCCACTGCCGCAGCTGTTAATGTCTTTCTCAAGATGTAAAACTCCTTCCAAGGCCTGCGAGGTTAGCTTGAGGATTCGGTCGAAGGTTCCCTATGACTCTCTGACAGTGGAGTCAATTCACCCATAACTTGGTTCCCCCGTTTCCCAGGTGCGGGGAATTCGGCTGATGTAGTAATGGCACCTGACAATGCGGTTACGGATGAAGAGGACTTAGTAGACTTAGCAAAGACTTAATAAGGCTCATTCATCACTTGCAACTTACTTCCGACAACGATTACAAATTTGTTACTAATACGTTGGCAATTGTAACAAAGTGAGGGGAAATAAGCAAGGCGTGTCCGCATTTTATCTTGTAAATCCCCCAAAATCGTCTTTTAGTCCTAAGTGAATCGCTTTATTCGGGACTCTCCTACAAGTCAATTTTGTAACTTCTCCGAGAGCAGCGGGCATAAAAAAGGCCTTTAAACCATTCCGGCAAGAATGATTTAAAGGCTGGTGAGACGATGACGTCTTATTCTACGTTGTCGTCATCCACAGAGTCCTCTGCGGCAACCGACTGGTAAACGTCACTGCTCATGATGCGTTTGGCTCCAACATAGCGGTTGACATAATAGCTTTCGCTCAATTTGCTGATGATCACGCCTTTAGAAGAGGATGCATGAGCAAATTTGCCGTCTCCTACGTAAACCCCTACGTGGGAAACCCCGTTGCCGCTAGTGTTGAAGAACACCAGATCGCCTGGAATGAGCTGGTTTTTCTCTACCGCCTTGCCCATTTTGAACTGCGATCCGGATTGGTGCGGGAGTGTGATGCCGAGCTTGGCGAATACATATCTTGTAAAGCCGGAGCAATCGAAACCGTTGGTGGTTGTTCCTCCAGTTTTATAAGGCGTACCCAAAGCACCGCTCACCGCTTTGTCCAGCTGAGTGTCCGCTGCAAATGCGCTTGTACCCAGCGTGAACATTAATGCAAAACCTACTGCTGCTGCTGCCAACTTCTTCTTCAAAACTTGTGTACCCCTTCCAACGCCTACGAGGTTAGCTTAAGGATTCGGTAGAAGGTTTCCCCTATGGCCCCTCCGTTGCGAGACCAATTCACCCAAAGTGGTTCCCCCGTTCCCCTGATGCCTGGGATTAGGCTTATTCTTTATGGCATCTGAAGCTACTTATTCGACATCTTTTTCATAAATCCTGCTAAATGATTAAAAAAGAATTACAAAGTTGTTACTTGTTTGGTTGAAGTCATTGTAACAGCAGAGGTACATTTTGGCAATGCCTATTTTTACAAAAAAGAGAGCCGGACAGACACAACAAAACCCGAGCCATCAGGCTCGGGCCTTGTGCAGCGCTGTGTTGGCTGCTTGGTGTCCGGTTCTTATTTTATTTTTCGGCCCCTGTCTTCCAGAGGTGGAATTGGGAGGCGGTCTGCCAGATTCCAAGAAAGCTGCCGATCAGCGGGTAGGCCTGATGAAGAACCAGGCCAAGCATGCCGGTCCAGATCCAGGAGCTGGCGGTAAACAGCCCGCAGACCAGCAGGCTCAGCCCGCCGAGGAGCAGGGAAACCCAGATGACCTGAACCAGGCGTCTTATGCACCAAAGCAGGGAAGGGAGCAGGCCAGTGCCGGAGATCCAGCCGAGCAGCGCGTATTCGAGCAGCTTTTTGACCAGGAAGAACCAGGCCCCCCAGCTCGCGAGTGCGGCTCCAATCCACCACATCGCGTGATGATCTCCGTTCAGCAGCGGGATGGACTGATTGTAGATGCTCGGAACCAGCCAGTAGGCGGGAGCCAGGCCAAGAACCAACTCGATCAGATAGAACAGGCTGACTGGCTTCCAGCGTTTCCGAATCCCTTCAAAGAACAGCCAGCCGGCTCCATCGCGGTCTCTTTCTTCCAGGAGTCCGTGGTAAATTCCGGAGCGGATCAGCGGAGTCAGCAGCAGGCGGATCAGCATCATGCCCGCAAGGAGTCCCCCGAACAGGTGGAGCTGACGGTTGCCGGCCAGCCCGATTTGGCCTTCCACCAGAAATAACAGGCGGCTGAGCTCGCCGGGTCCCGAATCAGGGTAACGCTGAAGGACGGGAAAAATAGCGGAATGAATAATTTTATAGAGAAATACGCTCCAGAGCAGCCGGTACAGAAACAGAAGAATGGCTATGGGCAGCTGCTTGACGGCACTAGACCAACCAATTCGAATATAAGTCATTGTCTCCTTCACCTCACCATGACAGCAGCCCAAGCAGAGCGTCTACAAGCTTGGCGATGCCCAGATTCCATCTGAATCCGACGGACGGATCCACTTCGGCTTTCAGGAAGTTGTTGATATGTTGATTCTCCAGCAGGAGCGTATAGGCGGGGTCAATCATGACCCAAGCCAAAGGTTGTTTATACTGGACTTTGAATTCAGCCAAAGGCACTTTGCCGTCCCATTCCTTGCGGATTTCATGGCCGTCGGTGAAGGTAAACAGGATTGGCACCGGCGTCGTAGACGCCCCCCGGCGGCTGATGGATACAGTCGCTTCATAGACGGTTTCGCCGTTTTGCTCCTTCTGATCCGTGGCGATGCTGTCTACGGCATAATCGGCCATTTTTCCGTTATATACATAGTTATTGAAGTAATCGCCCCAGGCTTTCTTGGTAACCTGCTCCAGCACACGCTGGAAGTCGGCGGTCGTAGGATGCTTGAAGCGATATTTAAGGGCATAGGTCTTCATGACCTTGTTCATCTGTTTGGTGCCGATCTGTCGTTCAATATCCATCAAGACGAGTTTGCCCCGGGTATAGACGTTCAGCGCGTAAGTGCGCGAATCTCCATATTTCCAGGCTGCCTGATCCAGCGATTGCGGATGAGTGATCATCGCGGATTGGATCGTCAGATTGGCGTTCACGCCGTATTCCTTCTCCATCACCTTGTCCTCGGCATAGGAGGTGAAGGCTTCATCCAGCCAAGGCTCCTCGAATTCATTGCTGGCGATCATCCCGTAAAAATATTGGTGCCCGATCTCGTGCACCACAGTCCTCTCCAGATCGTAACCCGGCGAGTCGCTGGTTGCTCCAAACGCCGTAATCAGCGTCGGGTATTCCATGCCCCCTGCTCCGTTGCCGTCCGCCGGAGGCACCACGATCGACAGCGTGGAGTAAGGATAAGGCCCGTAGGATTTGCTGTAGGAGGCGAGTGCTGCTTTGGCAGCGTAGAAATAACGGTCCTTTAAATCCTTGTGGGCCGGGTCGAGGTACAGCTTGATCCGCACGCCGGGCACGTTGTCCGAAGCGAACGGCTCTTCGGCGTATACGAAGTCGGGGGAGGCGGCCCAGGCAAAATCATGCACATCGTCGGCGTAGAACTGATAGGTCTTTCTGGCATCCTTAACGGCAGCCGATTTAGTAGGGAAGCCGGTGGCGGCGACGATGTAATTTTGCGGCACATTGATCTTGACACTGTATATGCCGAAATCGGAGTAAAACTCGGAATTGCCGTGATATTCATGGAGGTTCCAGCCCTCCTGCGCTCTGCCGCGAGTTCCGGCCGGCTCATAGACGCTCATCTTGGGGAACCACTGTCCGGCCATGACAAAATTGCCGGCTGTGCCCATCCGCGCAAATACTTTGGGCAGCTTGACCTGGAATCCGATCTTGAGCGTTAGGGTTTCGCCGCCTTGAACTGCTTGGGGCAAGCGGACTTTAACGAGGGTCTTGTCCTTTATGTTGCCGTCATCGGGCTGCACATACTGGAGGCGGTGGAGCAGGGAAAGTCCGTCGGTCGTCCGGATCTCCGTCAGGCTGATCGAACCCCATCCGTTCTGGGGCATCGCGTCTCCCCGGAGAACGCCCCCCGATTCCTTCATAAAGGTTGAATCCGCTGACGAAAAAGCATTGGCATAAAGATGAAGATAAATCTCGTTGACCGGCTTCTTGCCGGGATGAGTCCAGCTGAGCGTCTCCGTACCGATCAGGCTGCCGTTCGTTTCATCCAGCTTTGCGTCGATGTGGTATTCGGTGACCCGGTTGCTGAGCACCTCGGCGCTGGGCTGCTGTACGCTCTCCTTTACGGGAGGGCTTGCAGCATCCGTGAGAGAGGGCTTGGCCTGATCGGGAGCAAGAGAAAGAGCAGGAGCAGCCGGCTGGCCCGTACGCAGCTGTGTAAATCCCCAAAGCGACCCGCCCAGCAGGAGCAGGGCGGCCGCCAGGATGGTTAAGGTTTTGGTCCGTTTCCTTGGTGCAAACATAGATTGATACCTCCCGTTGACAAGCATCTACAGCATGTATATGTTTGCATTTGGAAGATTATTAGCTAAAATAAAATTAATGTACAAGGTGTGAATGGAAGCGCCTTTAACCTTGGAGGGAATTATGGACAATACGCCGAACGCGGGCAAGAAACCGCTGAGTTTGAATATTATAAGCAGCAATGACCGCAGCAAACACAAAGGTTTTGGAGCGGGATCCATCGATTTGAACAACGTTTCTCCGGTCATCATCGACGGCGGGGAAGCCAAGATTGATATTGGAGCCATGCACGCGAAAAGCAAAGTGGAGCGGGGCATCAAGTTCTCTGCCAACCGGGAGGACGTGCCGAACGGACGCCAGGTATGGGTCGTTTGGGTGGCTGTGGACCAGACAGAAGAGGGCAAATGCTACGGCGGAGCGACCGCCTGTGAGATGCTGATCGATACGGATGCGAAACGCGGCTGGAAGATCCTTGCCGATCATGTCAATAAGCTCGATTACGCGCTTAAACGCAAGATCATGCTGGACGATCTGGGCAGCGAAGAGAAAGCAGCGCTTAAGCAGCTGCTGATGAGCCACAATGAAGAATGGTGGGATCGGACGCCGGAAGCTTTTAAAGCGGCTTTGAATTAACGGATAACGGTTTGTTTCTACCCCTTATAGGGAGCGGTAGAAACGGTAAAAGGGAAGGCCTTATGTCTTGGAGACAAGGGCCTTCCCTTTTTGCGCCTTTTCCATCTATCCCATCTATCCCATTTATTCCATCCACCAGCGCTTCAAATCCTGCCACCACGAATGGCTTTGCTCCTTGGCCGGTTCCGGAGCGGGCTCCGATTTAGCCGGCGGAGCTGAGCCGGTGCAGGTTTCTTTTGGTTCGGTGCCGGCAATAAACACCTCCAGCTCCTTATCACCGCAGCTAGCGTCGGCCAGCTTGCCGGTAGCCGTGTCGATATAGGCGCTGACCACGCCCTCCGGCACCGGGAACATTTTGGGCGGCACCTTCGCCAGCGCCTTCTCCGTGTAAGTGGCGAAGATCGGGGCTGCCTTGCGCGAGGCGGCGGTGCCAAGCGTCTTGCCTTTGTCGTAGCCGACCCAGACGGCGGTGGACAGCTCCGGCGTGAAGCCGACCAGCCAGGCATCGGTGCTGGTCGTGCCCGTCTTGCCGGCGACCGGGCGCTTCATCAGCGCCGAGACGCGGCTGCCGGTGCCGCCGGTGTCGAACACACCCTCCATCATGTGCGTCAGCACATAAGCAGCGGCGGGTTCGACCACCTGCACCGATTGCGCCTTCGGCGCTTCATACAGCACGCTGTCGAAGGCATCCGTCACTTTCAGGACGGCAACGGGCTTGACGCTGCGGCCCTGGTTGCTGATGACGGCGAAGGCCGACGCCATTTCAAACGGGCTGACTGGCGAGGTTCCGAGCGCAAGCGATGGGACCGCCTGGAGCTTGCTCGTAATGCCCATCCGCCGGGCCATATCAATGACGTTGTCCGCGCCAACGGTCATCAGGGTATTTACGGCGTAGATGTTGTCCGAGGCGGCGATTGCCCGTTTCATGTTGATTTCGCCGAGATATTTTTCACCGAAGTTCTTGGGGCTGTAGGTCTTCCGGTTATCATCATAATGAAACAGGGTGGGTTCGCTGTTAAACTGGCTGGCCACCGTCATTTTCTTGGACGCCAGCGCTGTTAAATACATGATCGGCTTAAAGGACGAACCGGGCTGGCGGGTGGTTGCAAACACGTGATTGTATTGGCTTTTTATATAGTTGGTTCCACCTACCAGCGCTTTGACGTACCCGTTTCGCGGGTCGATTGAAACCAGTGCGGCTTCGAGCTCTCCATCGTTGCCAACGCCCGATTGCACCGCTGCCTCTGCCGCTGCCTGCGCCTCCGTGTCGAGCGTGGTATAAACCTTCAGGCCGCCATGATCCAGCAGATCTTCGCTGATGCCGAGATCGTCGATCAGGACGCTGCGAACGTAGTCGCGGAAATAGGGCGCTTTATCATCGGTTGTCCGCAGGGAAGGAGACTGGAAGTTCAGCAGCTGCGTATAAGCCTGATCGGCCTGTTCGCGCGTAATATAGCCGTTATCGACCATGGTGCCAAGCACCGTCTTCTGGCGGTCTTTAGCATTCTTCATATGGTTAAAAGGCGAATAATAAGTAGGTCCCTTCGGGATTCCGGCCAGCATAGCGCTTTCTGCCAGCGTCAGATCCTTGGCGGGTTTGCCGAAATACGTTCTGGCTGCGGCTTCAATGCCGTAGGCGCCATGTCCATAATAGATCTGGTTCAAATACATCTGCAAAATGTCCGGTTTGCTGTACTTCATCTCCAGCTGAGCCGTATATAAAGCTTCCTTTGCTTTGCGTGTCCAGGTCCGCTCATGGGTCAGATACAGATTCCGGGCCAGCTGCTGGGTCAGCGTACTGGCGCCCTGAACTTTATCCAGATGCTCGAGGTTCACGAGAACGGCCCGGGCCATCCCTTTAAAATCAAAGCCGATATGCTCGTAGAAATGCCGGTCCTCGACGGCCAGCGTAGCCTGAATCAGGGAAGGGGCAATCTGGTCCAGCTTGACGTTCGCCTGATTTTTCTCGGCGGGGGAGAAGACGGCTGCCGGTTCACCGCTGGCATCGAACATAATAGAGTTCTGGTCGGAATCTATCGGCGGCAGCGGAGACTGATATAAATAAACAAGCAGAATGCCTAAAGCGGCTGCACCGAGCGCGGCAACAGCCAAAGTCAGCCTGAACAGCGTTCTCAGTCGCCCCCTTTTCGGTTTGCGGGCATTTCCAGATCGTCTCTGCATAGGAATAACCTCCTGTCGGATGAGCATAATCGTTAAAGGCGCAGCAGCAGGAGCTGCCTTTTCCGGAAAATAAGGGAATCCGGCGGCTGTAATGCTTATTATTGGGAAAGTTTAGGATGGATATTCACGCTGGAAGGAGAAGGGGACGAATGCTGGGATTCATGGTCTCCTTCAGGTTGGGTACATTATTAAAGAGGAAGAAATTATGGATCTGGTGGAAAGTCGGATCAGAAGGAAAGAAGGTAGGTATGGTGGAATTGTGGTTTACGGAGAAGCAGACCCCTGCGTTTGGCATTACGGCCAAAGTGACGGAAACCTTTGTTGCGGAGAAGACGGAATTTCAGGATTTAGCGATGCTGGATACCGAAGAGTTTGGCCGCATGCTGGTGCTGGACGGGATGGTCATGACCACGATTAAAGACGAATTTGTTTATCATGAAATGGTGGCTCATCCCGCTTTGTTCACTCACCCCAATCCTAAGCAGGTATTAGTGGTAGGCGGAGGCGACGGCGGCGTGATCCGCGAAATTCTGAAGCATCCCGAAGTGGAGAAGGCCGTTCTGGTGGAGATTGACGGCAAAGTGATCGAATATTCAAAGAAATATTTGCCCGAAATTTCCGGCGAGTTAGACAATCCCCGGGTTGAGGTGCTGGTGAACGACGGCTACATGCATATTATTGAAAGCAAAAATCAATACGACGTCATCATGGTCGACTCCACCGAGCCGGTGGGACCGGCCGCGCCGCTCTTCGAGCGCGGCTTCTATCAGGGCATTTATGAGGCGCTCAGGGAGGATGGCATCTTTGTGGCCCAAACGGACAATCCTTGGTTTAAGTCGGATTTGATCCGGAAGGTTACTAAGGATGTCAAAGAGATTTTTCCAATCGTGCGCGTGTATGGGGCTAATATCCCGACTTACCCCTCCGGACTGTGGACGTTCACGATGGGCAGCAAGGCCCACGATCCGCTTCAGGTGGACATCAGCAAAATCCCGGAGCTGCAAACGAAATATTACTCGCCTCGTCTGCATCAAGCCGCTTTTGTCCTGCCCAAATTTGTCGAAGATTTGGTGAGATAGAGCAGATACCCAACACGTTTAAATGCTTCATTGAAAAAAAGCCGGGTAATGATACTAAACAGGCAGTAAGAAACGTATGCAAGGGTATGGAGGTGCTTTCATATGACAGAGACCAGACGGATGATGAGTTCTTTAATGAAGATAGCGGCTTCAGCTGTTCTAACAGCCGGACTTTCCATGGCGGGAATGGCTTCTTCCGTATCTGTCCAGGTATCAGCGGCGGCCAGCCCGGTTTGCGGCAGCGGCGACCATGGCCTCCTCAGGGATTTGCAGAAGAAGCATAAGGAGCCGGATCAGCAGCCGCTGCATTTCACCGACATTCACTTTCTGAACGATTTGACGGGGCGTGCCGCAGGGAACGGGTTCTTGATCGGCACCTCGGACGGCGGCTGCCATTGGCAGGAGATTTACAAGGGAGCCTGGCAGTTCACGCAGATTGATTTCCCTGACAACGTGAAGGGCTGGGCCTTGGCAGCGGCTTCAGACCAAGGTCCCAACTATCTGATTTCGACCGCGGACGGGGGCGCCCATTGGAAACGGATCGACAGTATCCCTGAGCATTTCAAAAATCTGAAGACGGTGGGCGGCACTTCACTTCGAACAGCATTTATCAATCTACAGACGGGGCCCACAGCTGGAAAAAGGTGAACACGCCGCCCAACACGCGCGCGGGCTCCTTTAATGACGCTTCCGGGCAAACGGGATATGTGCTGACGGTTGTTCCCGGCGGCGGCTACAAGGTTATGAAGACTTCGAACAGCGCCAGCAGCTGGCAGACGGTGCTGACGATCCCTTCCAGATCGGTCATCGGCGGTGAGCTGTACAGCAGGGCTGGCCAGGTCTGGGCGCTGGTGTACGGCGAATCCGGCATGTCGCAGGTTTCGTACAGCCTGTACGCCAGCCCTGACAGCGGGGCAAGCTGGACGCGCGTGATCGGCCAGGAGACCGCCGGCGGCGGTCCTGCACCAGGCAGCGGGAAGGCGCTGGCTGCCAAAGGTCCGGCATCTCCCGGAGGACATCCGGGCAATATGGCTTTGATCGGCGGCAGCACAGCCTATCTGGCTGGCAGCTCGCCTGCCGGAGGTGTTGTGGGTGTCGGCCGTTCCTATAATGGCGGCCGAAGCTGGACGAACGTTCCGGCAGTGATTAAAGGTTATGATGCCCGCATCTCTTTCCCGTCGCAGAAAACAGGCTGGCTTACGGTTACGAGTGCGACGGAAACGGCCGTCTATGTTACGCATGACGGCGGTGTCAGCTGGAATCAGAAATTCAAGATCCCGGATGCTGTTTCCTGAGCCTTTAGCTTAGATGGTATCTAAACTAAGGGTTCATATAAGATCTTAAATAAGGCTTCTATAAGAAGGGCGCCGCCTGGCGGCGCCCTTTTTTGATTTTTCAATTAACGAAAGAGGCCGGAATCGGTTATAATCAATATTTGATGCAGGTCTGACGTCTTAAGATCGGAGACTTTGGACAAGGTTATATGGTAGAGTATGATAAAGAGATTATAGAAATGGGGCTGAAAGCAATGCCAGGCAGTCAGGCTGTGGCCATTACCCTGACAAGCTTTGATGGAACGGATAAGACGGTGCAGCATATGCGCGGCGAACTGGTGCAGGGAGCGGCGGGCAGCTATATCCGTTATGAAGAGCCGGAGCCCGGACCGAAAGGCGGCAAGACGCGGACTACCGTACGAATCAGCGGCGGCGAGCTTAGAGTGCTGCGCCACGGTGAAGTCGAGTCGCAGCAGACGTTCAGCGCCGGTCAAAAGCTTCCCGGTTTCTACCGCTCCCCGTTTACGACCTTTAACCTTTCGACGGATACGAAGTCGGTCGATATCCGGTTAAACGGAGCCGAAGGGACGCTGGACTGGGTTTACGATTTATATGTCTATGAGGAACTGGCAGGCCGGTTCACCATTAGTTTGCAAATACAGGAGGAAGTCTGAACATGTCAACCCAAAACCCGTTAGAGCAGATCAACCAGGCGGTCAAAACAGCGATTGTCGAAGCCATTACGGCTGCCGGTCTGGCTTCTGCCGAAGAAATTCCGGCGATTGCCCTCGAGGTGCCTAAGGACAAGGCACATGGCGATCTGGCCACCAACGCAGCTATGCAGCTGACCAAAATCGCCAAGAAGAATCCGCGCCAAATTGCGGAGGATATCCTGAACCATCTGGATTATGGCAAAGCTTCGATTGAGAAAGCGGAAATCGCCGGGCCGGGGTTCATCAATTTTACACTTGGAAAAAGCTATCTTTATCCGGTCATTACCCAGGTATACGCCGAAGGTGAAAATTACGGGCGCGTTCAAATCGGCAGCGGACAAAAGGTACAAGTCGAGTTTGTCAGTGCCAATCCTACGGGAAGCCTGCATTTGGGACATGCCCGCGGCGCGGCTGTAGGCGATGCCTTGTGCAATGTGCTGGATTTCGCCGGGTACGACGTAACCCGCGAATATTACATTAACGATGCCGGCAATCAGATCGTGAATCTGAGCAAATCGATCGAGGCCCGTTACCTGCAGGAGCTCGGACAAGAAGCCGAGATACCGGAGGACGGCTACCATGGCGAAGACATCAAAGGTTTTGCCAAGGAGCTCGTGGCTCAGAAAGGCGATTCGCTGCTGTCCTATTCGCCGGACGAACGGGCGGCTTTCTTCCGCAAATACGGACTGGAGAAAGAGCTGGACAAAATCAAACGCGATCTTGGCCGTTTCCGCGTACGTTTTGACGTCTGGTTCAGCGAAAGTTCGCTGTATGAGAATGGACAAGTGGAAGCTTCTCTGGAGGAGCTTCGCGCCAAAGGACAAACCTATGAGCAGGACGGGGCAACCTGGCTGCGCACAACCGATTACGGGGATGACAAAGACCGCGTTCTGGTGAAAAATGACGGCACGTACACGTACATGACGCCTGACGTGGCTTACCACCGCAACAAATACAACCGCGGCTTCGACCGGATGATCAATATTTTTGGTGCCGACCACCACGGCTACATTCCGCGCCTTAAAGCGGCGATGGAGGCGCTTGGCAATGATCCAAATAAACTGACTGTGCTGATTGCACAGATGGTCAGCCTGTTCCAGGACGGCGAGAAGGTCAAAATGTCCAAGCGTACCGGCAAAGCTGTCACGATGGTAGACCTGATGGATGAAGTCGGCGTTGATGCTATCCGTTACTTCTTTACGATGCGCAGCATGGATTCCCATCTCGACTTCGACATGGACCTTGCTATTTCGACATCGAATGAGAACCCGGTTTATTATGTGCAATACGCGCATGCCCGGATCTGCAGCATTTTCCGCCAGGCGGAAGAACAGGGAGTGGCGCTTCCTGCACCGGACAGCGTTCCGTTCCACAAGCTGACCACTGAACATGAATACGACCTGCTCCGCAAGATCGGCGAGCTGCCGGAAGAAATCGCAGTGGCTGCCAATGGCTATGCGCCGCATCGTATCGTGCGTTATGTATACGAGCTGGCTGCTTTGCTGCACAGCTACTACAGAGCAGAGCGCGTCATTACGGAAGACGCGGAGCAGACCGCTGCCCGTCTCGCGCTGCTCGGCGCCGTCCGCATTACGATTGCTAATGTGCTGAAGCTGATCGGTGTGGAAGCTCCTGAGCGGATGTAAATCCAAAAAGCCCTGAAGCGGCTCTTTTCAAAGAGACCGTTTCAGGGCTTTTTTTTCGATCCTTCGATCTGGCGGAGTCTCTCTGATCGCCCTCCGCAGGATCATCAGACTTTTTTCTTGGTTGTTTTGGATGCTGGTTTGGCGCGTCTTCGAACAAGCCGGTAGGCATCCAGCTCGCCGGTGGTCCCTTTGGTTCTGTCCTCCAGAGGGGATAAAGGCCGGGCGGTTCGCCGGAGCAGCGATTTGATTTCGGCCGGTGTAAGTCCAGGCCTTTTCGCAAGCAGCAGTGCGATCGCCCCGCTGACGTGTGAGGTGGCCATGGACGTTCCATTCATCTTGCGGTGTTTGCCGCCAAGCCAGGACGAGCGAATCTGATCGCCGGGCGCATAGATATCAATGTAAGGGCCCAGGTTGCTGAAGCCGGCAATGCGGCGTTCCCGGTTGGTTGCGCCGACCGAAATGGTTTGGGGGAGCTTGGCGGGATAATCGATATTTCGTTTTTTCTTATCATTGCCGGCGGAAGCTACAATAACTACACCGGCTGCGGTGGCGCGCTCCACCACTTCTTCCATCGCTGCGCTTTTCTTTTTCATGCCGAAGCTCATATTGATGATCTGCATGCCGTTTTGCACACACCAATCTATGCCGCGGATAATATCGGACACATAGGCGGCACCGTTATTGTCGAAGGCTTTAACAGGATAGAGGATCGCGCGGGGGGCCACCCCGGTAATTCCCTCTGCCCCTCCCGCGGCAGCGATTGTTCCGGCAATATGTGTGCCGTGACCATTGTCGTCATGCGGCCAATGATGGCGGCTGAGCAAATTGACCCCTCGGGCCAGGCAATATTTGAGGTCGGGATGACCAAAATCGACGCCGGTATCCACGATGCCGATGCGGACGTTTAGGCCGGTGGACTGGGACCAAACCTCCGGTGCGCGGATTCGTCTTACCCCCCAGGGAATGCCGGGGTTGATCTGTTTCTCTTGAGCGGCAAGCGCATGCACATTCACCCGGAAGTCTTCTTCGACCCGCAGCGCACGCCGAAAGCGCGGCGGGAGGTCGGCGGACTCCAGAGAACCGGCCAGCCCTTGCCGGACTACGGCCTCTTTAAGCGTTTGACGGACTTCCGGGTTGATGCCGGGGATATTCAGCTGAAGCTCGTTCAGAAAGGCCTCATAGTCAGAAGGATTGCGGAAGGAGAGAATGTGGCGGGATCCTTCATCCCGGGAGGGAGTAAAGTATTCGCTCAGAAAGCGGAGCAATTCCGGTATATTCATGCAAAGCAGCCCCCTGACCAAAGCGTGTTGCAGTATTTTATGACAAGGAGGTATCGGCTGAATGGGGAACATGCCCGGTTGCGGCGAAATAGGCGAATGAAGTGCAGGGCGGGGCTTTGGGGAAGAGGCACGGGCGGAGATGCGCAAAAATTCGACTTTTTTGCCGGTTCAACATCTGCGACCGTGTCAATCTGCAAATGCATACATACCATGGAAGAAGGAAGCCGAAGGGATCGGCTTCCCACTTCCCGGGAGAAAGCGGAGAATCCGTCTTTCTTTCGAAGAGGATACAGTCAGCAGAAGCGGAGCGTGCGGACGCTCCGCTTCTTGCTGTTATCCCTCCGGCGAACCGAATCGATGTTAGAAGCGGCGTGCGGTAAGGCGGGATAAAAACTTGCTTTTTCCTTCCAAATAGGTTTTACTATTGTGTGATATGAGTTCGACGAGTTAAATTAGGGGATGTTCATATTTGCCGGCTAAGCCGTCCGGTATGGAACGCAACCGTTAACATTGCCTGAGAGGAAGTGTCTGTAAGTGAGTACGCCGCTCAATTTAAAAATCGATCCGGAGAAAGTTCAAGAAACTCCCATGGTGGATCTCGCCTTTATGATCTTGAAAGCAGCTAATACGCCTTACTATTACCGTGATTTAATGAACGAAGTGGCCAAGCTTCGCGGAATGACCGACGAGCAGATGCAGGAAGCCATTGCGCAGCTATATACGGAGATCAATATTGATGGTCGTTTTGCCTGTGTGGGAACCAATCTTTGGGGCCTGAAACGCTGGTACCCGATTGAGAAATCCGAAGATCCGATCGCCAACGCTTCGCGTCCGCGCATTATCAATGATGATGACGACGATTTGGACGACGAAGACTTCACGGAGGAGGAAGAGGATTCCTACACGGCGGACGACGAGGACTATGATGCCGCAGATGAAGAGGAAGATGAAGAAGGCCTCTTTGCCGACGAAGATGACGATGCGGATGTAGAAGAAGATCCTCTTCTGGACGACGAAGAGCTGGAGGATGAGGATCTGGATGAGGAAAGTGAAGAAGAAGAGGACCTCGATAGCGATGATGAGGATTTGAAAGACTAGTTCATTGAAAAGGGCGGTAAGCTTTCGATGGGAGGCTTGCCGCTCCTTTTTTCATATTAAATCCAGACATGCCAGGCTTTTCTTCGGGGTGCAAAATCGCCCCTGGGATTCCTTTCTGGTTGCTTGACAAGCCGCAGCCGGAACAGTTAAACTATTGCTTGGGCTTATGAATCGGATCTATAAATAAGTTGAAGTTTGGAAAGTGCCCCGACCAATTCGGGTGGCACTTTTTTTGTTTTTTTGAGGGTTTTATTGCGGGTGATTAGCTGTAAATTGGGTTACGCTAAAGCCTAGTCGGATGGATTTTCTGGATGTTTATTGGATGGATCACATCAAAGTGCCGCTGCCCGGCACTATGTTTATTTGGGAGGTTTTTTAACAGTGGCAAAGTATATTTTTGTAACAGGCGGCGTAGTGTCATCCCTGGGCAAAGGGATTACTGCTGCGTCCCTCGGCAGATTGCTGAAGAACAGAGGTTTGAAAGTAACGATCCAGAAATTCGACCCCTACATTAACGTTGACCCAGGAACCATGAGTCCTTATCAGCATGGAGAGGTGTTCGTTACGGATGACGGCGCCGAAACCGATTTGGACCTTGGGCACTATGAACGTTTTATTGATATCAACTTGTCTAAGAACAGCAATGTGACAACAGGCAAAATTTATTCTTCGGTCATCAGCAAGGAGCGCCGCGGCGAATATTTGGGCGGCACCGTGCAGGTAATTCCCCACATTACCAATGAGATCAAAGAACGTGTATTCCGTGCAGGCCGGGAAGCCGGCTCTGACGTAGTTATTACTGAAATCGGCGGTACTGTAGGCGACATCGAAAGCTTGCCTTTCCTGGAAGCTATCCGCCAGATCAAAAGCGACATCGGCCGTGAGAATGTGATGTACATTCACGTTACTTTGATTCCTTACATCAAGGCCGCGGGCGAAGTTAAGACCAAACCAACCCAGCATAGCGTCAAGGAGCTGCGCAGCATCGGCATCCAGCCAAACGTCATTGTGTGCCGCACCGAACATGAGCTGTCCGCTGACATGAAGGCCAAAATCGCCTTGTTCTGCGATATTGACGCCAATGCTGTTGTAGAGTGCCGCGATGCCAATACGCTTTACGAGGTTCCGTTGAACCTTCGCGATGAAGGTTTGGACGAGATCGTAGTGAACCATTTGAAGCTGACTACACCTGCTCCGGACATGACGGAATGGGAGAGTCTGGTTGGCCGGATCAGCCGTCTGGAGAAGACGGTTGAGATCGCGATCGTAGGGAAATACGTAGCGCTGCATGACGCATACTTGAGTGTGGTAGAGTCCTTGTCACACGCCGGTTTTGACGCTAACGCGGATGTGAAGATCCGCTGGGTGAACGCAGAGGAAGTAACCGAAGAAAATGTGGACCAAATGCTCGGCGGCATCAGCGGCATTCTGGTGCCCGGCGGCTTCGGAGACCGCGGGATCGAAGGGAAAATCACCACGATCCGTTATGCGCGCGAGCGGAACATTCCGTTCTTCGGCATATGCCTGGGCATGCAGGTTGCTGTCATTGAGTACGCACGGGCTTTGGCCGGCATGGACGGGGCGAACAGCTCGGAGATCAATCCGAAGACGGAGTTCCCGGTTATCGACCTGCTCCCGGAACAGAAGGATATCGAAGATTTGGGCGGAACGATGCGTCTTGGCTTGTATCCGTGCAAGCTGGTTCCAGGTTCTCTGGCTATGGAATGCTATAACGAAGAGCTGGTTTATGAAAGACACCGTCACCGGTATGAATTCAATAACAGCTACCGCGAAGAGATTGAGCGCGCAGGACTAAAGATTTCCGGCACATCGCCTGACGGGCGACTGGTGGAGATCGTAGAGCTTCCGGATCACCCGTGGTTCCTGGCGGTTCAGTTCCATCCGGAATTTACGTCCCGTCCGAATCGCCCGCAGCCGCTCTTCCGCGAATTCGTTAAAGCTTCAATTCAATATGATGAGCAGGCTTGATTTCCAAAGTTGGTTTTAAAGTTTGAAACAGGGAGCGGGAATCCGCTCCCTGCCCGTTTCTTCAACGTTTAATCTTTCTAACTTCCTTTGCTGTCTTTTTCTTGATTCAGAAGGAATTGACAAAATTAACGCGAATATTCCTTATATACGAGCTTTTTTAGACGTCGCTGAAGATTGAAAGTTCAGGGATTTTGCGAAGGCCATGGCTTTTTGAGCGGTATGTGCCGATTCTTTGGGGGGTTTCTCATGGAAGAGAAGAAAGTGTTGATAGTGGATGATCAGAACGGGATCCGCATTTTATTGATGGAAGTGTTCGGAAGCGAAGGATATAAAACATTCCAGGCTGCCAACGGCAAACTTGCTCTGGAAATCGTTCGGAATGATTCGCCTGATCTGGTGCTTCTCGATATGAAAATTCCGGGTATGGACGGACTGGAAATTCTTAAGCATATTAAGGCGGTAAATCCGGAAATCAAAGTCATCATGATGACCGCATACGGAGAGCTTGATATGATTAAGCAGGCTACGGAGCTTGGGGCATTAATGCATTTCACCAAACCGTTTGACATCGACGAAATGCGGATGGCTGTCAACAATCAGCTGAAAGGAAAAGCGGTTATGTAACGAAGGGCCCCTTCTAGGGGTTCTTCTTCTGATTTTTATTGAAAATTTGCGAAAACGCCATAAAAATATCACAAACCATGTCAAACCATGCAAAAGCTTGTTTAGTAATTGACGTGAATTGTGGTATACTAAAGTGGTGTGAATGTCGGCTAATAACATAAAAAACATACCTATTTAGGAGGACGCAACATGCCATTAGTATCCATGACCGAAATGTTGAACAAAGCACTCGAAGGAAAGTATGCGGTTGGTCAATACAACATCAACAACCTTGAGTGGACACAAGGAATTTTGGCTGCAGCCCAAGAAGAGAACGCCCCTGTAATCCTCGGTGTTTCTGAAGGTGCTGCACGTCATATGAGCGGATTTAAAACGGTTGTGAAAATGGTTGAAGGCCTGATCGAGGACATGAAGATTACAGTTCCTGTAGCGATTCATCTTGACCATGGTTCCAGCTTTGAGAAATGTAAAGAAGCGATCGATGCCGGATTTACTTCCGTTATGATCGACGGATCCCATCACCCTATTGACGAGAACATTGAAATGACTAAGAAAGTCGTTGAATATGCACATGCTAAGGGCGTTTCCGTTGAAGCAGAAGTAGGTACAGTTGGCGGACAAGAAGACGACGTGATCGGCGGCATCCAATATGCTGACCTGAACGAATGCGTACGCATCGTTAAAGAAACCGGCATCGATACATTGGCTCCAGCCCTTGGTTCTGTTCACGGTCCTTACCATGGCGAACCAAACCTTGGCTTCAAAGAAATGGAAGAGATTCGCGATGCGGTTCGTATTCCGCTGGTTTTGCATGGCGGTACAGGCATTCCGCTGCACGACATTCAGAAGGCCATTTCTTTGGGAACTTCCAAAATCAACGTAAATACAGAGAACCAAATCAACTTTACAGCTAAAGTTCGTGAAGTGCTGGATGCGAATCCTAAAGCTTACGATCCTCGTAAATACATGGTTCCTGGCCGCGACGCTATCAAAGCTACAGTTATCGGCAAAATCCGTGAGTTCGGAACAAGCAACCACGCGTAAGAATAGGTTTTATCAGCCGTCTCCTCGGAGACGGCTTTGCTCTTACTCATGAGGCTATTTAAGGGAAAACGCCGCTCCAATTGCGGCGTCTTTCCCTTTTCTGTGTTTAAGTGGTATTATGGTGAGGTATGACAGAACCTTTTTAAGCACTCAGGGGGACTTTTAAGAATTATGGAAAAATTGATGATAGCCGGTGGACGTCCACTGCGCGGAACGGTTCAAATTAGCGGCGCCAAGAATAGCGCGATTGCCCTGCTGCCTGCCGCTATTCTGGCGGAATCCGAAGTGACCTTGGATAATTTGCCGCAGCTGAGCGACGTTGCGGTTTATACGCATATATTGGAAGAGCTTGGGGCGAAGGTGAACTGGTCCAATAATCAGATCAGAATTGACCCCAGCGAGATTAAGTCTATCCCGATGCCCAATGGACCGGTTAAGAAACTCCGGGCCTCTTATTATATGATGGGTGCGCTGCTTGGCCGGTTCGGTGAGGCTGTAATCGGGCTTCCCGGCGGCTGCAACTTTGAGCCGCGCCCTATCGACCAGCATATCAAAGGCTTTGAGGCGCTTGGCGCCACGGTGACCAACGAGCATGGAGCCATTCATCTGCATGCCAAACGGCTTCGCGGCGCCCGGATTTATCTGGACGTCAGCAGTGTTGGCGCTACGATTAACATAATGCTGGCAGCCGCCCGCGCAGAGGGTGCGACGGTAATTGAGAATGCGGCCAAAGAACCGGAGATCATTGATGTAGCTACCTTGCTTAACGCGATGGGGGCCAGCATTAAGGGCGCCGGGACGGAGACGATCCGTATCGAAGGCGTGAAAGAAATGCACGGCTGCAGACATTCGATCATCCCTGACCGTATCCAGGCCGGGACCTATATGATCGCAGCTGCGGCTACACGCGGGGATGTACTGATCGACAATGTCATTCCCAAGCATCTGGAGGCCTTAACCGCGAAGCTGATCGAAATGGGAGTTCAGGTAGAAGAATTGGACGAGTCCATTCGGGTCATCGGAGCGGACTCTTATGGCCACGTAGATGTCAAGGCGCTGGTCTATCCAGGGTTCCCTACCGATTTGCAATCGCCTATGACCAGCCTTCTTACACAATGTACAGGCGTTAGTGTCCTGAGCGATTTTGTATACAGCAACCGTTTTAAGCATGTGCCCGAACTGGTCCGCATGGGAGCTAAAATCCGGGTGGAAGGCCGATCTGCCGTTATTGAAGGCGGCCCTCTGAATGCAGCCAAAGTATCGGCTTCCGATCTGCGGGCAGGCGCTGCTTTGGTTATTGCCGGTCTGACCGTATCCGAAGGAGTGACGGAAGTAACCGGGGTCGAATATATCGACCGGGGTTATGATCATCTGGTTACGAATCTTAGAGCGCTTGGCGCCGATGTCTGGCGTCAAACCGAATAATTGAAGCTTTGATGACGTGCAGGAAAGCAGGATATGTCGGCCAACCTGTACGTCCAAAGTTTTTCCTCATGGGATCACGATGATCCGGAACTTGTCCTGCAGCGTGGTACCGGCGTCATCCGCCTTATTTTACAAAAGCGGCATAACTCCTCTCTGTGGCGGGTATAACTATAGTATCCTCTGCTAGTCTCCTAGATCTCATACTCTCAAGTAGATAGATATTTATAATTGAATAGGTGGTATTACACAATGGATCTTCAAATTGCCGATCTGGAAGGAAAAAAACTTACAGATCTTTATAAGCTGGCTAAACAGTATCAGATACCTTACTATGGGCAGCTTAAGAAGAAGGAACTGATCTTTGCTATTTTACGTGCTCAAGCCGAGCAGAGCGGTTTAATGTTTATGGAAGGCGTGCTTGAGATTTTGCCCGAAGGTTATGGTTTCCTCAGACCGATCAATTATTTGCCAAGCACTGAGGATATTTATATTTCGGCTTCTCAGATCCGCAGATTCGATCTGCGTACAGGGGACCTTGTATCCGGCAAATGCCGAGCTCCTAAAGAGAACGAGCGTTATTTCGGACTTCTTCAGGTTAATGCCGTGAATGGAGAGAACCCCGATACGGCCTCCGAACGTCTCCATTTTCCTGCTTTGACGCCGCTATATCCTCAGGAGAAACTGGTGCTTGAAACATCGCCAAACCATCTGTCGACCCGAATTATGGATCTGCTTGCCCCTGTCGGACTTGGGCAGCGCGGTTTGATTGTAGCCCCTCCTAAAGCCGGCAAGACGATGCTTCTTAAGGAAATCGCCAACAGCATCTCCACGAATCGTCCGGATATTTCCCTTTTTGTCCTGCTGATCGATGAACGTCCCGAGGAAGTTACCGACATGCAGCGCTCCGTTCAGGGAGAGGTTGTAGCTTCGACGTTTGATGAGCTGCCCGAGAACCATATCAAGGTAGCGGAGCTTGTCCTGCAGCGTGCCCTCCGTCTGGTCGAACACAAGAAAGACGTCGTGATTCTGATGGACAGCATCACCCGTCTGGCGCGTGCTTATAATTTGGTTGTGCCTCCATCCGGCAGAACGCTTAGCGGCGGTATCGACCCTGCTTCGTTCCACCGTCCGAAACGGTTTTTCGGCTCGGCAAGGAATGTGGAAGAGGGCGGCAGCTTGACCATTCTGGCTACGGCATTGGTGGATACAGGCTCGCGTATGGATGATATTATTTATGAAGAATTTAAAGGCACAGGCAATATGGAGCTTCATCTTGACCGCAAGCTGGCTGAACGCCGCATATTCCCTGCCATCGATATTCGGCGCTCCGGCACACGCCGGGAAGAGGCTCTGCTGACCAAGGAAGAGCTGGATACGTTGTGGAGCGTCCGCAAAAATATGAACGATTCCTATGACTTTGTCGAAGGATTCTTGAGAAAGCTGCGCAATGCCAAGACAAACGAGGAGTTTATCGCCTCGTTTGATACACCGCCCGAGAAGGGCGGCTCGTCCCATTCGGCCTCGGGTGCGGCTTCTGCAACGCGCCGCCCAAGAACGGCCGCCTCATCCCCGTCGTCCGGTTCATCAGCCCCCTCGGGCGTCTAAACCCTGGCCGGGCCGGCTGAATACCCGCCGGCCCGCCGATTTATAAGGAGATTATTATGTATTTGGTATATGCAGATGAACAAGGCAACGTATTCGATCATGATTCGCTTTACGGCTTGGCCAGAAGCGGCGATATGATCGTTGAAATTATGGAAGATGAATTGATCCCCCTTCCTGATGGAGCAACGCTCGTGGGCTTGCCAAGTACCCGTCCTGTAGGCATGGATCCGGAGACGGGTGAAATGCAGCCGCTGCCGGGCAATGTCCAGGCTGTCGGCGCTTTGCTTCCGCAAGGGTTTACACGTCTTTGTCTGCCGGGCTATATCAAAACGGACAAGGAATATAAACTGCCGCTGTTCGGTTACTCGGCTGTTGTCTGGAAAGACGGGCAGTTCTATGTCACGGCCCGGCTGAGCGATGATCCCGAGAAGTGGAATCCGCTCAACTGCGACCCGCTTGATTTGAAGAATGGCGTTAAACGCCTTAGAGAGGAATACCCGGAGAACCGCCTGTATGAACATTTGTCCAACTGTGCGCTGGGTTATGAATGCTTGACGGCTTCGAACACGTTCCTGAACCGCTGGGAAGGTGCTGTCCCGGTTTCTTATTCCTGCAATGCGGGCTGCTTTGGCTGTATTTCCGAGCAGCCGGATGACAGCGGTTTTGTCTCCCCGCAGACCCGGATGAACTTCCGCCCTCGCACCGAGGAACTGGTGGAGGTTATGCTGGAGCATCTCAAGACGCCGGAGTCGATCATCAGCTTTGGCCAAGGCTGTGAAGGCGAGCCTTCCACCCAGGCAAAATTGATCATTGATGCTATTCGCCAGGTCCGGGAACGTACGGACATGGGGTATATTAACATCAATACAAACGCCGGCCTTAGCGATCATATCCGCGGTATCGTGGATGCGGGCCTTGATTTGATGCGGGTCAGCACAATCAGCGCCTTGGATGATCACTATAATGCTTATTACAAACCGCGTGGCTATACGCTGGCCAACGTGGAGAAATCGCTGAAATATGCCGAGTCCCAAGGCGTGTATACCTCGATTAACTATCTCATTTTCCCAGGCGTAACCGACCGGGAAGAAGAAGTGGAAGCGATGATCGAATTTGCGCGCCGTACGAAGCTTAAGCTGATTCAGCTGCGCAACCTGAATATCGACCCTGAAAGCTATTTGGGGCTGATTCCTAAAGCCAAAGGGGATATTTTGGGAATGAAGCAGGCGATCGAGATTTTCCAGGAGGAGCTTCCGGATGTTGTGATCGGCTCTTATACCCATGTACCGCCTGCTGAGCTGGCCCGCGCCAAGCGGAAGCCATCGCTGCTGTAAGATGTGGTCATTTTTCCGGGGAACATATGGATTGTCGGTACGGACGGCGGTATGCTATAATTCTGGCTGATTGTCCATTATAACTCTGGGCCCGCATGAGGCTCAGGGCGGAAAGAGGTGAAAGTCATGAATTCAGCTATTCAGCCGAAGTACAACATGACCCTGGTAACCTGCGCTTGCGGGAACCAATTTGAAACGGGTTCGGTGAAACAGGATCTGCGGGTAGAGATCTGCTCAGCATGCCATCCTTATTTCACAGGCAGACAGAAGTTTATGGATGCCGGCGGACGCGTGGATAAATTTAAAAAGAAATACGGTATCTAACTATCGTATTCTATCCGGTATGTCATTCGATCCCCCGCTCTTTGGAGCGGGGATTTTTAATGATAAAAGCTGCTTTCTGCTCCTTGCCGCAAGCGATGGCATTATAAGGATGGCTGTTCCGGTTGCAATTTGTACAGGCATGAGCTATACTTATTTTCACCGTGCTAGACGGGGAGGTAGCGGTGCCCTGTAACTCGCAATCCGCTGTAGCGAGGTTGAATTCCTGTTAGAGGTCTTGCTGATGTAAGGTTTGGTCCTGTCGGTCATCGTTGACGGTTGGGTCCTCCGCAATGAGTATCTGTGAACCTGGTCAGGTCCGGAAGGAAGCAGCCATAAGCAGTCCCACTCTTGTGCCGGAGGGCGGCCTAACCCGAGGTGTTCCGGCAGGGTGCCGCTTGGATCGCAATGATCGATAACAGGTGCACGGCTAATCTTTATACTTGAATAAGCGCGTAATGATAAGCATCTTCGACGAACTGTTGGGGATGCTTTTTAGTTTTTAATGAACGATGAAGAGATTGCTGCTTGTGCCGAGTGTGGATCTCTGGTTTTTTGTGTTTTTCTGTCTGTACCGAGTATAGTATAATAAGGAAAGCGGTCTCGGCTCCCTTCTTCCGGTTACGGAAAAGGGATACGGACTATTGACGCCGTTAACCCGGTTGCCCGGGACGGCAACAGCCCAAAGTTTTGAAAGAAGGTGCCGCATAAAGTGGAACACGTTGCCTTGTACCGTGCTTGGCGGCCTCAGTCGTTTCAGGACATGGTGGGACAACAGCATATTATTCGCACGCTGCAAAATGCGATCCGCGAAGACCGTCTGGCCCATGCTTATTTGTTTAGCGGTCCGCGAGGCACCGGCAAGACTACTGCGGCCAAGATTCTGGCCAAAGCCGTCAACTGCGAGCGCGGCCCTGCTGCCGAGCCCTGCAATGAATGCGAGGCCTGCCGGCGGATTACAGCCGGGGCCGTTATGGATGTTCTGGAGATCGACGCTGCGTCCAACCGCGGGGTTGAGGAGATCCGGGACTTAAGAGACAAGGTCAAATATGCTCCGACTGAAGTTCGGCAAAAGGTTTATATAATCGACGAAGTTCATATGCTGACTACGGAAGCTTTTAATGCCCTGCTGAAGACACTGGAAGAGCCGCCTCCGCATGTCATGTTTATTCTGGCAACAACCGAACCTCACCGCCTGCCGGCTACGGTCATTTCCCGCTGTCAGCGTTTTGACTTCCGCCGTGTTTCTCTGGAGGAACAAAGCGGGCGTCTGAAGCAGATTTGCCAGGAAGAGGGCATTCAGGCCGATGATGAGGCGATTGATTATATTGCCCGCTTATCCGATGGGGGCATGAGGGATGCGCTAAGCATTCTGGATCAGATTGCTTCCTTCTCGGAAGGACAAGTATCTTACAAACAGGTTCTCGAAATGACGGGGGGAATTCCCTCTAGTCAGTTCGCGGAGCTTGCCAGATACCTGCTTCAGGGAGACATCGGCGGCCTGCTTCAGATCATCGAACGAATGATGCAGGAGGGCAAGAGTGCCGATAAATGCATGGAGAACCTGCTGTATTATTTCAGGGACCTGCTGATGATCAAGATGGTGCCGAAAGCCGAGAAGCTGACGGAAAGGGTGCTGGAGCCCGGAGCTTTTACCGAAATAGCCGAAGCCTTCACCAAAACCCAGCTATTTCAGTTCATTGACACCTTAAACCATTATCAGAATGAAATGAAATATGCGGTCCAGCCGCAGATGCTGTTTGAAGTGGCTTTGCTGAAACTGTGCAGCATTGCTGAAGGCGGAAGCGGAGCTCAAGCTGCTCATGCTGCTGGCTTTGACGCCCAATCGTCATCGGTGCCATCCTCTGCTTCGGGTTCGGCTGATGGTGGTCAGGTGGATCAGCTTCGCCGCCAGCTGCAAGAGCTCGAAAGAAAGCTGGAGCAGGCGCTCAAATCAGGTGCTGTCGCCGGCGGCGGAGGCAAAACTGAGACCTCCCGGCCAAGAACGCCTGCGCCGCGGATTTCCAGTACGGCCAGGATTCCGGCTCATATCGACCGTTATATCGGAAATCGCGACAGTCAGGAATTTCTGGCTATTCAGCAGAAATGGAATTCGATTCTGCAGCGGGTGAAAGAGGAGAAGGTGACCATCCATGCCTGGTTTATGAATGGTGAACCGGTTTCCGTTTGGGAAGACGCGGTTCTGGTAGCCTTTAAGAATGACATTCACCGGGAAACCACCGAGAAGCCTGCCAACAAGCAGGTTATTGAGCGGGTGCTGGAACAGCAGCTTGGCAAGCCTTACCGGCTGCTGACCATGATGTTGAAGGACTGGACTGATGCGACAGCCCAAGGAGCGACCGAGACGGATGCCAAAGAGCCTTTTGAGCTTTCTCATCC
Source organism: Paenibacillus yonginensis (assembly GCF_001685395.1). Lineage (NCBI taxonomy): Bacteria > Bacillati > Bacillota > Bacilli > Caryophanales > Paenibacillaceae > Paenibacillus > Paenibacillus yonginensis. Next base: position 4,037,237 of record NZ_CP014167.1, on the reverse strand, counting down.
TGATGGCGATGAAACATCTGCAAGCAAAGAACCTTGGGTAGATGAAGCTGTCCAGCTGTTTGGCGAAGATTTAGTTGTCGTCAAAGACTGAAAATATACTTAATTTCTAAGGAGATGATTTAGAATGAATAACATGAACCAAATGATGAAGCAAGTGAAGAAAATGCAGGAGCAAATGCTGAAGGCACAGGAAGAACTGGCCGACAAGCGCGTTGAAGGAACTTCCGGCGGCGGCGTTGTGACAGTTGAAGCCAACGGACACAAAAAGATTCTGTCCATCGCCATCAAACCGGAAGCCGTTGACCCGGACGATGTAGAAATGCTGCAGGACCTGGTGCTGACTGCTGTTAATGATGCCTTGACTAAAGCGGAAGAGATTGCCAACCAAGATATGGGCAAATTTACCGGTGGCATGAAAATCCCAGGTTTATTCTAAACATTCTGTTTCAGCTAAGGTGCAAATTCAATTTGCGGCTAAGTTCCAAGATCTACGCTACGCTAAACTTCGGAGGGTCCACCTCCGAAGTTTATTCATAACTTGGTAGTTTTTAATGAATGTTTTCCGGGCAATAACCCGGTTTATTCGAACATAAAGGAGACCCCCGTTTTGTATTATCCCGAACCGATAGCCAAACTCATCGACGCATTTACCCGCTTGCCCGGCGTTGGTCCGAAGACAGCTGCCCGGCTCGCTTTCCATGTGCTGCGAATGAAAGAGGATGATGTCATCGATTTTGCCAAAGCGCTGGTCAGCGTCAAACGCAATCTTCATTATTGCTCTGTTTGCGGCAATATCACCGATACTGATCCCTGTCAGATTTGTCAGGATAAAACCCGTGACCCGTCTGTCATTTGTGTTGTTCAGGAGACCAAAGACTTGGTGGCTATGGAGCGTACGAAGGAGTTTAACGGTTATTACCACGTTTTGCAGGGGGCTATTTCCCCAATGGAGGGGATTGGCCCCGATGACATTAAGCTTAAAGAACTTCTGACCCGTCTCAGCGACGAACGTGTGAACGAATTGATTTTAGCTACGAATCCAAACATAGAAGGGGAAGCTACTGCCATGTATATTTCCCGTTTGGTCCGGCCGTTTGAAATTAAGGTGACCCGGATTGCCCACGGCTTGCCTGTAGGCGGGGATTTGGAGTATGCCGATGAGGTTACACTCTCCAAGGCGCTTGAGGGTCGGAGAGAGCTGAACTGATTCGTTTTATATTCTTGAAAAGAAGAATTACAGGACCATGAGAAGCCTGAGTATATGGAGGCCACTGAAGAACTTCCGGTTTTTAGACTAACAATTGCTTAAAAAACCAAAAGAGACATCTAATCTTGGGAGAATCCCGGTTGATGTCTCTTTTCATGCTCTCATTATCCGTTTTCTTACTCACTAAGCTTTAGTATCCGTTTCAAGTTCACAACAAATATCGCCATAGCGCCTTGAAGCTCCATACCTAAAAGACCCGAGGATGTGGCTACATCATACCCGTGCCTGTGTTTGAGTTCACTGTTCTTCGCTTCGATCTTGTAGCGTTCTTTAGATTTCGTCTTAAAATATTCGCTTTCCTGGAAAGCCATTTGTTCCTTATGCTCGTTAGATTTTATGCTCACGGAATAAGTTTTGCTCTTCGCACCTTCCTTGTAACAACCTTCCCTAAGCGGACATCGCTTGCAAATTTCTACATCGAAATAATACGTGTCGGTTTGGTTCGCGCCTACACCCTTTTTCCCAGTTCTCGCCTTGCGAACTGCCATATGACCGGCTTTGCATACGTACATACCGGCATCTTTGTTGAACAGAAATTCGTCTTCTTTCTTCCGACCGCCTTGCGTGATGAGTGGATTGAGTTTAGCTACAAGTTCGATCTCGTTATTCTTCGCGTAAGAGATGTTATCCTTTTCGGAGTACGCGGTATCGCCAATTACTGTCTTCACCTGCATGCCAGCTGCTTTGCTTTTTTCAATTAGCGTCTGCAATTGCTTGCCATCGTTCTTCTCGCCTGTTGTCACAACAGCCGCAGTAATGATTCGTTCCTCGGTCATCGCCAGATGCGTCTTGTATCCAAAGAACGCTGAATCTGTGCTCTTGTGTCCCACTCGAGCATCCTGGTCAGCCGTACTACGAAGCTGCTCTACGTCGTCTTCCACTGTTTCTTTCAGCAGGTTCAGCGGTTCCAGCACCTTAGGTACTTGAGCGACCCCTGATTCCGTCTCGATGAAGGAAATTAGTTTCTGGCAATATTCAATTTCGTCTTCCAGTACGTCGGTTGTGTTTTTTGTCGGCATCCTCGCCTTCACTGATTCATCCATCGCGTAGACGGCCTTGCGCAGCTTCCTCGCACGATCTTGCAGTATTTCTTGCGGAGACTTTTGGTTGTACCTTGCTTTCGTATGGGTCGCGTCTACGATGATCGAGTTGCTTTTTAAGATATCTTTTTCGACAGCGAGGACCACCGTCTTGCCGATGAGCATGTCCAGCAGATTCATGTCCTTTAACCGCAGCTTGCGGAATTTCGTCAGCGAACTCGAATCGATGACCGGGTCTTCTGGTGCCATGTCGAGAAAGTACTTGAACGATAGGTCGTACCTCGAGCGCTCGACGATATCTACGTCAGACAACTCGAATATGGCTTTTAACAGCAGGTACTTGAACATGCGGATCGGATCGATCGCGCTGCGACCGTTGTCCAAGCAGTATTTATCTTTCAATTCATCGTATATGAAAGTGAAGTCCACCAGATCGTTGATTTGGCGCAACATATTGTCCTTTGGCACCACGATGTCATACAACCCTGCATATGGACTTAAAACCAATGATTGTTGTTGCCGAATCATCCGCTCACCCGCTCTCCATGATGCCTTAATTATAAGCGAAAAAAAGAAGCACAGACTCCTCAAATTTCTTGAGGGTCTGTACCTCTTTCGTGAAATGGACTTTTTCAGTGGCCTCAGTATATGCGGGCTTCTTTTTTATTTTCCTAAAATCTGCCGTCTTCCGAAAATATAAGTTCCAGTTCTAAGTTTGTCCTCCTGGCGTAAGTATGAAATAAAAAGGCCGTCCTATCTGTTGGATAGAAGAGCTGCCCGGCGTCAAAGGGAGAAAGGGAGGATGACATGAAGTGGGGTTCTTTGTTCTCGAATTCGAATGACCGCAGACAGCAAAGACATGAGCTGGAGGAGCGGGAAAGGGTTTACCATGAGGTGTTAAAAGCACACAAGGAATGGGAAAGGGCCCATTTGGCTTTTCAGGCGGCTGTAGGGAAAGATGAAGTTGATGTAGCGATCTATACATTGGAAGCGGCGGAGAGAAGGTACCAAATTCAGCTCAAAGAGGCAAAGAAGCTTGAAATTCATCTGGGTCAGCATATTTATCCCCGGCAAACGAACTCTCAAATGGTAAGGAGACTTGGATCATGAAGCTTATAGCGGCAGGTATTTTGGTGCTTTCTGTTGTGATGATTCTGTACATCTGGATTACAAAAAGAATAGGTTTCGCCTGGATCACCAGGCTGGGCCTTCATTTTGCGCTTGCAGCTGTAGGCATTTATGCCGTTAATATTGCGGGGGTGTTACCGGACGTCTATATCCCTTTAAATCCTGCGACAATTGGAACTGTGCTTGTTTTGGGTTTGCCGGGGGTTGGACTTCTGATCGGTTTGAAATTAACTTGGATATAATAGTTGACGCGGTATCTTTGCGTGTGATACATTAAACATCGTCCCTTGAAGGTACAAGCCTCGACAAACGAGTCGAAAAAAAGATTTGAAAAAAGTGCTTGACTGCTAACTGGACGATATGATATATTATAAAAGTCGCCGCTGAGATGCGGTGATGAATGAAAAAGCCAAGTTTGATCTTTGAAAACTGAACAACGAGTGAGAAATAAATGAGATATTTTGGGACGAATTTGAAATCCATGTGGGTTTGAAATTCGCTCCGATCTCGTCAGATTCAAAATGAGCTAAACAAACACTTTGAATGGAAAACCTACCGCCTTCGGGTGGCAGGGACCTTCCATCTTTATTGGAGAGTTTGATCCTGGCTCAGGACGAACGCTGGCGGCGTGCCTAATACATGCAAGTCGAGCGGAGTGGATCGGGAGCTTGCTCCTGATCCGCTTAGCGGCGGACGGGTGAGTAACACGTAGGCAACCTGCCTGCAAGACTGGGATAACTACCGGAAACGGTAGCTAATACCGGATACGCAGTTTCCTTGCATGAGGGAGCTGGGAAAGACGGAGCAATCTGTCACTTGCGGATGGGCCTGCGGCGCATTAGCTAGTTGGTGAGGTAACGGCTCACCAAGGCGACGATGCGTAGCCGACCTGAGAGGGTGAACGGCCACACTGGGACTGAGACACGGCCCAGACTCCTACGGGAGGCAGCAGTAGGGAATCTTCCGCAATGGACGAAAGTCTGACGGAGCAACGCCGCGTGAGTGATGAAGGTTTTCGGATCGTAAAGCTCTGTTGTCAGGGAAGAACGTCGGGTAGAGTAACTGCTATCCGAGTGACGGTACCTGAGAAGAAAGCCCCGGCTAACTACGTGCCAGCAGCCGCGGTAATACGTAGGGGGCAAGCGTTGTCCGGAATTATTGGGCGTAAAGCGCGCGCAGGCGGTCATTTAAGTCTGGTGTATAATCCCGGGGCTCAACTCCGGGTCGCACTGGAAACTGGGTGACTTGAGTGCAGAAGAGGAAAGTGGAATTCCACGTGTAGCGGTGAAATGCGTAGAGATGTGGAGGAACACCAGTGGCGAAGGCGACTTTCTGGGCTGTAACTGACGCTGAGGCGCGAAAGCGTGGGGAGCAAACAGGATTAGATACCCTGGTAGTCCACGCCGTAAACGATGAATGCTAGGTGTTAGGGGTTTCGATACCCTTGGTGCCGAAGTTAACACATTAAGCATTCCGCCTGGGGAGTACGGTCGCAAGACTGAAACTCAAAGGAATTGACGGGGACCCGCACAAGCAGTGGAGTATGTGGTTTAATTCGAAGCAACGCGAAGAACCTTACCAGGTCTTGACATCCCCCTGACCGGTCTAGAGATAGGCCTTTCCTTCGGGACAGGGGAGACAGGTGGTGCATGGTTGTCGTCAGCTCGTGTCGTGAGATGTTGGGTTAAGTCCCGCAACGAGCGCAACCCTTGACTTTAGTTGCCAGCAGGTAAAGCTGGGCACTCTAGAGTGACTGCCGGTGACAAACCGGAGGAAGGTGGGGATGACGTCAAATCATCATGCCCCTTATGACCTGGGCTACACACGTACTACAATGGCCGGTACAACGGGAAGCGAAGGAGCGATCTGGAGCGAATCTTTAGAAGCCGGTCTCAGTTCGGATTGCAGGCTGCAACTCGCCTGCATGAAGTCGGAATTGCTAGTAATCGCGGATCAGCATGCCGCGGTGAATACGTTCCCGGGTCTTGTACACACCGCCCGTCACACCACGAGAGTTTACAACACCCGAAGTCGGTGGGGTAACCCTTAGGGGAGCCAGCCGCCGAAGGTGGGGTAGACGATTGGGGTGAAGTCGTAACAAGGTAGCCGTATCGGAAGGTGCGGCTGGATCACCTCCTTTCTATGGAGTACCTCGCTTCCGCAGCGAAGCGGTACAAATACCGGTTAACCATGAGTTAACCAAAATATTCTCACTCGTTGGTCAGTTTTGAGAGAGCAAGCCTCTTTCAAGCAATGCGTTTGGTGATGATGGCGGAGGGGTTCCACACGTACCCATCCCGAACACGACTGTTAAGCCCTCCAGCGCCGATGGTACTTGGACCGCAGGGTCCTGGGAGAGTAGGACGTCGCCAAGCGCAACCCTAACTAGGGTTACAACTATATAGCAAGTTAGGGCCCTTAGCTCAGCTGGTTAGAGCGCACCCCTGATAAGGGTGAGGTCGGTGGTTCGAGTCCACTAGGGCCCACCATTCCTAACTCTCATAAGTTTATTCCCTTTTGGAATATAGTATGGGGCCATAGCTCAGCTGGGAGAGCGCCTGCCTTGCAAGCAGGAGGTCAGGAGTTCGATCCTCCTTGGCTCCACCATAATTGATTCAAATAACCGCATGAATTTTATCATTCTAAATAGTTTGATCGAAATTCACACAGGTTCGCAGTTTTTCGAAACTGCTTTGATCCTTGAAAACTGGATAACGAAACAACAAATGCGAATTAGAACATTCTTTTTTAGCTGAAACTTGTGTCAAAAACAAGTGTTTAGTAGTTGGTTAAGCTACTAAGAGCACACGGAGGATGCCTAGGCGCTAGGAGCCGAAGAAGGACGTGGCGAACAACGATAAGGCCTCGGGGAGCTGTAAGCAAGCTTTGATCCGGGGATGTCCGAATGGGGAAACCCGGCTGGTGTAATAGCCAGTCACTCGTAACTGAATACATAGGTTGCGAAGAGGCAGACCAGGGGAACTGAAACATCTAAGTACCTTGAGGAAGAGAAAACAAGTAGTGATTCCGTCAGTAGCGGCGAGCGAACGCGGAAGAGCCTAAACCAAGAGGCTTGCCTCTTGGGGTTGTGGGACGTCTCACATGGAGTTACAAAGGAATAGGGTAGGCGAAGAGGTCTGGAAAGGCCCGCTAGAAGAGGTAAAAGCCCTGTAACCGAAAGTCTATTCCCTCCGAGACGGATCCCGAGTAGTGCGGGGCACGTGAAACCCCGTATGAATCTGCCAGGACCATCTGGTAAGGCTAAATACTCCCTAGTGACCGATAGCGAAGCAGTACCGTGAGGGAAAGGTGAAAAGCACCCCGGAAGGGGAGTGAAAGAGATCCTGAAACCGTGTGCTTACAAGAAGTCAGAGTCCGATCTATGGATGATGGCGTGCCTTTTGTAGAATGAACCGGCGAGTTACGTTCCCGTGCAAGGTTAAGGTGAGAAGCCGTAGCCGCAGCGAAAGCGAGTCTGAATAGGGCGAGTATAGTACGTGGGCGTAGACCCGAAACCGTGTGATCTACCCCTGTCCAGGGTGAAGGTGCGGTAACACGCACTGGAGGCCCGAACCCACGAACGTTGAAAAGTTCGGGGATGAGGTGGGGGTAGCGGAGAAATTCCAATCGAACTCGGAGATAGCTGGTTCTCCCCGAAATAGCTTTAGGGCTAGCCTCGGTGGTACAGTCGTGGAGGTAGAGCACTGATTGGGTGCGGGGCCCGCAAGGGTTACCAAGCTCAGTCAAACTCCGAATGCCATAGACTGATTAACCGGGAGTCAGACAGTGAGTGCTAAGATCCATTGTCAAAAGGGAAACAGCCCAGACCATCAGCTAAGGTCCCCAAGTGTGTGTTAAGTGGGAAAGGATGTGGAGTTGCACAGACAACCAGGATGTTGGCTTAGAAGCAGCCACCATTTAAAGAGTGCGTAATAGCTCACTGGTCGAGTGACTCTGCGCCGAAAATGTAACGGGGCTAAACACACCACCGAAGCTATGGCTTGATGCTTTGCATCAGGGGTAGGGGAGCGTTGTGTATGCGTTGAAGGTGTACCGTAAGGAGCGCTGGAGAGTACACAAGTGAGAATGCCGGTATGAGTAACGAAAAGATCAGTGAGAATCTGATCCGCCGAAAGCCTAAGGGTTCCTGAGGAAGGTTCGTCCGCTCAGGGTAAGTCGGGACCTAAGGCGAGGCCGACAGGCGTAGTCGAAGGACAACAGGTGGAAATTCCTGTACCACCGTAAACCGTTATGAGCGAGTGGGGTGACGCAGCAGGGTAGTGACGCGGACTGATGGATGTCCGTCCAAGCAGTGAGAGGGTAGCATAGGCAAATCCGTGCTACATAACCTTGGGCTGTGATGGGGAGCGAAAATTGCAGTAGCGAAGGTCATGATCTCACACTGCCAAGAAAAGCCTCTAGCCAGGTGAAGGTGCCCGTACCGTAAACCGACACAGGTAGGCGAGAAGAGAATTCTAAGGCGCGCGGAAGAACTCTCGTTAAGGAACTCGGCAAAATGACCCCGTAACTTCGGGAGAAGGGGTGCCTCGGTAGGGTGAATAGCCCGAGGGGGCCGCAGTGAAAAGGCCCAAGCGACTGTTTAGCAAAAACACAGGTCTGTGCGAAGCCGCAAGGCGAAGTATACGGGCTGACGCCTGCCCGGTGCTGGAAGGTTAAGGGGAGTGGTTAGGAGGTAACTCCGAAGCTATGAACTGAAGCCCCAGTAAACGGCGGCCGTAACTATAACGGTCCTAAGGTAGCGAAATTCCTTGTCAGGTAAATTCTGACCCGCACGAATGGCGTAACGACTTGGGCGCTGTCTCAACGAGAGATCCGGTGAAATTTTAATACCTGTGAAGATGCAGGTTACCCGCGACAAGACGGAAAGACCCCATGGAGCTTTACTGCAGCTTGATATTGGACTTTGATACGATTTGTACAGGATAGGTGGGAGCCTAGGAAGAGGGAGCGCAAGCTTCCTTGGAGGCGCCGTTGGGATACCACCCTGATCGTATCGGAGTTCTAACCTAGTACCGTGAACCGGTATGGGGACAGTGTCAGGTGGGCAGTTTGACTGGGGCGGTCGCCTCCTAAAGAGTAACGGAGGCGCCCCAAGGTTCCCTCAGAATGGTTGGAAATCATTCGAAGAGTGCAAAGGCAAAAGGGAGCTTGACTGCGAGACTGACAAGTCGAGCAGGGACGAAAGTCGGGCTTAGTGATCCGGTGGTACCGCATGGAAGGGCCATCGCTCAACGGATAAAAGCTACCCTGGGGATAACAGGCTTATCTCCCCCAAGAGTCCACATCGACGGGGAGGTTTGGCACCTCGATGTCGGCTCATCGCATCCTGGGGCTGAAGTAGGTCCCAAGGGTTGGGCTGTTCGCCCATTAAAGCGGTACGCGAGCTGGGTTCAGAACGTCGTGAGACAGTTCGGTCCCTATCTGTCGTGGGCGTAGGAAATTTGAGAGGAGCTGTCCTTAGTACGAGAGGACCGGGATGGACGCACCGCTGGTGCACCAGTTGTTCCGCCAGGAGCACAGCTGGGTAGCTAAGTGCGGAAGGGATAAGCGCTGAAAGCATCTAAGCGTGAAGCCCCCCTCAAGATGAGATTTCCCAATTAGTAAGACCCCTTGAAGACGACGAGGTAGATAGGCTGGGGGTGGAAGTGCAGCAATGCATGGAGCTGACCAGTACTAATCGGTCGAGGGCTTATCCAAAAGTATCTAAATCGCAATTGATTGTTTCGTATCCAGTTTTCAAGGATCAATCTTGAATGCTCACTTTTGGAGAGATACCCAAGTGGCTATAAGGGGACCCTCTGCTAAGGGGTTAGACTGCGTAAGTGGTGCGAGGGTTCGAATCCCTCTCTCTCCGCCATTGTACAAGCATTCAAGTGATTTCTAATATGGCGGTGTAGCTCAGCTGGCTAGAGCGTACGGTTCATACCCGTGAGGTCGGGGGTTCGATCCCCTCCGCCGCTACCAATTTTATAATTAGTATATGGAGGCTTAGCTCAGCTGGGAGAGCATCTGCCTTACAAGCAGAGGGTCGGGGGTTCGATCCCCTCAGCCTCCACCATATACGCCGGTGTAGCTCAACTGGTAGAGCAACTGACTTGTAATCAGTAGGTTGGGGGTTCAAGTCCTCTCGCCGGCACCAGGAATAATATTGCGGAACCGTGGTGTAGAGGCCTAACATGCCTGCCTGTCACGCAGGAGACCGCGGGTTCGAATCCCGTCGGTTCCGCCATTATTATCAATTGTATAGTTCCACAGCAAAGTGGGAAGGATACAAACTCCACCACTTTATTTTTTTGACCAAAATTATGGCTCGGTAGCTCAGTCGGTAGAGCAGAGGACTGAAAATCCTCGTGTCGGCGGTTCGATTCCGTCCCGAGCCACCATTTAAAACTGAATAAGCCGGTGTAGCTCAACTGGTAGAGCAACTGACTTGTAATCAGTAGGTTGGGGGTTCAAGTCCTCTCGCCGGCACCAGTGATCATGGAGGCTTAGCGAAGTGGCCAAACGCAGCAGACTGTAAATCTGTTCTCTGACGAGTTCGGTGGTTCGAATCCATCAGCCTCCACCAGTTTTAAGAGCCATTAGCTCAGTTGGTAGAGCACCTGACTTTTAATCAGGGTGTCGAAGGTTCGAGTCCTTCATGGCTCATCCGCTGTACAGAAGACCGTTAACATTATGTTGACGGTCTTTTTGTTTTTAGGCTTCAGCCTGTTGAGCGCGTGAAACGCGCGAAATATAAAACCACCCGCTATGCGGGTGGAGGGATCTAGGGTTACACCAATAAGACCATCCCGATAAAATTGAGATGTTCAGGCTCAATTCGAAAGGATGGTCTTAAATGGCAAATAAAAACTTTAGTTTAGCGCACACAAAGTGGATGTGTAAGTATCACATTGTGTTCACCCCGAAGTATAGACGTAAAGAGATCTACAATCAAGTGAGACGAGATCTAATTGAAATCATGAAGCGTCTATGTAAATACAAGGGAGTCGAGATATTAGAAGGACATATGATGCCGGATCATGTGCACATGCTGGTGGCGATTCCACCGAAAATATGGGTGTCTTCCTTTATGGGCTATTTAAAAGGGAAAAGCGCACTCATGATCTTTGAGAAGCATGCCAATTTGAAGTATAAGTATGGGAATCGTAAATTCTGGGCGGAAGGCTACTACGTAAGTACAGTGGGGCTAAATGAAGCCACCGTCGCCAAATACATTCGAGAGCAAGAGGCACATGACCAGGCAGTGGATAAGCTGAGTGTAAAAGAGTATGAAGATCCATTCAGCAGCAACAAGAGCAAGAAAAAGTAAAACCAGTTTAACTGGTAAGTGAAAGAGACAAATAACACTGAGCCTGAACGCTTTGTGGTCAGGCTAGCGTCTTTAGGCGCAGTTTGGCAACAAGGGGTTATACCCCTAGTGCAAACCACCCGTTGGACGGGTGGTTCTGATTGTTTTCCGGCGCTTGAGGTTATGTGTTACAATCGATTTAAGGTATAAGTCATTACTAGCAACTTAGATTAATGATTCAGGCTGGGAGAGATTCCGATATGAACATGATTGATTTAAGACACAGAATCGAACAAATCATTGACGCTCCTCTAAGCGAGAATTCCATCCCTTGGCCTAAATGGCTGGAGCTTGGTGGGAACGAAAGCAGGCAGATCGGTCTTCCACTCATTATAGATGGAGTGTGCTGCTGGCCCTGGTCTTTCAGTGAGGATTATGTGAATGTATGGGAAATTGATCCCTCAAGTCTTCAGGATTCGGAAAGTCAGCTGATCGAACTGCTTCTGCAGACGGCGGCCAATCAGGTGCGCCCTTCCCAAGCGGACAAAGATAATGAGGAAGCAGCCGTGCTCGAGCTTGGCGCCTGGCTTCGTACCCAATTAAAGGAGGACCTCCCGCAGGAGATCGTTCCGGACCGGTTTGTATTAAAAAAGCGGCTGTCGGAAGCCAGTGTCCCTTTTCTGCTTAGCAGTGAAAGCCGTACCAAACCGCATATGCAATATCAGAAGCTGAACAAGCTGCTGAAGAGTTATTTCGGAGCGGATCTGCTGCTGATTCCGGTTGAAGAGCAGGAATGGCTGATTTTAGTCGGCGAGGGCCAGCTGGAGGATCTCCGTCAGGTCAGCGAAGAGAGCCGTGAGGCAGAACGCGCGATGCTGGGCGATCTTGGTCAAGGGGTTTATGAGCTGATTGCAAATGAATGGGTCGGGAATTTTCACATATCCGTGGCCCAGCCGGTAATACCTGAACAGAGCCTGGTGGAAGTAACGGAACTGCTCCGTGAAACCTTGATCCTCGGGAAAATGTTCCATGTATCCGAGCAGATTCATTTGCCCTGGAATTTCTATCTGGAGCGGCTTGTCTACAGCATTCCGGACAAGCAGCGCAAGCAGTTTATGGCTCGTACCGATATTGCCATGGGCATCTTTAACGATCCGGAGACGCTGTCGACGCTCGAAACCTTTTTTCTGCTGGACTGCAATGTAAGCGAGACGGCCAAGCGGCTTTATATCCACCGGAACACGCTTTTATACCGGATGGACAAGATTAAACAGGAGACCGGACTGGACGTTCGAAGCTTTAAAGACGCCGTTTTAGTGAAGCTGACGTTATTATTGTATAAAGTCACGAAAAGAAAATAGGTTTTTTGTGCAGTTTGTGTATGGCAGGCAGGTGCTGAATCGGTTAATATAAAAGTGTGAAATGTATACGATTTCAAAATTTATTTTATCATACTTCAAATTAATTTTTAGGGGGAAATGACGATGGCTGGTGTACGTTTAGAGCACATTTACAAGAAATATGCAGGTTCCGACAAAGCAACGGTTAAAGACGTCAATCTTGATATTGCCGATAAGGAGTTTTTGGTTCTGGTTGGTCCTTCCGGTTGCGGTAAGTCCACAACGCTGCGCATGATCGCAGGTCTGGAAGAAATCAGTGAAGGTAAACTGTACATCGGTGACCGTGTCGTGAACGACGTAGCTCCTAAAGACCGTGACATCGCAATGGTATTCCAATCCTATGCCTTGTACCCTCACATGAACGTATATCAAAACATGGCCTTTGGTTTGAAACTTCGCAAAACGAAAAAAGAAGAAATCGACCAACGTGTACGCGAAGCCGCAAAAATCCTCGACATCGAGCATTTGCTGGATCGCAAACCAAAAGCTCTCTCCGGTGGTCAACGTCAACGTGTGGCCTTGGGCCGCGCTATCGTGCGTAACCCGCAAGTCTTCCTGATGGACGAACCTTTGTCCAACTTGGATGCTAAACTTCGTGGTCAAATGCGCGCCGAAATCACTAAACTGGTTAAACGTTTGGAAACTACTTGTATCTACGTAACGCATGACCAGATCGAAGCCATGACAATGGGCGATCGTATCGTCGTTATGAAAGACGGTATCATCCAACAAGCGGCTTCTCCGGAAGAGCTTTACAACCAGCCAACGAACATCTTCGTTGCAGGTTTCATCGGTTCCCCGACAATGAACTTTGTTAACGGTACTTTGACTGAGCAAGGAGGTACTACTACTTTCACGGCTCCAGGCCTGAAGCTGGAAGTTTCTCAAGGCAAAGCGGGCATCCTGAAACAAGGCGGCTACATTGGTAAAGAAGTGATCCTGGGCGTTCGTCCTGAGGACATTCACGAAGAGCCAGTATTCATGGAAGCTTCTCCAAACACTGTATTCACAGGCCGTGTAGACGTTACTGAGAACCTTGGTCACGAAATGCTGCTTTACCTGAGCGGCGCCGGCAATGACACAATTATTGCACGCGTAGACGGACGTTCCACAACTCGCGAAGGCGAAAACGTGAAACTCGCGATCGACATGAATAAAGTTCATATCTTCGATAAAGAAACTGAATTGAACATTTTCTTCAGCTAATAACAAGCTGTCATTAAGTTCAAGCTCAGCTGAACAAGTAAGAAAAGCCGCCCTCCTGGGCGGCTTTTTAACATTTGGGGTGCCAGGATAAAAAATGGAAGCGTGCAGCATACAATTGATTTAGACTTCATTTTCCATTACGATGGGAGAAGGAATGTGTTGAAGTACGCCCGAGTAGTTGGGGGATAAAGGAGAACAGTCATGGCTAAAAAGGTAAAAGTATCGGAGCTAGTCAACCAGTTTGGGCTTGAGGTTATATCCGGAGAACAAGGCCTGAAGCGGACCATCACCGTGGATGACTTGTATCGCCCCGGTTTGGAGATGGCGGGTTATTTTGAATATCATCCGCTTGAGCGGGTGCAAATCCTCGGTAAAACGGAACTTCACTTTATAGGTATGCTGCCGGCGAACGAGCGCAAGGAGCGAATCGAACGTTTGTGTCAAAGCGAAGAGACCCCCTGCATTATTGTGACGCGTGGTCTCGAGGTGCCTGAGGAGCTTGTCCAGGCAAGCTCAGCAAATCAACTGCCTGTGCTGCGAAGCTCGTTGGCTACTACCATTTTATCCAGCCGCATTACTGGCTTTCTGGAGAGCAAGCTGGCGCCGACCGCAACGATCCACGGCGTCCTGGTGGACGTATATGGTGTGGGCATGCTCATTACAGGCAGCAGTGGCATCGGGAAAAGTGAAACCGCGCTGGAGCTTGTCAAACGTGGACACAGGCTGATTGCGGACGATGCGGTTGAAATTCGCCAGACGTCGGACAATCAGCTTCACGGTACAGCGCCAGAACTCATTCGTCATCTGCTGGAGATTCGCGGGGTAGGCATTATCAACGTGATGACCTTGTTTGGGGCAGGAGCGATCCGCAACAACAAACGGATTACGCTGGTTGTCCGTCTTGAGGCCTGGCAGCAGGAGAAGCAGTATGACCGTCTTGGGCTGGATGAGGAAACGACGCGGATTATTGATACGGATGTTCCACTCGTCACGATTCCGGTTCGTCCAGGCCGGAACTTGGCAGTTATTATCGAGGTGGCGGCGATGAACTACCGCCTGAAGCGGATGGGCTACAACGCAGCGCTTCAATTTACAGCGAAACTGACCGAGACCATTGCAGAAGATATCGATGATTTGGATTAGGAGTGTGAACAAGTGAAGACTTTGCTGCTCAACCCGATCGCTTTCTCGATCGGCTCATTGGAAGTGCACTGGTACGGTCTGATTATCGGCGCCGGAGCCCTGCTGGGGCTCCTTATGGCCATTTATGAAGGCCGGCGTTTTGGCATTCCGCAGGACTTCTTTATGGACTTGCTGTTGTTCGGCGTTCCTTCGGCGATTATCGCCGCACGGATTTATTTTGTGGCGTTTATGTGGGATGACTACAAAAATAATCTCTGGGATGTCTTCAAGATTTGGAACGGCGGGATTGCGATTTACGGAGCTTTGATCGGCGCGATTATTTGCGCGATTTTCTTCGTCCGTTATAAAGGTTATAATTTCTGGAGAATCGTCGACATTTGTGCTCCTTCTCTGATTGTTGGCCAAATGATTGGCCGTTGGGGGAACTTTGTGAACCAGGAGGCCTATGGCGGGCCGACTACGGAAACCTTTTTGCGAGATCATCTGCATCTTCCGGCCTTTATTGTGAATCAAATGAATGTAAATGGTGTATATCATCATCCGACCTTCTTGTACGAATCGCTTTGGAATTTGGTGGGCCTGATTATTTTGCTGGTGCTTCGCAGACAGAAATTCTTGCGTGCCGGAGAATTGTTCTTCAGCTATTTCATTTGGTATTCGATTGGCCGTTTCTTCATCGAAGGGCTGCGTACGGACAGCCTGGCGTTCCAAGGCTCCGATGCTTTGGCGGCTTTTGTTAACGGCTTGTGGAAACCGATGGAATGGTTTGGATTTGAGCACGGCGCCCTTGATCCGATGTACGGAAACGTACGGATTTCGCAGCTGCTGGCGATTCTGTTTGTTGTAGTTGCGGTGGTGCTGATTGTTTGGAGACGGAATATGAAGCCTCGGCCTGCACGTTATTCGGATCCGATTGTTTCAACGAAACAATCGAAGCAGGATGCTTTTGTTGCGGAAGCTTCCGCTCCGCGTACAGAAGCAGCAACAGTCCCTGCTGCGCCGGCTGTGGACGGCAACGAAACATCATCCTCCGAAGATAAGGAGATAACAGAGATAGAGCGTAAAGAGGATTAGAATAGGAGTAGGATATGAGTAAAATAGAAACCATACTGTTTGATCTGGATGGAACTATTGTAAATACCAATGAATTAATCATCAAATGTTTTCAGCACATCATGGAGAAACAGGGACAGCCAGGTTACGCCCGCGAGAAGATCATTCCTTTCATGGGACAGACGCTGGAGCAGCAGCTCCAGGCTTTTACAGGGATGACGGATGTAGAATTGATGGTCAAGGATTACCGAGCTTATCAGGCTATTCACCATGATGCGCTGATTCAGGAATTCCCCCATGTGGACGAAGTGATGGCCAAACTGCATGAGCAGGGCTATACGCTCGGCGTGGTGACGACGAAGGTTAAGTTCTCTACGGACCGGGTGCTGGAGATGTTCGGTATGAAAAAATATCTGTCCACCATCGTCACACTCGAAGACGTGGAGCATCCCAAACCCGACCCGCAGCCTGTCTTGACGGCTGTAGAACGGCTGGGAGCCAATCCGGCGACTACGCTGATGGTCGGCGACAGTCCGGCCGACATTCAGTCGGCGCTGGCTGCCGGCGTGCAGGCTGCGGGAGTGGCCTGGTCGCTGAAAGGCAAAGAAAAACTGCTGGAATACGGGCCGCATTACATCCTGAATGACATGCGGGATCTGTATCAACTTGTGGGAATGGAGTCCGAGGCCTAGTGAGGAAGCTGGAGCGTCATCCGGTGGAGGGCCCTAATGCATTGTGGCAGCTCTACCGGACCGTCAGTCCATGGAAAGGCATTCGCAATTTCATATTCATTCAATTTGCCCGGTATTGTCCAATTCTTCCGCTGAAAAATTGGATCTACCGGCATGTGCTGGGCATGCGGATCGGCAAGCAGACGGCGTTTGGGCTGATGGTGATGGTGGATGTGTTTTTCCCTGAGAAAATCACCATTGGCGACAACAGCGTTATCGGCTACAACACGACTATTCTGGCGCATGAGTATCTGATTAAGGAATACCGGCTTGGCGAGGTGCGAATAGGCAGCGAAGTAATGATAGGAGCCAATTCGACCATCCTGGCCGGGGTAACGATCGGCGACGGGGCCGTAGTGGCTGCGGGGTCGGTCGTCCATACCGATGTAGCGCCCGGGGCGTTTGTGGGCGGGAATCCGCTGCAGGTGATCAAGGCAGGGAAAAGCTGAGGCCGTGAGTTTAGGCTAAGCGTCAAGCCAAAAAGAGAAAGGCAGGATAGTGGAGGGCTTAAATGCCCGCCGTCATCCTGCCTTTGTTTAATTCTTCTCTTTCCACACAGCGGTAATAGGACTTTCGATAGTGGCTCCTTTATAAAAAGGAACCGTGATCCAGGCCCGGCAGATGGCTTCCTGCAGCACCTCCAAGGCGTCATTTTCGTTCCCTACATAGCTGTAGGCAATTCCGTATAATCTGCGCCTGTACAAAGTCATTAGCCGATTAAAGGCTTCCTCATCCCCCGAACAGGCGGCTGCAGCCCACTCGTTGTCCTGCACGCTTCGTATGTCCCCCTCTCTTTGGCCAACCTTTAAATCTGTAAGTCTGAAATCTAATTCTATAAATAAGACCGCTAGGGAAGGAAAATCGTTTTAAATCATGTAAAATAGTTACATAAACGCTAAATTAGACCGCAAAGTTGCCGCTTGTATTGAACCCATCCCAAAGATTGGAGTAGATGCTTGTGAAAGACCCAGCGAAAAAAGAAAGGCTTCCCGAGCTCGATCTCTTCCGGGCTTTTGCTATCCTTGGCGTGATTCACGTTCATGCCACTTCCTATGCCGCAGGCGTACAAGCCGTCGATTCCCCCTATTATTACTGGTTCAACCTGGTCAATATCTTCTTTAAATTCGGAACCCCGTGCTTCATCTTTCTGAGCAGCTTTGTTTTGTTCTACAACTATTTAGGCAGACCGGCCGGCAAAGAGCTGATGGCCCGCTTTTACAAGCGAAGACTCCTTTACATACTTGTCCCCTATACGGCTGCTTCGTTGTGCTATTACATCGTAGTACATATGTACAGCGGGGCGGAGAGCTTTTTTAATCCGAATGTTCATGTCAGCTCCCACCTGATTTGGCTGGCTCAGGATCTGGCCACGGGTACGGCGTATACCCACCTGTACTTCGTCTTCATCAACTTACAGTTCTATCTGATGTTTCCTTTGTTCCTGCTTCTGTTTCAAAAGTTCCCCCGCCTGATCGCCTGGGCGCTCCCGGCCGGATTTCTGATCCAATGGGGTTTCGCGGTATGGAATAAATATGACCTCCAATTAGTAAACAAAGCCAGCTATGCGCCGACTTATATGTCCTATTATTTGCTGGGGGCATTTCTAGCTTATTACTTTGATTACATAAAAGGATGGCTCACCCGTGCCTACCGGCAGCAGACCTCACGTCAAAAAGGACTTACCGCCGCTTTATGGATCGGCTGGCTGACAGCGGCCCTTGTCCACGTTCAGCTTTATCATAATGGCCGTGCCTATGGAAAATGGGTCAACTCCTTATGGTATGAGGCGCTTTGGAACATACATACGTTTCTATCGGCTTTTGTCCTGCTGCAGGTTTCGTTTTGGGTTTACCGGAAGGCCTCTTTGGCGGTTTTGTCCTTTCTGTCCAGGTTAGGGGCCCTATCGTTCGCGATTTATTTGCTGCATCCGATCTTCCTGCTGATCTACCGGAGATTCCGTTATACGCTGAATCCGGCATCGATTCCCTACCTGGTCTGGGTTTGGGCGGGGGTACCGGTTAGTCTGTTCCTGGCCTGGGGAGTAGCGGCCTTCACATTCCGTTGGATCCCTGGAGCGCCTTTTCTGCTTGGCAGCCGGCCTGGCGATTCACGAAAGTCGAGACTCGAGCTGCTGAAGCAGAAAGAAAAATCCGCTGCAGTATAAGTGATTAGTCCATTAAGTATACCTGCGTAACAATTTGACAATAAAAGTGGACTACCTGTCATCGAAAGGAAGGCTTGTCCATCCGGTGTGAACAAAAACATATTCAAGGAATTGACGGTTAATACCTCACATGGTAGGATAACAGTATCCTTTACTTTGTTAACACTTTACCATAGTAAAGGTTTTGTGGACGATCACTGCAGGGCAGTGCCCTTGCTGTTGAAATAGAGAAGCTGATGACAGACATTTCAAGGATCAAGGATGAGGTGACGGAAAGATGAGTAAGCCGAAGAACTTCGAGAAACCGGCAGGCGTACGCGATTATTTGCCTCTGGCCGTTTCCAGGCTTCGCAGAATTGAACGCCAGGTGCTGGACTGCATGAACCGCTGGGGGTACCAGCAAATTATGACCCCTACTCTGGAATATTACGATACGGTTGGAGTAGCGAGTTCGACCTCCGATCAGAAGCTGTATAAACTGCTGAATAACCGCGGCCAGGCCCTGGTGTTGCGCTCGGAAATGACAGCGCCGGTGGCCCGGGTGGTGTCTTCCCTGCTGAAGGATGAACCGCTGCCGCTCCGTTTGTCTTATCACGCCAACGTGTTCCGCGCCATCTCAGAGGAGGCGGGACGTGATGCAGAGTTCTACCAGACCGGCGTCGAACTTGTCGGAGAAGGTTCCCCGGACGCGGATGCCGAGGTTCTGGCACTGGCCATTGCCTCTTTGCAGGCGGCTGGGGTTCAATCGTTTAAGATTGCAATGGGCCATGTCGGCTTCCTTAATGGATTGCTCGAAGAGGTTCTGCCCGGCCGGAAGGAAGAGCAGGAGGAACTGAAGGGCTACCTGCTTGGACGGGATCACGTCGGGTTCCGGGAAACGGTAAAAAAGATGCAGCTGACCGAAGCTCAGAAGGAAGGCATGAGCGGGCTGCTGCGGCTGCGCGGCGGGATGGAGATCTGCCAGCAGGCCTTGGAGCTGAGCGGCCATGAGCTGGCCAAACGATCGCTGGACCATCTGTGCAAAATCTGGGAAGTGCTGGAGGCGTACGGCGTCTCCGAGCATGTCCTGATCGATCTGACCATGATCGGGGATTTCACGTATTACACGGGAATGACTTTTGAAGGCTATGCAGCGGACCTGGGATTCCCGGTCTGCAGCGGCGGCCGTTATGATAATTTGCTCAAGGGTTTCGGGCGTTCCGTGCCGGCCACCGGCTTCTCGCTCAAAACGAACCGGATTCTTGACCTCGTCGGGGGGCTGGATCAGGAGCACGGAGAGCTGCCGATTCTGATTCAATATGACTGCGAGCATCGCAAAGAAGGACTTGCGGAAGCCCGGCGTCTTCGCAGCGAAGGCAAGCCGGTGGTTACCAGCCTGGTTGAGGAGGCATCCGCCCCCCTGGAGACAGGCCGCAAGGCACCCTCCGGAACGGACTTGCCAGAGGCGGACCGGTACCAGGCGGTCTATACGTTTGTTTCGCTAGTGAGTGAACGGGGATAAACCGCAAGCCGGTTGAACAAGGATGATCCGATGACTATAACAGCAAGTTGTTGAAATGGAGGAACTAAACGTGTCTGAACGATTAAGAGTGGCGATGCCGAAGGGCCGGATATACAACAAAGCGGCTGAGCTTCTCCGGGCCGCCGGTTTGCCGGTTCCCCCGGAAGGCGAGGAAGGCCGGAAACTGGTCATTCCGATTCCGGAAGCGAATATGGAGTTTATTTTGGCGAAGCCGGTGGACGTGCCGACGTATGTGGAATACGGGGCCGTCGACATCGGCATCGTTGGCAAAGACGTTTTGATGGAAGAAGGCCGCGACGTTTATGAACTGCTGGATCTGGGCATCGCGCGCTGCCGCATGTCGGTGATCGGTCTGCCGGGCTGGCAGCCGGGCATTCAGCAGCGGGTGGCTACGAAATACCCGAACGTGGCTTCCCAATATTTCCGCGAACAAGGGCAGCAGGTCGAGGTGATTAAGCTGAACGGCTCCATTGAGCTTGCTCCGCTGATCGGCCTGGCTGACCGGATTGTCGATATGGTGGAAACCGGACAGACGCTGCGGGAGAACGGACTGGTGGAGCAAAGCCAAATTTTTGAAATTACAAGCCGTTTGGTAGCTAACCGGGTCAGCTATCGGTTAAAAAATAAAGAAATTCAAACGCTCTGCGATGCGCTGTATCAGGTAATCGGCTCGCCGGCCGGGCTGTAGAAGTCTTAACGGGCTGCAAGCTGCAGGCAGGCTGGAGACGAAGGAGAATCAGGATAGATAGATACTCAGGGCAGGTTTAGTTTTGGGAGCGTATGAGGGGGAGAACATATGAAAATCTTATCCAGTGCCGAGTTCAAGCTTGAGCGGGAGGTTGAATACGGATCGCCGCAGCAGAATGAAGCGGTGAAGGAAATCGTGCAGCAGATTAAAAAGGAAGGCGATGCCGCGCTGCTTCGCTTTACGGAGCAGTTTGACGGGACGCGGCTGGAGGCTGATCAGCTCCGGGTCACGCAAGCCGAGCTCAAAGCCGCTTACGGTCAAGTGGAGCCATCCTTCGTCAAGTCGATCCAGGCGGCGGCAGCGAACATCCGCGCTTTCCATCAGAGACAGAAGCGCAACTCCTGGATGGATCTTCAGCCGGACGGCAGCCTGCTTGGCCAGATTATCCGGCCGCTGAAGCGGGTGGGCGTATATGTTCCGGGCGGCAAAGCCGCTTATCCATCTTCCGTACTGATGAACGTCATCCCCGCCCAGGTGGCCGGGGTGCCGGAGATCGTCATGGTCACTCCTCCGGCAACCGGCGGCAAGGAAGGCGTCAACCCTTACATCCTGGTGGCCGCGGCCGAAGCCGGCGTGCACGAAATCTACCGGGTTGGCGGCGCTCAGGCAATCGCCGCTTTGGCTTACGGCACGGAGACGATCGCTCCGGTCGATAAAATCTGCGGACCGGGCAACATTTACGTCGCGCTGGCCAAACGCGAGGTTTACGGCGTGGTCGATATCGACAGCATCGCCGGGCCAAGCGAAATCGCCGTGCTGGCCGATGAGCATGCCAATCCCGCTTATGTGGCGGCGGATCTACTGTCCCAGGCGGAGCATGACGAGATGGCTTCGGCGATTCTGGTGACGCCTTCGCGCGAATTTGCGGAGCGATGTGCTGCTGAGGTGGAGCGCCAGCTGGCGGAGCTGCCGCGCAAGGACATTGCCGGAGCATCCATTCGCGATTATGGAGCGATCCTGCTGGTCGATTCCATCGAAGCAGGCATCGGCATCATTAACCGGCTTGCGCCGGAGCATTTTGAGCTGCTGGTCGAGAACCCATTGAATTATCTCGGGCTGGTCGAGAACGCGGGGGCGATTTTCCTGGGACCGTACAGCTCGGAGCCGGTCGGGGATTATTTGGCCGGACCGAACCATATCATTCCGACGAACGGAACGGCGCGGTTCTCCTCGCCGGTGGACGTGGACGATTTTATTAAGAAATCGAGTTTGATTTATTATAGCAAGGAAGCGCTGCTCGGCGCGGCGGGCGACATTATGGAGCTGGCCCGCAAGGAAGGGCTGGAAGGGCATGCCCGGGCGATTGAAATCCGGGTGAAAGCAGAAACAGAAGGAGAGGGAGACCAGTTATGCTGATGGAGATGGATGGAGCAATTGGAGCAGGCGAATCCAAAGAACATACAAGAACTGCCGGTATCAGCCGCAAAACAAATGAAACGGATATTCAGCTGAAGTTTGGTGTGGACGGGACAGGGCAGGCGGTCATTGAAACGGACGTGCCGTTCCTGAACCACATGCTGGACCTGTTCACGAAACACGGGCAGTTTGACCTGACTGTTAAAGCCAAAGGCGACGTGGACATTGACGACCACCATACGGTCGAAGATATCGGCATCTGCCTGGGTCAAACCCTGCGTGAAGCCCTTGGCGATAAAAAAGGCATCAAACGTTACGCCAGCGTGTTTATACCGATGGACGAAGCGCTGGCTCAGGTAGTGATTGACGTCAGCAACCGTCCGCACTTTGAATACCGCGCCTCTTATCCTTCCGCCCGGGTAGGCACGTTTGATACGGAGCTGGTGCATGAGTTTCTGTGGAAGCTGGCGCTGGAGGCCCGGATTACGCTTCATGTGATCGTGCATTACGGCCAGAACACACACCATATGATCGAGGCGGTATTTAAGGCCCTGGGCCGCGCTTTGGATGAAGCGACTTCGATCGATCCGCGTGTAACGGGGGTTCCATCGACGAAAGGGGTGCTGTAAGCATGGCCATTGCAATCGTCGATTACGGCCTCGGCAACCTGCACAGCGTCAGCAAGGCGATCGAGCGCCTGGGCGGCGAAGGCGTGGTAACCGCCGACCCTGAGGTGATCTTGAGCGCGGACGGCGTACTGCTGCCGGGCGTCGGCGCTTTCGGGGACGCGATGGAGCATTTGCGATCGAGCGGACTGGACGCTGTGACGAGGCAGGCTGCAGAGAGCGGGACACCGCTGCTCGGCATTTGCCTCGGCATGCAGCTGCTCTTCGACGAAGGAGAAGAGCACGGCACACACGCCGGCCTTGGGCTGCTGCCCGGCCGGGTGGTGCGGTTTGAAGGCGGCACGTTGAAGGTGCCGCACATGGGCTGGAACCGGCTGGAGTTCCGGCAGCCGGACAGCCCGCTGCTCCGCGGCCTCGCGGAAGGGCACGTGTACTTCGTGCACTCCTATCACGCGCTGGCGGAGCGGCCCGGTGACCTGATCGCGGTCACCGATTACGGGCGGCCCGTGACCGCGATCGTCGGTCACGGCAATGTGTTCGGGATGCAGTTCCATCCCGAGAAGAGCGGGCAGCTGGGCATGCAGCTGCTGGACAATTTCCTGCGCCTGGCGGCGGGAAAATCATAGGACTAGCTTTTTCATAGAAAGGACGAGGAGAATGTCTTCATTTACTATATACCCGGCGATTGATATCCGGGGCGGGAAATGCGTCAGGCTGGTTCAAGGGGATTACGGCCAGGAGACGGTGTACCATGACAGCCCGGTGGAGGCGGCCCGCATGTGGGAGCAGCAGGGCGGCGCTTTTATTCATCTGGTCGATCTGGATGGCGCCAAAGCCGGTCATCCGGTGAACCACGAGATGATTGGCGAAATTGCCCGCGGGGTAAAGGTGCCTGTTCAGGTAGGCGGCGGCCTGCGGACGCTCGCGGATGTAGAGCTGCTGTTCGGACTCGGCGTCAGCCGTGTAATTTTGGGAACAGCTGCGATTGAGGACCGGGCATTTACGGAAGAGGTTTTGTCCAAATACGGCAGCAAAATTGCGATCGGCCTGGATGCGCGCAACGGTTTGGTAGCCACGCGCGGCTGGCTGGAGACGACGGAAGTGAAGGCGGAGGAGCTGGCCAAGGAGCTGGCGGCCAAAGGCGCGGAGACGTTTATTTTCACCGATATCTCCCGCGACGGCATGATGCAGGGACCGAATACGGAAGCCATCGTGGCGCTGGCCCGGGCGACCGGCAAAACGGTGATCGCTTCAGGCGGTGTGACCTCGCAGCAGGATCTGGAGAAGCTGGCAGCTTACGCCGAGCAGGGTGTTGGCGGGGCTATTGTGGGCAAAGCGCTGTACACCGGCAGCATTGAGCTGGCGAAGGCGATTGAGGCGGTTAAGGCAGCCCAATAGTCAGGCGAAGGGAAGAAGAGGCGTACAGATTTTTACAAATACAGAGAAGATAAAGAGAAAGGGGAGAGCGGCATGCTGGCAAAACGGATCGTGCCTTGCCTGGACGTCAAAGACGGCCGTGTGGTCAAAGGCGTAAATTTCGTCAATCTGCGTGATGCCGGAGATCCGGTGGAGCTTGCGGCTTTGTATGACCGCGAAGGGGCGGATGAGCTGGTTTTTCTGGACATCTCCGCGTCGGCGGAAGGCCGGGCTACCATGGTGGATGTAGTCAGACGGACTGCCGGGGAAATTTCCATCCCGTTTACGGTTGGCGGGGGTATTTCGCAGGTGGACGATATGAAGCGGATTTTGCGGGCGGGTGCCGATAAGATCGGCATCAACACGGCGGCGGTGCTGAATCCGCAGCTGATCTCGGACGGAGCCCAAAGGTTTGGTTCCCAGTGCATCGTGGTGGCGGTAGACGCCAAATACAACGAGGAATGGGGAACCTGGGAGGTGTACACGCACGGCGGCCGGAAAGCCGCCGGCATCAAGGCGCTGGACTGGCTGAAGGAAGCGCAGGAGCGCGGGGCCGGCGAGATTCTGCTGACCAGCATGGACGCGGACGGCACGAAAGACGGCTTTGATCTGCCGCTGACCCGGGCGGCCTCCGATCTGCTCAGTATCCCGATCATTGCATCCGGCGGCGCTGGCCGGCAGGAGCATTTCTATGACGTGTTTGCCGAAGGCCGTGCGGATGCGGCGCTGGCGGCAACGATTTTTCACTATAAAGAGCTGGGCATTCCGGAATTGAAACAGGACTTGAAGAGCAAAGGGGTAGAAATACGATGAGTACGCTTGAGCAGCTGGAACAAAAGATTAAATGGGACGGTCAAGGCCTGGTAGCGGCCATCGTGCAGGATGCCTCCACGCTTGAGGTGCTGACTCTGGCTTATATGAACCGCGAGTCATTGGGCAAAACGCTGAAAACGGGCGAGACCTGGTTCTGGAGCCGTTCCCGGCAGGAGCTTTGGCACAAAGGAGCCACGTCGGGCAACACCCAACAGGTGGTGCAGCTGAAATACGACTGCGACGGGGATGCTGTTCTCGTGCTGGTGAACCGGAAAGGCCCGGCCTGCCATACGGGGGCTGAAAGCTGCTTCTTCGAGGTGGCGGTGGACCGGACGGCTGAATTTCAGAACAGCAGCAACGGAAGCAGCGACAATACCGATAGTACCGAAAGTTCCGGCAGCTTGAATTCGGCTACCACAGCAACAGCGGCTATGGCGCCAGCGGCTGACGAAAATGCCGCCTTCTCTGGCGCGCCAGCAGGAGAGTTGGCCCGCTTTGCGGTGCTGAATGAGCTTGAGCGCGTGATTGCCCAGCGGGACATCGAACGGCCGGAAGGAACCTACACGACTTATCTGTTCGAGAAAGGTTTGGATAAAATCCTGAAAAAGGTCGGCGAAGAAACGGCCGAATCCATCATCGCCGCGAAGAACTGGGACAACGATGAGCTTCGCATGGAGGTCAGCGATCTGATCTATCACCTTCTGGTGCTGCTGAGAGAACGCCGGCTTCCGCTGGACGATGTGCTGGGCGAGCTGGCGCTGCGTCACGAAAGACCACGCAGGGACTAATAGGAAGTGGAAACAGGGGCGTCTCTCATGGGCGCCCTTTAACCATATTGGAGAGAGGGAAAGCAGGATGCTGATTGATTACCATACGCACCATGAACGCTGCGGCCATGCGGTAGGCAGTCTGGAAGACTACGTGAAGCGGGGCATTGAAATTGGCCTTTCACATATCGGCCTGTCCGATCATATGCCCCTGCTGCACGTGAAGCCCGAAGAATATTATCCGGAAATGGCCATGCCGATGGCAGAGCTTCCAGCTTATGTTGAAGAATGCTTCCGGCTGAAGGAGAAATACAAAGGGCAAATCGAAGTCCGGGTCGGGCTTGAAGCCGACTACATCGAAGGCTGGGAACAAGAGATTCAGACGATCCTGCAGGCCTATCCCTGGGATTATGTGATCGGTTCCGTACATTTTCTCGGGACATGGGACATTTCGGACTTCCGTCAGACTCATAATTGGGAAGGGAAAGATATTTTTGCCGTCTATGAGCAGTATTACGAGGCGGTTGTCAAAGCGGCGGGTACCGGATTCTATGATATTGCCGGCCATCTCGACGTGATCAAGAGATTCGCTTATCGACCGGACCGCTCCCGTCAGCAGGAGGTTGAAGAGCTGGAGAACAAAGCGCTGCGTGCTGTACAGCAGGCCGGTATGGTTATGGAGCTGAACGCATCGGGTTTGTCCAAGGCATGCGAGGAAATGTTCCCGAGCCGCCGGATGCTGGAGGAGGCCTGCCGTCTGGGCATTCCGCTGACGCTTGGCTCCGATGCGCATGACCCTAGGAAGCTGTCCGAGCACCTGGATCTGGCCCGGGCTTTGCTCTATGAGGTTGGATTTCGGGAGCTGGCCGTCTTCGAGGGAAGAGTTAGGCAAATGATCCCTTTGGAAATAGAGGGCTGACCTTATATAATTAAGATATGAGAGTTACGGTTACGAATTCAGGATGAAGGAGCTGGAAGGGCGCTATGCAGCAGTCCAAAATGCGCATTTTCTCAGGATCGTCGAATAAAGCGCTTACCGCCACGATATGCAAGCAGCTCGGTGTAGAACCCGGAAAGATCGAAATCTCGCGATTCAAAAGCGGGGAAGTATATGTCCACTATGAGGAGAGCATTCGGAACTGCGATGTGTTCCTGGTGCAGTCGCTGTCGCATCCGATCAATGAATTGTTTGTCGAGCTGCTCGTCATGATTGATGCGGCCAAGCGGGCTTCCGCCCATACCATTACAATTGTATTGCCTTATTACGGATATGCCCGGCAGGAAAGGAAGTCAGCGCCCCGCGAGCCGATCTCCGCAAAAATGGTTGCCGACGTTCTGACGACCGCTGGCGCAAGCCGGGTGGTCACGCTTGATCTGCATGCCCCCGCCATTCAGGGGTTCTTTAACATCCCCGTGGACCATCTGACGGCGCTTGATCTGATGACTGAATATTTGCTTTCAAAAAATATCCAGAATCCGGTCATCGTCTCCCCGGACGCGGGAAGAGCCTCCATGGCCGAGAAGCTGGCCAGCGGCATGGACTCTCCTTTTGCAATCATGATCAAGAAACGCCCGGCTCATAATCAATCTGTCATTACTCACGTCATTGGAGACGTGGAGGGCCGGACCCCGATTATTATCGAAGACCTGATCGATACCGGCTCCACGATTCTGCAGGTGGTGGAAGGGCTGAAGGAGCGGGGAGCGGGAGACGCTATTGTATGCGCCACGCACGGCTTGTTCTCGGATAAGGGGCTGGCGCGGCTGGATCATCCGAACATCCGGGAAGTCGTCATTACGGACTCGATCGAGCTTGCGGCTGAGGAGCTGCTTATCCCTAGGCTGCATATGCTCAGCGTAGCTCCGCTGTTCTCCCGGGCGATCCGTTACATTATGGAAGGCGGGTCCATTGCCACAATGTTCCGGAACCGGGGCATTTAAAAGGGCAGCCTGGCAAATCGCTGCTTACGTCCTGAAAGTCTTTGACAAGTATATTGAACAAATCAGATTTGAAAAAAAGCTGGACAAGGCAGGGGGAGTTCATTCTCTTCCTGCCTTGTCTTATTTGGAGTTTCTCTCAAGGACTATTTATAGCGGCTATTCAAAGCGGCTATTTAAAGTTTATTCCTCTCTGCTTCGGCTTAAAAGGATATATAAAGCTTCCTGCAAACCTAATACTGGACAGGCCTTGCAGGACATAGTTCCCGGTAGGAGGTTGCCGGGGCCTTGTGGTATACTGGGAGGAAGAATGGAAACATTTTTAAGGAGGTGCCTTGATTGACGGAAGAAAGCAGGACCGGTGGGAACAAATCCAGAACATCCGGTAACCTTGTGCCGGTCCGTATGGACGCTAACTTTTTCTTCGAGAGAGCTGTTTCAGCATTGGAACGCTTGCGGTACGACAAGGCATTGAAATATTTTCGCAAAGCTGTGGAATATGAGCCGGACAATCCGGTTAATCATTGCAATATGGCTGGCATTTTGTCAGAGACCGGGGACTACGAGGGTTCGAACGAGGTGCTCTCGCACGTTTTAACCGAAGTAGACGATACAATGACGGAATGTTATTTCTACATGGCGAATAATTATGCCAATATGGATCGGTTCGAAGAGGCCGAGGAAGCGCTTGTGACTTATTTGGAGAAGGACCCGGACGGGCAGTTTCTGGCCGAAGCGGAGGAAATGATGGAGCTGCTGAAATATGAGCTGAACCGGCCGACGAAGGTCGGTCCGATTCGCTCGCTTCAGGGAACGGCAGAGCATGACCAGGCTCGCAGCATGCTGGAGCGCGGCGAGTTCAAGGCTGCAGTTAAGCTGCTGGAGAAGCTCCTGGAAGAGCAGCCCGATTTCCTGGCGGCCCGGAACAACCTTGCGCTTGGCTATTACTATATGGGGATGTTCGGTGAAGCCATGGCCGCGATTGAAGATGTGCTGAGCCGGGATCCCGGCAACCTGCACGGCCTTTGCAATCTGGCGGTCTTCATTCAGCATGATGGAGACCCGGAGACGCTGCAGCGGCTGGCAGAGCAGCTTGCACGTATTGTTCCCTTTCACCAGGAGCATGTATTCAAGCTGGCGACCACTATGGGAATTTTGGGCCGCCATGAAGCGGCTTACGGTCATTTCAAACGGCTGTTAAGAGACGATGAGGTCAATTTCGATCCCTGCTTGTTCCACTATGCGGCGGTTGCAGCCTTTAATATCGGCCGTTATCAAGAAGCGAAGGCGCTTTGGAAGCAGGCCGCCAAGCGGGACCCGGAATCGGAGGTGCCCGGCTTCTATCTGGCTCGCCTGGAGGAATACAGCCAGGCGGAGGCTGGGGAAGGCGAAAGCCTGCCGGCTGCCGCAAGGCCTGACCGGATCAGCTACCAATACGGGCTGCCGTTTGAGGAGCAGCTTCGCAAATGGCAGAAATGGGGAGAAGGCATCCCGGATCAAATGAAGCAGGATCCGCTGATCCGCTCTTCGTTCTTCTGGGGGCTGCGCCACGGCGATGCCCGTACGAAACTTCAGGTGATTGAAGCTTTCAGCCAGATCGCCGACAGTGAAGTCCAGGAAGCGCTTCGCGCTTTCCTGATGGAACCTGAGGAAGAGAAATATCTCAAGGACATCGCGCTGTTTGCGCTCCGCAGCCTGGGCGTCAACGAACCGCTGCCGATTGTGCTGGAAGGCAAAACGGAGACGGTGGACCCGGGTTTTGTCTCGGCCAGACTTCCGGTCTGGAAGCCGGAATGGCAGGCGGTGCTGGATGAAGCGAAACGGCGGATGGTGAAACGTTATAATTTGCTGCAGCTTCATGACGTGGAGACGCTTTGGGTGGAATTTATCACCCGGTCTTATCCGGACGTGCCGTCGGTCTCGCATCTTGGCGGATGGGCCGCTGCGCTGGAGTATGTGACGGCCAAGCTGCATCGGCGCCATGTGACGTTTGAGGAGGTAGCGAAGCGGTATGGCATTTCGGTATCAACGGCCAGCCGCTGCACCAAACGGCTTGATGAAGTGTGCGGAATCAAGGAAAAAATGAATGCAATGTTCCCTTCGGGTTAATAAATAGAAGGTACACGTTTTTCTAAAGAAGAAAGCGGCAGCCTTTCAATTGAAATGCCGAGGAGGTAATGAGATGTATAAATCGATTATCATCGGAACAGGACCATCCGGATTAACTGCGGCCATCTACCTGGCCCGCGCCAACTTGAAGCCGCTCGTCATTGAAGGCGTACAGCCCGGCGGCCAATTAACGACAACTACGGAGGTCGAGAACTTCCCGGGTTTCCCGGAAGGAATTCTCGGTCCCGATCTGATGGACAATATGCGCAAGCAGGCGGAACGGTTTGGAGCCGAATTCACCAGCGGCTGGGTGGAGGAGGTCGATTTCTCCAAACGTCCTTTTACGTTAAAGGTGGACGGCGGTCAAACCTACCAGGCCGAAACCGTCATCATTTCGACTGGCGCTTCGGCCCGCTATCTCGGTATTCCGGGTGAACAGGAGAACGTCGGACGCGGCGTGAGCACCTGTGCTACCTGCGATGGATTCTTTTTCCGCGGGAAAAAGATTGCCGTCGTCGGCGGCGGCGACTCCGCGATGGAGGAGGCCGGCTTCCTGACCCGCTTTGCTTCGGACGTGACGCTGGTGCACCGCCGCGAGGAGCTGCGGGCGTCGAAGATTATGCAGGACCGCGTGCGGAGCAACGAGAAAGTGAAGTGGGCGCTGAACCGCCTGCCTCTCTCTGTGGCGACGGATGAGAGCGGCGCGGTTAAGGGTTTGATGGTCCGCAACAACGCGACCAATCAGGAAGAGCTGGTTGAAGCGGATGGCGTGTTTATTGCGATCGGACATACGCCGAACACCGCTTTTCTGGGCGGACAAGTGAAGACGGATGCTAACGGCTATATTGTCGTGAAACCGGGTACTACGCAGACCAACGTCCCGGGGGTGTTCGCTTGCGGAGACGTACAGGATACTCGTTACCGCCAAGCGATTACCGCAGCAGGTTCGGGCTGCATGGCGGCCATGGACTGCGAGAAATATCTCGAAGGCGAAATGATCCACGACTGGAGCGTTATGCTGGACAGCTGATTTAAACAGAAAAGCAATGCCTCTAAGGCATTGCCGGGAAAGCGCCGGAACCTCTGAAGGAGGGCCGGTGCTTTTTTTTCATTAAAGGAGATAAAGATGGGCCGGCAGGTGAACCGCAGGTCGGGGTTAAATCTCTTTTCGATTGAAGTAGACCAGCCCGCAGGCTGCAAAGACGACAAAGCTGCCCAGCACCGTAATCATCAGATTCTCGAACGGCAGGCTGAAGGCCCCGAACGTATAACCCTGCATGCCTTTAGGGATCATGGCCAGGAAGGGCTGGGCCCAAGGATAATAGGGACCGTAAGTCGCCGAATTCACGATGAGGATGTTTGGCACCGTAAAGATCACGTTTATCACCAGAGGAGCGGCAAAGCTGGACCAGCGCAGGGAGAAGAACATCTGCAGCGCCGCCAGCGGGAAGCAGGCGATCCAGCCGCCGAGCATGCTCTGCAGCAGCATATTCCAGGGAATATCTCCGGTTAAATGCCGAACCCTGCCGACGATCAGAATGCCGGCCAGCAGCAGGATTTGTGACAGGGCGAGCAGCAGAATAACGATCAGAAACTTCGCCCAATAAACGGCATTCCGGGTGACGGGCAGGGCCAGCAGCGCTTTCCAGCCGCCTTGGTTATGCTCATACCGGCAGATGAACGAAGAGAACAGCCCGGTCAGCACAGGCAGGAACAGCATGGAATGGAACATGGACATGCCGCCGAGCAGGAGCGGCCAATTTCCGAACTCCTCGTTGATCAGCAGGCCGATAAGGACGGCCAGTACAGGGCTTGCCAGAACAAGCAGCCACAATAGGGAGCGGGACATTTTCAGTCGTTCGGCAGCCAAAATGTTCAGAAATTTCTTCATCTCAGTCCACATCCTTCCGCGTAAAATGCAGCAGGCCCAGCAGCATGATCAGTAATCCGAGGCCGGTACCCATGCCCAGGTAGAAGCCGGAGTGTTCGCTTTGGAGCGTCATGGAAGGCCAGTTGAGCGGGAAATATTCGCCCAGATTGCCAGTGAACAAGGAGCCAAGCGCCATGGCGATCCCGAGGAAAACCGGGAGCGACTGATTCTTCAGCGTCAGCGAAAGCCACAGCTGGAAAGCGATCAAGGGCAGGGAGCCGATCAAGGGCCAAAAGCTGAGTGTAAAGAGCTCTTGGTAAGGCAGTTCATGTGGGAACCCGAGAACCCGTCCCAAAACGGCCGTCCCAAGCGTCAACAGCAGGCAGGATACGGCCAGCAGCAGAACTGACAGGACGTATTTGGCGCTGAAGACGGCAGTACGGGAGATCGGCAGAGCCAGCAGCTGCTTCCAGGAGCTGAGCTGATGTTCTATGCCGGCCAGCAGCGAGCTGACCAGCGTAGCGCCAAGGAACAGAGCAAGCGGGACGAAAGGGAATAGATTGTCCATGACCAGTCCTTCCCACAGACGTCCTTCATAGGACTTCATCATAAAGTCGTAACGGAGTCCATAATTCAGAGCCTGCATAGCAATCAGCCCAAGCGGGGCAATGACGATGAGCAGCCAGATGCCTTTGCCGCGAATCTTCAGAAAGTCGGCGGATAAAGCGCGCAGCATCAAAGCGATCCCTCCGTTCCGACGATTTGCATGAAGATGTCCTCCAGCGACTGCCGTTTCTCTTCGACCCGGTAAATATTATGGCGATTCTCGACCAGACGCCGGATCAGCCAGGCAACCTGCGGATCGGACAACCCGGAAAAGCGGAGGTTCCCGTCCTTCAATTCCCCAACTAATCCTTCGTCCCGGGCCAGCCATAAGGCGGAATCGGCTTCCGACACTCTAAGCGAAATCGTGCCGGCCGACTGTTCTTTCAAATGTTTGATGCTGTCCTGGAATACCATCCGGCCCTGCGCAATGATGCCGACTGAACCGGCCATCTGTTCCACTTCACTGAGCAGGTGGCTGGATACGAGAACGGTGATGCCGTGCTCCTGCGGCATTTGCTTGATCAGCTCGCGGATTTCCTGAATACCGGACGGATCAAGTCCATTTGTTGGCTCGTCCAAAATGAGCAGCTCCGGTGATCCGAGGAGAGCGGCGGCAATGCCAAGGCGCTGCTTCATGCCAAGCGAATAACCCTTGACCGCCCGTTTGGCTTCTTTCGTCAGTGAAACGATATCCAGCACCTCGGCGATGCGCGATTTCGGCACCTCAAGAATCCGCCGGATAGCCTCCAGGTTCTGTATGGCGTTCAAATGGCCGTAGTAGGAAGGATATTCAACCAGAGAGCCGACTTTTTTCAGGATGGACAGACGTTCCTTGCGCAGGTCTTTGCCGAAGATTTCCACGCTTCCGCTGGTCGGCCGAATCAAACCAAGCAGCATGCGGATGGTGGTGGTTTTCCCAGCGCCGTTTGGGCCCAGAAATCCGTAAATTTCCCCTTTAGGTATACTTAAATTCAGCGAATCAACCGCAGCTCTGCCTTTATAGGTTTTGGTCAGGCCGCGTGTTTGGATCACAAAGTCGTTCATGTTCTTCACCTCGATTCCTATCTTACCGGGGCAAGGTTAAAGCGAGGGGGCGGCCAAGTTTAAATTTTGTTTAAAAAAAGAACCCGGACAGCTAATTCAGCTGTCCAGGCCTCGGATAAATCCATGTGGTGGTTCCTTCGGAGCTGCTTTCGGTCTCGCGAACGAGCCCCATCTCCTTCAGGAGCAGGTCGACGATCGCAAGCCCCAAACCTGCGCCTTTATTTGTACTGTCCGCCTCCATGCCCGGTCCACGATCCCGGATGGCTAAAGCGGCCTGTCCGCGGCGCTGCTCGGCAAACAGTCCGATGTATTGCCCGGAAGCCGCATGGCGCACGATATTCTGGAACAGATTATCGAGCACCCTGCGGAAGGCCTGGCTGTCCACTGTCCAGCTCAGCGGTTGTGAGCCCAGCTCAATTTCCGGTTCGATCTGCCGGTTCTCCCACAAAGGATACCAGGCCGCAGCGCTTTCCCGGACAAGCCGGTGCACATCCTGAGGATGCGGCTCCAGCTTGTATTTGCCGCTGATCAGCAGGTTATACGACAAGAGGTGGTCAATCAGACCGCTTAGATCATCCATTTTTGTCTCCATCAAAGCAACGGAGCTGCGGCCTTTCTCTGTCAGGGGTTCATCCTTCAGCGAATAAAGATGGCTGTTGATGACCGTCAGAGGCGTGCGCAGATCGTGGGACAGATTGCTGATCAGCGACTTGCGCAGCGCTTCCTCCTCCTGCTCCCTGCGGCGGCTGAGCCGGAGCTCGGCAATCATCCCGTTAAACGCCTGCTCGAGCATGCCGATTTCATCGGGCCGTCCGGGTTTGATCGGCTGCGGGATGCCTCCGGCCGGCGGGTTGTCCATCGCGGCGGACAGCCGCAGCAGCCTGCGTTTGATGTCGCGGATAAACCAATAGGACATCCCTACAAACAGGAGGATCAGCATTGCCAGCAGCAAGCCGTAGAAACGGCCATCGGCTCTGCGGACGGAAGACGGATTCAGCAGCGATCTTGGCAGCTCGAAAGCGATAAACCCTCTCCCTGTGTCCGGGTTGTCGCCGATAAAGGCAACAATGGTGAAGGTTTGCTGCCCGTTTTGTCCGTTCTTCATATAATCGATAAGCTGCTCTGTAGACCAGAACTTCGGCAGGCGGCTTTGCTCAGGCAGCTGAAGGGTTGTTCTTCCCTCATGATCGACCCTGAACAGGGAAGCGGCGGGATACTTCTGCTTCAGCTGCTTCAGCCGCTGGAGGATCTGATCTTCGGTCGCCGTTTTGAGCTGGAGCGCTTCTTTATGCCACATTTGGGTCAGGTCATAGCTGCTCTGGTAAAGCTTCACTTCCGGACTAACCGCCGGCTCCGGGAAAATCATCCGGCTGACCAGCCAAGAGCCCAGGAAGCTGGCCGGCAGGAAAATAGGAACAAAAGCAACAGCCACAAGCAGGATCAGCAGATACCGTGACAGCAGCGACTGCCTGAACCGGATTACCCGGACCCGCTTCAGGGCCTTTCGTTTGATGCCGTCTGACTTCTTCGGGTACCGTCTCATGCCTTGATCCTGTATCCAACGCCGCGGATCGTTTCAATGACTTCAGGGACGGCGGGGTCCTTTTCAATTTTCTCCCGTAAATACCGGATGTGAACCATCAGCGTTTTGTCGCCTTCGAGATAGGGCTCGTCCCAAACCGCTTCATAAATTTGTTCTTTGGTCATAATCTGCCCCAGGTGCCGGATCAGATAATAAAAGATTTGGAACTGCTTGCCGGTCAGCAGAATTTCTTCCCCGCTGTCCTTCAGCGTCACCCGGTTCTCCTGAGGATAAACGAGCAGATGCTTCAGGCTGATAGGCTGGCTGTCATGCGCGCCGAAACGCCGCAGCAGCACGTCCACCCTGGCCACCAGCTCCTCAGGATGAAACGGCTTGGTCAGATAATCATCCGCGAACTGCAGTCCCTGAAGCTTGTCATCAATGGAGGAGCGCGCGGACAGCATCAGAATCGGAGTGCCGGGGTGCTCTCTCTTCAGTCGTTGTCCCACCGTAAAGCCGTCAAGGCCCGGCAGCATGACGTCCAGAATAACCAGCTGGCAGGAGGCCGCTTGCTCCAGGGCCTTCTCGCCATTTTTCAGCCATATGATTTCGTATCCCCGGCTCTCCAGATCCTTACTGACCCAGCTGCCGATCTCCGGGTCGTCTTCGATATACAGCAGTTTGATTGCCGTGTTCAACGTTAAGCCCGTCCTTTCCGAACAAGATCCCTTCCTTGGCATTATATCATGAGTAGTAAGAAGGGGCAGTCCGCTCGAACGCCACGATCCAGTCGCCTTGCACAGCCGCATAGCCGGTATCGCCTTCAGCTACCAGTCCGTAAAGCCCTTTGACGTCCAGAAACTCCTTTCGTTCTCCGTTCTCGAATTCCAGCGTAATATAGTAGTAGGTATGAGAACGGGACGGTGTGCTGGTGAGGTGATCGCCGGTGAAGGAGCTGGTGCCGCCGTGATGGTCCACCCGCGTGCGTTTGGCGACGACTTTGACGAAGGAGGACTGTCTGGGAGAGGAGACATTTCTAGCGTAACGGGCACCTCGGAACAACAGGCTGCCAATGATCAGTAGAAACACAATAACAAAGAGATAAGGAAAGACAGAGAACATGAAATCAAAGCCAGAAGGGGAATTGGGAAACATCAGTGGAAAATCCTCCAAATTATGTATTTTAATCATTATACGCGAGGCGCTTTAAAATTGTTACAGTAAAATGAAATTTACCGGTTTGGCCAGGTGCTTCACTCGCTTTGAGCAGGGGGGTGAAAGCCTGATTGGACAAGGTTTCTACCATTTTGATTCTCTTGACCACAAGGAGAGGTTCGCTTATAGTGGGTAGTTAGGAGCAACTATTTTATTTTAGAAAAAAGGTGGCTTAATCTATGTCTGAACAAATCTACATTGGTGTCGATCTGGGCGGCACGGCTGTTAAGGTCGGAATCTGTAATGCGGAAGGCAAACTTCTGCAGACCTATGAAGGACCAACAGAAGTGGCCAAGGGAACCGATGCTGTGCTTGCCAATATCGAGAAGTACGTCCGCCAGATTGTAGAGGATTCCCCATACAGCTGGGACCAGCTTGCAGGTGTTGGGGCCGGCGTCGCAGGATTTACGGATCTTAAAGAAGGCGTTGTGATCCTGGCTCCCAATGTAGGTTTTCGGGACGTTCCGGTCCGCGCGATTCTTGAAGAGCGGCTCGGCAAGCCAATCAAAATAGATAACGACGCCAATGTGGCGGCCCTCGGCGAAGCTTGGGGCGGCGCCGGCAAAGGCGTGGACGATTGCGTCTGCTATACCCTGGGAACAGGCGTAGGCGGCGGAATTATTATTCGCGGCAAAATCTACCAAGGTTTCTCCGGTCTGGCCGGAGAGCTTGGTCATATGTCCGTAGTGCCTGATCTGGAAGCGATTCAATGCGGATGCGGAAAAATGGGCTGCCTCGAAACCGTCTCCTCGGCTACAGGCATTATTCGCATGGCGAAAGACGCCGTTGAACGCGGCGATCGTACGTCTTTAGCCCAAGTGGAGAACATTATGGCGAAAGACGTGTTCGACGCTGCCAAGAACGGCGATGAAGTTGCTGAGCGCATCGTGAACCGCGCCGCTTTCTATCTGGGCAAATCCATGGCGGCAGTCGCTGCTGTGCTGAACCCGCAGCGTTTCATTATCGGCGGGGGCGTCTCCAAGGCTGGAGACATTCTGTTTGATGAAATCCGCAGCGTATTTGCCAAATTTGCCCCGGAACCGCTGCAGCGCGGGGTGGAAATCGTGCCGGCTACTTTGGGCAACGATGCGGGAATCGTGGGAGCGGCAGGTCTGTTCCTTCGCTCCTGATTTCTGAGTTGGCATCCAGATTGGCCTAGACGGCTCTTATCTTATTGTCTATTTATTATCCTTGCCAGCAGTGAATATTCATGTGTTATAGAGAGAGTCAGACTATAGAGGGAGGGAATTCTGATGCCGGATCAGGAACATACTTCTTTAGCCAATTTGATTATTATTACCGGGATGTCGGGAGCGGGGAAGTCGGTTGCCGTCAAAAGCCTGGAGGATCTGGGCTTCTTCTGCGTGGACAACCTGCCCCCTGTGCTGATCCCGAAATTCGCGGAGCTGATCGAACAGTCCAACGGTAAAATAGCCAAGGTGGCTCTCGTCATCGACCTTCGGGGCCGTGAATTCTTTACGGCGCTGTCGGAATCGCTCAACTTTATCAAGGACCACTTCACAATCCATTCGGAAATTCTGTTCCTGGATGCGACCGACTCCGTACTGGTTCAGCGGTACAAGGAAAGCCGCCGCCGCCATCCGCTTGCCCCGCAGGGGATGCCGCTCGACGGGATCCGGCTGGAGCGCAAGATGCTGGACGAGCTGAAGCTTTCCGCGACCCAGGTGCTGGATACTTCCAACATGAAGCCTGCGCAGCTGCGCGAGAAGATTATTTCCCGGTTCTCTCATTTGGAGAGCAGCAACCTTTCGGTTAATATTACTTCCTTTGGCTTCAAATACGGAATTCCGATTGATGCAGACCTGGTGTTTGACGTGCGGTTCCTGCCCAACCCTCACTATATCGAGCAGCTTCGTCCACACACGGGACAAGACAGCGATGTATATGAATATGTTATGAAGTGGCCGGAGACCCAATCGTTTCTGACCAAGCTGATGGATATGCTGCATTTTCTGATCCCTCAGTATCACAAAGAAGGAAAAAGCCAGGTCATTATTGGCATTGGCTGTACGGGCGGCAAACACCGCTCGGTGGCTATTGCCGAATATTTGGGACGGATGCTGGGTACGAGTGAAACGGAGACGGTGCGTGTCAGTCACCGTGATTCGGACCGGGACCGTTCCTAAGAGGTGAACAACATTGAGTAAACAGCCTTCCGAAGGAAGAAAGCCGCGCATTGTGGTGATGGGCGGCGGAACTGGATTGTCCGTCATGCTGCGGGGGCTGAAGCAGAAGCCGCTCGATATTACGGCTATCGTGACTGTAGCCGATGACGGCGGCAGCTCAGGCATTCTGAGAAATGAACTGCAGATGCCGCCGCCAGGCGACATTCGTAATGTCTTAACAGCGCTTGCCGATGTCGAACCGCTGATGTCCGATATGATCAGCTATCGATTTCCGGCAGGGTCGGGAGGGCTGGCCGGGCATAGCCTCGGCAATCTGATTTTGGCGGCGATCACCGATATTTCAGGTGATTTTGTGACGGCTGTGCGGGAGCTTAGCCGTGTCTTTGCTGTTCGCGGGCGCGTGCTGCCCGCCGCGGATCAGGCTGTTATTCTTCATGCCGAGATGGAGGACGGAAGTATCGTAACCGGCGAGTCCAAGATTCCGGAGGCGAAGGGGAGGATCAAACGCCTTTTCCTCGAGCCGGAACAGGTGGAGCCGTTGCCTGAGGCTGTCCAGGCAATCAGGGAAGCGGATGCGATCCTGATTGGTCCCGGCAGCCTGTATACGAGTATTTTGCCGAATCTGCTTGTCCCCAAGCTGGCTGAGGCGGTGCTTAACAATACGCAGGCGATTAAAATATTTGTCTGCAACGTCATGACCCAGCCCGGCGAAACCGACGGGTATACGGTCAGCGACCATTTGCAGGCCGTTTATGAGCATGTAGGCCATCATTTGATCGATTATGTCATTGTGAACGATGGGGAAATCCCGCTTCATGTTCAGGATGTTTATGCCGAGAAAGGCGCCAAACCCGTTCAGCTTGACTATGATGTGCTGACCAGCAGAGGTTATAAGGTGATTGCCGATACGCTCGTGCTGTTCCGCCGTTATTTACGTCACGATGCGGATAAACTAAGCGAGCATATTTGGTCCCTGGTCCAAAACTGGATGTTAAGAAAGAGGTGAGTCCCTTGTCCTTTGCGGCACAAACCAAAAAAGAACTGACCATGGTCGAGGCGGATTCCTGCTGCGAACAGGCCGAGCTTTCGGCCCTGATTCGGATGAACGGCGCGGTATCGGTTTCGAACAAGAAAGTCATTTTGGATATCTCGACGGAAAATGCCGCGATCGCGAGGCGGATTTACTCTTTGATCAAAAAGCATTTTGATGTGCATACCGAGCTGCTCGTTCGAAAGAAGATGCGGCTTAAGAAAAATAATGTATACATTGTCCGTATTCCGGCCCGCGTTCAGGAAATACTGAAAGAGCTGAAGATCGTTTCGGAGGGATTTATGTTCATGGACGAAATCCATCCGGAGCTGATCCAGAACGACTGCTGTAAGGGAGCCTATTTGCGCGGAGCTTTCCTTGCGGGAGGATCCGTCAACAACCCGGAGGGTTCCTCGTACCATCTGGAGATCGCCTCCATGTATGAGGAGCACTGCCAGGCGCTGGTCGACCTTGCAGCGGAGTTTCATCTGAACGCCCGGTGCATTGAGCGGAAGAAAGGCTTTATTTTCTACATCAAGGAAGGCGAGAAGATCATCGAGTTTCTAAGCCTGATCGGGGCGCATCAAGCTTTGTTCAAGTTCGAGGACGTCCGGATCATGCGGGATATGCGGAATTCCGTCAACCGAATCGTCAACTGCGAAACGGCCAATCTGAACAAAACGATTGGAGCGGCCGTGCGCCAGATTGAAAATATCAAACTGCTGCAGCGTGAGATTGGCCTTGATAATCTACCAGATAAGCTGCGTGAAGTTGCTGAGGTAAGGCTGGCTTATCCGGATATGAACCTTAAGGAAGTAGGCGAGCTGCTTAAGGGTGGAGTCAGCAAATCCGGCGTGAATCACCGTTTGCGGAAGATTGATGAAATGGCCGATAAAATTCGGCAGGGCTAAAGGCTGGTTTGCAGCGAGTTTAGTATGGTATACTAATTTTATTAAAATGACCATACTATGCGGAATGATTTGAAGAGGGGGTAAGTTTCCATGATCAAACAACCGGTAACTGTCCGTTTGAAGACAGGGCTCCACGCCCGGCCGGCTGCGCTTTTCGTACAGGAAGCGAATAAATATTCGTCCGAGATCTTCGTGGAGAAGGACGACAAGAAAGTGAACGCCAAGAGTATCATGGGGATCATGAGCCTTGCGATCAGTACAGGAACTGAAATTTACATTAGTGCCGAAGGCGCGGATGCCGAACAGGCTGCAAACGCTTTAGTCACGTTGGTTAGCAAGGAAGAGCTGGAGAACCAGTAATATTTTGACCGGTAAGAGCTATTTTTAATAGAGCGGAAGAAACGGCCCTCGCCTCGTGCGGGAGCTGTTTTTTTATGGATGTAAACGGTGCGGTGGCCGATCAGCGGCTTGCAGCGAAAGGAACGTAATACCCTCCGTAATCTAGTAAAAAATGGTTGCATTTCCTTATGTAAGCGCTTTATAATAAAGGAGGGATAAGGGTTATTTTTCCATAAATGATCCTGCTCCTGAAGACGGGTTGGAGTCCTTAATAGGCTTTAGGAGGCTCCTTCCTCAGATCGGATTACGCCTGGAGACAGCGTGTCATCTGATGAAATCCTCTATGAAACGAGGTGGTTGCTCGGCCCGGGGCCGGATGTTGTTCGGAGGTTTCCTGACTGCCGTTTGGCAGGACAGGGTAGGAAGCTTAAATCAAAGAGGAGGCTATGGAATGATGCGAAAACCTGGAAAATGGCTCAGTCTGTTGACCGTGTTTGCACTCCTGATCGCACTGACTCCACTTACTAGCGCTAATGCGGCGGGGGAATGGAATCTCGTGTGGAGCGATGAGTTTGACGGAACTTCTCTTAATACGAATAACTGGAAGGCGGAGATCGGGACCGGCAGCGGCGGATGGGGGAATAATGAGCTTGAGTATTATACGGATCGGCCTCAGAATCTGAAGGTGACAGGCGGTAATCTGGTCATCACCGCTCAGAAGGAAGCATACGGCGGCATGAACTATACTTCGGCCCGGATCAAAACGCAGGGACTCAAGAGTTTTACTTACGGGAAAATCGAAGCCCGCATCAAGCTGCCTTCCGGACAAGGGTTATGGCCTGCCTTCTGGATGCTCGGCTCCAATATTGACACGGTTGGCTGGCCAAAAAGCGGTGAGATCGACATTATGGAGCGGGTCAACAACAACGCTTCTGTAAACGGAACCGTTCACTGGGATGCCAATGGACAAGCTGATTACGGCAGAACCTCCGGCAACCTCGATTTCTCGCAGTATCATGTATATAGCGTTGAGTGGGACCCGAATTATATCCGCTGGTTTGTAGACGGCAACCAATTTAATGAATTCTATATTGCTAACGGCACAGGGAATACAGAAGAATTCCAGAAGCCGTTCTTTATTCTCTTGAACCTGGCTGTCGGCGGCAACTGGCCGGGCAGTCCAAACAACTCCACACCGTTCCCTTCGCAGATGCTTGTGGATTATGTGCGGGTGTACCAGCAGTCGTCCACGCCATCTCCATCGCCGATTGTCAGCGGCGGAGTTTATACGATTGCCTCCAAGGTAAGCGGTAAAGTGCTTGATGTCACGGATGTCTCCACAGCAAGCGGAGCCAAAATACAGCAGTGGACCAACTATACGGCTCCTAACCAGCAGTTCCGGGTTGACAGCACAGGGGACGGCTATTACAAATTAACCGCTATTCACAGCGGTAAGGTGCTGGACGTGCCAAGCTCTTCGACGGCTAGCGGAGTACAGCTTCAGCAGTGGGACGACAATGGCTCCAATGCCCAAAGGTGGAGTATTGTAGATGCCGGAGGCGGTTATTTCAAAGTGGTATCTAAGGCCAGCGGTCTTGTCCTGGATGTAGCCAGCGCCTCCACGGCGGATGGAGCGGCTGTTCAGCAGTATACGGACAACGGGACGGATGCGCAGCGATGGTTTTTTACCAAGGTGAATTAACCGAATAGAGGCCAATCAGCTGAAAGACCGGCCGTTCCGGGGCACAGCCTGCCGTCGGAACGGCTTTTTATTTTTCACTTTGAAAAATATTTGGACAAGCTCTTAAATTTCTTTGAAATCGCCTCCTGAAGTGCAACCTTTATCTGGAAGGGTCCGTCTTAAGCAGTAAATCAACAAGTAATAACTACCAATTCAGAAGATGGAGGGGTTCAAAATGAATATTTGGGCAAAGAGATTGGGAGCAATGATGTTAGCGGGTGGACTGATTGCAGGAGGTTCGGCAGCGGTTTCACTTCTCCAGCCGGGGGCTGAGGTTTATGCGGCAGACAGCGAAACTCAGAATACGATTACGGTGACTGGCAGCGGTGAAGTGTCTGTTAAACCGGATGTGGCTTATTTATCTTTGGGCGTGGAGACCTCGGCGGCAACAGCCAAAGAAGCCCAAGCGAAAAATGCGGCCAGCCTGCAAAAGCTGACTTCGCTGCTGAAAGATACCTGGAAGATCAGCACAGCCAACATTCAGACGAGCCAGTTCTATGTGCAGCCGAACTACACGTATAATGACAAAGAAGGCCAAAAAGTTACCGGGTATACGGCTTATCACACCCTCCGCGTCAAATATCAAGACCTTGATAAGATCGGACAGCTGCTGGATGCAGCCTCAAATGCCGGTGCCAACCGGATCGATAACGTAACTTTTACCGTCGATAATCCGGATCAATATCAGGAGCAAGTCATTACTAAAGCTATGGCGGATGCCGGGGTTAAAGCGGGCATTATCGCGAAAGCGTCCGGACGAGGCCTGGGCGTTGTAGTGAACGTGGTTCAGAACGATGGCGGCTATACGCCGATTGTTAAACAAGGGGAAGCATTGATTGCGCATGCTGCCGCCGACAGTGCTGCCAGCACGTCGATCGAAACCGGCGAGCTGACAGTGAAAACGACGCTGACTGTCCAATATGCAATGAAATAAGGATTTGCTGAATAACCGCAGCCTGCTTGAAGCCGATTCCGTTATCGGTTATCTTGTGAGCTGTCTTCGATGAGCGGTCCGCCATGGCGGGCCGTTTTTCTTTATACTAGCCTTTTATCCCTTGGGGACAGATCTCCGGTTGCCGCTTCTCCCGAGTCTTCATATGTT
The DNA here is from genome assembly GCF_001685395.1 of Paenibacillus yonginensis. Classification (NCBI taxonomy): domain Bacteria; kingdom Bacillati; phylum Bacillota; class Bacilli; order Caryophanales; family Paenibacillaceae; genus Paenibacillus; species Paenibacillus yonginensis. The sequence continues at coordinate 3,993,971 of NZ_CP014167.1, read as the reverse complement.
AGATAGAGAGTTTAGCTGACAGATGCTGGAGGGAGATACATGAGTTATCAATACACGGCAATCGGCGATTCGCTCACGACCGGCTTTGGCGCGCTGCCCGGGAACGGCTTTGTGCCCGTCTACCGCCGGATGGCGGAAGTGAAGCTTCGCGGATTTGTTGCTTATTCCAATCTGGGGGTCAACGGGCTGATCAGCTCGGAGCTGGACCGGAGGGTGGAGCGGTATTCGGCTTACCGGCAGTCGCTGCGCGAAGCCGATATCATCACCATTTCCATAGGAGGCAACGATTTGATTCGGGCGGCAAAAGCGGCACAAAGCCAGCCTTCGAACTCATCTCGGATTCTGCGCAGCGCTCTTGAGGAGTGCAAGCAGCATTTCTCCAATGTTGTTGGACAGGTGTACCGGTTGAAATCAGGCTCCCGGAAGCCTTATATCATTAGGGCTGTAGGTTTATATAATCCTTATCCTCAGATTGGGGAGGCAACGGACTGGGTTCTGCAGTTTAACCGTTATGCGGGTCAGTATACCAATCAAGTGTACGGGCTCGCCAACATTTATCCGGATTTCGTGGGCCGGGAGAGGGAGCTGTTGTTCCTGGATCATCTGCATCCGAACGGAAGAGGATATCGTACGATCGCCGAGCATTTGAACGCGCTTGGATATGGAAGACTGGGGTAGCGAGCCTGTGGTAAGGCCGGAGGCTTGGGCGGGATGGTTACAGATCGAAACCTGATATAAAAAAATGTCATAGACTTCGGACCGCATTCCTGATGGAATGCGGTTTTACTATTTTTGGGGGAGAGGAGGAAATGGCAGGATTGTCTCTGGATTGTTACCTGAACTTTAATACTGGATACAAGAGAGAGGCTATAATAAAACGGGTAAAGAATGGTAATGAACAAAGTAAGATAAAGAAAGATAGATAAGGAAACAAGGAAACAAGGAAACAAATGACAACCCCAGAAAGCTAGGCAGGAAAGGGATGACAAACATGAACAGAAACCAAAAATGGACGGGAGCCCTGCTGGCAGCTGCTCTGCTGTTTGGAGCAGGAGCCGGCTCCGCCGAGTTTGCGGCAGCGGCCTCCTCAAAGGCAGCCCCGGCTGTACAAGCACCAGCAGCTTTTAATCTGAAACTAAATGGAAAACAGCTGGCCCGGAAGGCTTTGGCCGGACAAGAAGGCAGCTTGGTGCCGCTGGCGGCGATCCGCGACGGGTTGGGACTGAAGGTCTCTTATGAGCCCAAGACAAAAACCTACCAGATCACACGAGGCAATATTTCAGTCAAGCTGGTACCCAGCGGTTACGGCACTGTTCAGACCGTGATCAACGGAGCCAAATCGTACACGGGATACGAATGGGTCAATAAGCAGGGCTACAATTATGTGTCTGTACATTTGCTGACGGACAGCCTGGGTTACCGGGCCGGATGGGACAACGCCACCAAGACGGTCAATCTGGTTCCGCTTCAGCTGAACAACATGAAAGTAACGGTCCAAACCTTGTCGCAATCGGATAAAGTAACGAATATTCAAATCGAATATCCGGTAATCAGCGGCTTGACAAATGCGGAGGTTCAGCAGCAGATCAACAAGCGGTTTAAGGACTGGGCGGACGCTTATTTGCAGGATTCGCTGAAGCGCTCCAAGGATTTGGGACCTGGCCCTCAGGGCGCGAAAAATGAATTCGACATGAATTATCTGGTTACGTATAATCGCAACGGCTATATCAGCTTCCGCATGCTGAATTATGATTACACAGGCGGAGCGCACGGCATGAGCGGTCTCGAAGGAATTACAATCCGGCTGAGCGACGGCAAACAGATCGAGCTTGCCAATCTGCTGAAAGCCAATCCGGATTATTTGAAGGTCGTAGACAAGACAGTAGCGGCCAAGCTGAAGAAAGATCCAGGTTATTTTGGCGGGTTCACTACGGCGGGAGACAAACCGGACTTCTATCTGAAGGATGATGGCATCGTCGTATTCTTCCAGCTGTATGAATACCTGCCTTATGCAGCGGGCTTCCCGGAATATTATATTCCTTTCTCTGCGCTGCTTCCTAATGGAGCAAGTCCGTTTGAAGAGCAGTAATCGTAAACAGACTGGGTCTAAAACAACAAAGCAGATACTTCCCCGGGGAGTATCTGCTTTGTTGTTTGGAGGGACGGACATTCTCTTGTTTGGACAAAGGGGTATGTCCTTTCCCAAAAAGAAAAAGAACTCACAGAATTGAAGTCTGTGAGTTCTTCTCTGTGAATCTCGATCTGTTCAGGCAGCTGTTTATACGCCTTCCGAGTTCACTTTCTCGATCACTTTGTCGATCAAGCCGTATTCTTTGGCTTCCGCCGCGGTCATGAAGTAGTCGCGGTCGGTGTCTTTTTCGATGCGTTCCAAAGGTTGACCCGTGCGTTCCGCCAGGATTTTGTTCAGGCTGTCGCGCATTTTCAGGATGCGGCGAGCGCGGATTTCGATATCCGTTGCTTGACCTTCGGCTCCGCCCAGCGGCTGGTGAATCATGACTTCGCTGTTTGGCAGCGCGTAGCGTTTGCCTTTCGCGCCGGCGTTCAGCAGGAACGCGCCCATGGAAGCGGCCATGCCCACGCAGATCGTGGAGACGTCGGATTTGATGAACTGCATCGTATCATAAATCGCCATGCCTGCCGTAATGGAACCGCCAGGGCTGTTAATGTAGAGGTGAATGTCCTTGCCAGGCTCTTCGGCATCCAGGAACAGCATTTGCGCGATAATGGAGTTGGCCACAACGTCGTTCACTTGGGAGCCAAGGAAAATGATCCGGTCTTTGAGCAATCTGGAATAAATGTCGTAAGCACGCTCTCCGCGGTTACTTTGTTCGACGACCATAGGAATATAACTCACGATAAAACCCTCCTAAATAATAATGTTAAGTCATATGCTCAGTGCCCGGCAATCAGAAGCCGCAGCAGGCCTTAACAGGTTGAACCCGATTGGGTCCGGCGATTACAGGATTGACCAAAACCCCGTACTTTAAACCCCGCCCCCAGAGTCAGACACTGTTAATAACCACATCATAAACAATTTCAAACAGAAAGTCAAAGAAAGTCAAACTAACCGATCAAAAAAAGCCCGAATCCTCGGACTAATGGTTAAACATATATAGGACGCTGTTAAAGGTTAAAAATAAGATGGCGCGCCCGCGAGGAATCGAACCTCGATCTCAGGCTCCGGAGGCCTACGTCATATCCATTGGACCACGGGCGCATAAAGAAAAAAATCCATTTGACCTCAAATAAAGTCAACAGAATTCATTATAGCCGCATCCAAATTAAAAAGCAAGCCCATAAAAGCAAAGTTGAGTCACATTTTCTGCAGGATCGCGGGATTGCGAATAACGCATGGAAAACTTGCTCATTCTACGGACGATACACTTGCAACAGGAGCAGAAATTGGTTAGAATATCAGTGGGACTTAAAACGTTAACCCGGGACATTTTAAGACCAGAGGAATGGAGAGAGATAGTCGAAGCCGCAGGAGTGAAGACATTGCGAGATTTGTTGGAGATCCAAAAGCAGCTTCTGCCTGATCTCATGGACGTTCTCAAGAAGAGATATCTGATCCTGAACCAGATCATGCTTGAAGAAGTCATCGGAAGGCGCACACTGGCGCTCTCCCTGAATATGACGGAACGCGTATTGCGCGCGGAAACCGATCTCCTTAAAGCTCAAGGTCTTATTGAAATCGAGAATGTGGGCATGAGAATCAGTGAAGCTGGCCGCCAGCTGCTGGAGCAGATGAAGCCGTTCGTGAAAGAACTGCTGGGGCTGTCCGAAATGGAGAAGAAGATCCGCGATACCTATGGGCTGCGCAAGGTGGTTGTGGTTCCAGGCGACTGCGAAGCGGCCGCAACGGCCAAACGCGAACTGGGACGCGCAGGAGCAAGAGCTTTGCTTGAAGTAATCGGGGAAAATGACGTAGTCGCCGTAACCGGCGGTTCAACGCTGGCCGTTATGGCCGAGCAGCTCACCCCCCCATCGGCACCTATTAAAGGAAGCTGGTTTGTACCGGCTCGCGGAGGTTTGGGTGAAAGCCTGGAGATTCAGGCCAACACGATCGCTTCCGGCATGGCCAAACGTGTCGGCGCCGAATACCGGCTGCTGCATGTGCCTGATTTGCTGGGCAGGGAAGCTTATGAATCCCTTGTTCATGATCACAACATTCAAGAGATCGTAAGCCTGATCCGCAAGGCGCGGATCGTGGTGCACGGCATTGGAGACGCCATGGAGATGGCGCGCAGACGCAAGCTGGATGCTGAGATGGTGCAAGAGCTCGCAAGAGACGGAGCCATTGCCGAATCCTTCGGTTATTATTTTAACGAGCAGGGCGCCGTAGTTCACAAGATGTTGACCTTGGGTCTGAGGCTTGAGGACATCAAATCTACGGAGACGATCATCGGTATTGCGGGCGGGCGCAGCAAAGCGCAGGCCATTCATGCTGTTCTGAAGTTTGGCCAGGAGGATATCCTGATCACGGACGAGGCGGCAGCCGAAGAAATTGTCAAGTCGCTGTAGAACGCAGAAACGGTACGAATTAACGTTGTTTTACTCAGGTCATCAGGCCTGACTAAATATAAAAAATATATTTTCTTTGGGAGGATCTATCAATGAGTGTAAAAGTAGGCATTAACGGTTTTGGACGTATTGGTCGCTTGGCATTCCGTCGTATTCAAGAAGTAGAAGGTATCGAAGTAGTAGCAATCAACGACTTGACTGACGCAAAAATGCTGGCACACCTTCTTAAATATGATACAACTCAAGGCAAATTCAACGGTGACGTTGAAGTTCACGAAGGTTTCTTCAAAGTAAACGGCAAAGAAGTTAAAGTTCTGGCTAACCGCAACCCTGAAGAGCTTCCTTGGGGCGACCTGGGCGTTGACATCGTTCTGGAGTGCACAGGCTTCTTCACAACTAAAGAAAAAGCTGAGCTTCACCTGAAAGGCGGAGCTAAGAAAGTGGTTATCTCTGCTCCAGCTACAGGCGACATGAAAACGATCGTTTACAACGTAAACCATGAAACGCTTGACGGTTCTGAAACTGTTATCTCCGGTGCTTCTTGCACAACGAACTGCTTGGCTCCTATGGCTAAAACTTTGAACGACGCTTTCGGCATCGTTGAAGGTTTGATGACTACCATTCACGCTTACACTGGCGACCAAAACACTTTGGACGCTCCACATGCGAAAGGTGACTTCCGCCGCGCTCGTGCCGCTGCCGAGAACATCATTCCTAACACAACTGGCGCTGCTAAAGCCATCGGCCTGGTTATTCCTGAACTGCAAGGCAAATTGGACGGCGCTGCACAACGTGTGCCTGTACCAACTGGTTCCCTGACTGAGCTGGTAACGGTATTGAACAAGAAAGTAACCGTTGACGAAGTTAATGCGGCTATGAAAGCTGCAGCTGACCCGCAAACATTTGGTTACACAGAAGACGAAATCGTTTCTTCCGATATCAAAGGTATGACTTTCGGCTCCCTGTTCGATGCTACTCAAACTAAAGTGTTGACTGTTGGCGACCAACAATTGGTGAAAACAGTAGCTTGGTACGACAACGAAATGTCCTACACTGCACAGCTCGTTCGTACTTTGGAACACTTCGCAAAACTGGCTAAATAATAGCCTTGCTTGAAACCAAAGAGCGGAAACAGCCAGTGTTTCCGCTCTTTATACATGATGAGTGCTTTTCCTTGAATTGCAGATAATCAAATTTAAGGGTGCGGAGGAACGAACCATGAATAAAAAAAGTGTTCGCGATGTAGAAGTAACAGGCAAACGTGTCTTTGTGCGCGTAGATTTTAACGTGCCGCTCGAAGACGGCAAAATTACGGATGACACTCGGATCCGCGAAACGCTTCCTACGATCAAATATTTGATCGAAAACGGCGCGAAAGTGATTCTGGCGAGCCACCTGGGCCGTCCCAAAGGTGAAGTCAACGAATCCATGCGTTTGACTGCTCCTGCTGAACGTTTGGCTGAGCTGCTGGGCAAACCGGTTGCCAAAGCGGATGAAGCTGTAGGCGAAGCCGTGAAAGCCAAAATCGCCGAATTGAACAATGGCGATGTGCTTGTGCTTGAGAACGTGCGCTTCTATCCGGGCGAAGAGAAAAACGATCCGGAGCTGGCCAAACAATTCGCCGAGCTTGCCGATCTGTTCGTCAATGACGCTTTTGGCGCCGCTCACCGTGCGCATGCTTCCACGGAAGGTATCGCACATTATCTGCCGGCCGTATCCGGTCTGTTGATGGAGAAAGAATTGTCCGTTCTGGGCAAAGCCTTGTCCAATCCGGACCGTCCTTTCACCGCGATCATCGGCGGCTCCAAAGTTAAAGATAAGATCGACGTGATCGACAACCTGCTGAACCTTGCAGACAACGTACTTATTGGCGGCGGCTTGTCCTACACCTTCTTCAAGGCTCAAGGCCATGAAATCGGTTTGTCCCTGTGCGACGATTCCAAATTGGACGTAGCTCTGGGCTTCATCGAGAAAGCCAAGAAGCTCGGCAAGAACTTCCTGCTTCCAGTCGACTGCGTGATCGCTGACGACTTCAAAGCAGATGCCAACAAAGATATCGTAGATATCGACAGCATCCCGCAAGGCTGGGAAGGCGTGGACATCGGTCCGAAAACCCGTGCTATGTATGCTGATGTCATCAAGAACTCCAAACTCGTCGTTTGGAACGGACCTATGGGTGTATTCGAAATCGAGCCGTTCTCAAACGGAACACGCGAAGTAGCTGAAGCTTGCGCAACTACAGAAGGCTACACCATCATCGGCGGCGGCGACTCCGCAGCGGCAGCAGAGAAATTCCATCTGGCTGACAAAATGGATCATATCTCCACCGGCGGCGGCGCATCCCTTGAATTCATGGAAGGCAAAGCTCTTCCAGGCGTAGTGGCTCTGAACGATAAATAAGAACAGGCCGCAGGGGCCTGTCCCCAAGTTTTTAAGAAAGAAACACTGGAGGTTTAACGGCATGAGAACACCAATCATTGCAGGGAACTGGAAAATGTTCAAAACGGTTTCCGAAGCCAAAACGTTCTTCGAAGAAGTTAAGGGCAAAGCGGAAGTAGCCGGCGTGGAAAGCGTCATCTGCGCTCCGTTTACCAACCTCCCGGCTTTGGTGGAGGCCGCTAAAGGCACTTCCATCAAAATCGGCGCCCAAAACCTTCACTTCGAAGACGAAGGCGCATTTACCGGCGAAATCAGCGGCAAAATGCTGCAGGAGCTCGGTGTCGATTACGTCATCATCGGGCACTCCGAACGCCGTGCTTATTTCGGCGAAACGGACGAAATCGTAAACAAAAAGGTACATGCTGCATTCAAATACGGCATCACGCCGATCCCTTGCGTAGGGGAGAAGCTGGAAGAGCGTGAAGCGGGTCAAACCAAAGAGGTAGTTAAGGTGCAAACCGAAGCTGCGCTTCAAGGTTTGACAGCCGAACAGGCTGCTCAAGTCGTTATCGCTTATGAGCCAATCTGGGCGATCGGCACAGGCAAATCTTCCACGGCTCAAGATGCCAACGAAGTTATCGCTTATATCCGCAGTCTGGTGGATGGCTTGTACGGCTCCGAAACGGCCGGCAAAATCCGCATTCAATACGGCGGCAGCGTGAAACCTGAGAACGTTAAGGAATACATGAGCGAAAACGACATCGACGGCGCGCTCGTAGGCGGCGCAAGCCTGCAGCCTGCTTCCTACATCGCTCTGGTTGAGGGGGCCAAGTAAGATGGCTGGAAATACTGTACCTAGACCCGTAGCCCTGATCATCATGGACGGTTTCGGTCTTCGCAATACGGTAGAAGGCAATGCGGTTGCCCAAGCCAAGAAACCGAACTATGACCGTTACCTGAAAGAATATCCGAATACCACTTTGACCGCCTGCGGCGAAGCGGTAGGTTTGCCTGAAGGCCAAATGGGCAACTCCGAAGTTGGTCACTTGAACATCGGCGCAGGCCGCATTGTTTATCAGGATCTGACCCGGATTTCGAAATCGATTCGCGAAGGCGAGTTTTTCGAGAATCAAACCTTGGTTGAAGCGGTTCGCTCTGCCAAGAAAAACGGCAAGAAGCTGCATCTGTACGGCCTTTTGTCCGACGGCGGCGTGCACGCGCACATCGACCATTTGTTTGCGATGCTGGAGCTGGCCAAGAAAGAAGATATGCAAGAAGTGTATATCCATGCTTTCCTTGACGGCCGCGACGTAGCTCCGGACAGCGGTGAAGGTTACCTGAGCCAGCTGATCAAGAAGATTGAAGAGATTGGCATCGGCAAAATCGCCACCCTTTCCGGCCGTTACTACTCCATGGACCGCGACAAACGCTGGGACCGCGTAGAGAAGTCTTACCGTGCGATCGTCTACGGTGAAGGCCCTCATTACGTGGACGCACTCCAAGCTGTTAAGGATTCTTACAGCAACGGCGTGTTTGACGAATTTATGGTGCCGACCGTAATTGTGGACGGTCAAGGAGAGCCGGTAGGTTCCGTGGAGTCCGGCGATTCCGTCGTGTTCCTGAACTTCCGTCCGGACCGTGCGATCCAGCTGTCCCAAGTGTTTACGAACCTTGATTTCCGCGGCTTCGACCGTGGACCGAAATTCCCTGAAGGCCTGCATTTCGTATGCTTGACCCTGTTCAGTGAAACGGTAGGAGGATATGTAGCCTACGAGCCTAAGAACCTGGACAACACGCTGGGTGAAGTGCTTGTGCAGCATAACAAGAAACAGCTTCGCATTGCAGAGACTGAAAAATACCCTCACGTAACGTTCTTCTTCAGCGGCGGACGCGATGTGGAGCTTCCGGGCGAAACCCGTATCCTCATCAATTCGCCGAAAGTGGCCACTTATGACCTGAAGCCTGAAATGAGCGCCTACGAAGTAGCGGCTGCAGCCGTGAAAGAGATCGAAGAAGAAAACTTCGATACGATCATCCTGAACTTCGCCAACCCGGACATGGTTGGACACTCCGGCATGCTGGAGCCAACGATCAAGGCGGTTGAAGTAACGGACGAATGTGTAGGGAAAGTCGTGGATGCCGTTGTATCCAAAGGCGGAGTAGCGATCATTATCGCCGACCACGGCAATGCGGACATGGTATTTGACGAGAATGGCCGTCCTTTCACGGCTCATACAACGAACCCGGTTCCGTTCATTGTAACTTCCCATGACGTTGTTCTGCGCGAGCATGGCATTTTGGCAGACGTTGCGCCAACAATCCTGGATCTGATGCAGCTGCCTCAGCCGGCCGAAATGACAGGCCAATCCATGATCGCCAGCCGCAAATAAGCCTGCTTGCTTGCGAAAGCAGACATAAAGCGTTAGACTTCTGCTCAGAGAATGTTTATCAGCCAACACTGGCTGTTACCTGCAGCCAGAATGAAAAATGAATTCGAAAAGGAGAATACTCAAAATGACTATTATTTCTGACGTATACGCACGCGAAGTCCTTGACTCCCGCGGCAATCCGACTGTTGAAGTTGAAGTTTACCTGGAATCCGGCGCTATCGGCCGCGCAATCGTACCATCCGGTGCTTCCACAGGCGCTCACGAAGCGGTTGAGCTTCGCGACGACGACAAATCCCGTTACCTGGGCAAAGGTGTTCTGAAAGCCGTTGCCAACGTTAACGACATCATCGCTCCTGAAGTAATTGGCATGGACGCTCTGGACCAACTGGGCATCGACAAAATGATGATCGCTTTGGACGGAACCCCTAACAAAGGCAAACTGGGTGCCAACGCAATCCTGGCGGTTTCCATGGCTGTAGCCCGCGCTGCAGCTGATGCTTTGGACCTGCCTCTGTACGTTTACCTCGGCGGATTCAACGCTAAGCAGCTGCCGGTTCCTATGATGAACATCGTGAACGGCGGCGCACATGCCGACAATAACGTTGACGTGCAAGAATTCATGGTACTCCCTGTAGGCGCTCCAAGCTTCAAAGAAGCGCTTCGTATGGGTGCTGAAATCTTCCACAACCTGAAATCCGTATTGAAAGGCAAAGGCCTGAATACAGCAGTTGGCGACGAAGGCGGCTTTGCTCCTAACTTCACTTCCAACGAAGACGCTTTGAGCTCCATTATCGAAGCGATCGAGAAAGCCGGATATACGCCAGGCAAAGATGTATTCCTCGGTATGGACGTTGCTTCCACTGAGTTCTACAAAGACGGCAAATACCACCTGGAAGGCGAAGGCAAATCCTTCACTTCTGCTGAATTCGTGGACCTGCTCGCTTCTTGGGTAGATAAATACCCAATCATCACGATCGAAGACGGCTGCTCCGAAGACGACTGGGAAGGCTGGAAGCTGCTGACTGAGAAACTGGGCGGCAAAATCCAACTTGTTGGTGACGACCTGTTCGTAACGAACACAGAACGTCTGGCTAAAGGTATCGAAGACGGCATCGGCAACTCGATCCTGATCAAAGTTAACCAAATCGGTACTTTGACAGAAACTTTCGACGCTATTGAAATGGCTAAACGTGCTGGTTACACAGCTGTTGTCTCCCACCGTTCCGGTGAGTCCGAAGACAGCACAATCGCCGACATCGCAGTTGCGACAAACGCAGGCCAAATCAAAACAGGTGCTCCTTCCCGTACAGACCGTATCGCAAAATACAACCAATTGCTTCGCATCGAAGACCAATTGGGCGAACTTGCTCAATACAACGGCTTGAAATCCTTCTACAACCTGAAGAAATAAGAAGGTTTGTAGTGGCCTTAGCCTTACGGCTCCAAATAAGCCATCCATCCCCTGGTATACTTCGGTATGCCGGGGGTTTTTATATTTGGGCGAGCTGGAGGTCGTTTCACTCCTGCATGAATCCTTTCGAATTTGACTTAAATATGGCAAACTTGTGTTCATTCGTATACAATGACTGCAGGGAGAGCCATACGTCCATACCATTTGTGATAAAGGAGGCGGGCGGCATGAGACACTTATTTCAACTGAACGCCGTATGGAACGGCGGCCGCAACAGTGAAGGAACTATCGAGACCGGCAATTTGAAAACGGTTATCTCCATTCCGGAGCCTATGGGCGGACCTGGAGTCGGAACCAACCCGGATGAAATGCTGCTCGGAGCTGCGGCAACCTGTTATCTGATTACTTTGGCAGCCGCACTGGAAAGAGCCGGAATTGAGACAGAGAGCTTGACGCTGAACTCCGAAGGGACGGTGGACGTCACCAACAATATTTTCACCTATGAAAGTATTGTGCATCGGCCGCATATCGTGCTTAAGGCCGGTTCCGGTGAGCGCGAGGTGGAGCGGGCGAGGTTAATCGCCGGTAAATCGGAGGGAGCCTGCATGATCTCCCGGGCGCTAGCAGGAAATGTTGCACTGACAACCGAGCCTGATATTGAGGTGGCAGCCGCCAAGGCGGCGCAATAAGACAGAAGGTTTCATAAATAGCTCGAAGGCCGCAGGTTTCTGCGGCCTTTTTTATAAGCGGTGGTACATAGCCTGACCTTGGAATGTGAAGGCCTGGAAGGTGGATGAGATCCGGATTTCCGAGGCTGGCAGGTTCAGCCCGTCTGGGATTTCAAGCCAAACCAGAGAGTTGGAGGATGGGGGAGGGGAAAGCAAAATCGTGACTGCGGACGTTCTGCATGTGATCGCTAGAAGCTATGGAATTCAACAGCCTGTGATTACTTATATTAGGCACAGCGAGAATCGGACTTACAGGGTGGATGGAGCAGACGGTGGCAGCTACCTGCTGCGCATTCATCAGCCCGTGAAGGACAGCATGGCCGGCCCGCAGCATACCTTTGAAGGACTCCTTGTTGAGCTGGACATGCTTGAGCAGCTTGCCAAAGGAAGCAGCCTGCTTGTACAAGCTCCTTTACGTCAGACGGATGGAGAGTTGATCTTTGTCCTGAAACAGGGAGGGGAGACGCTAAACTGCTCTATGCTCACCTGGCTTGAAGGCCGGGATATACAAAGAGAGGATACGGCTGCTCCGGAGATGGCGCAGAAGCTTGGGACACAGGTGGCGAAGCTGCATGCTTTTTTTAAAGGTTACAAGTATGCCGGGCTGAAGTACCGCCCCAGCCAAGACCTTTCGTATAACGAACGTTTGGTGCAAACGATCAAGCGGGGAGCTCCGGTCGGTCTGTTTGCAAATGGGGATGTCCTCATCCTTGAGGAAACGATCCAGCTAGTCAATTCCAGGCTGCGGTGGCTCGAGATCACCGAGGACACGTGGGGGCTCATCCACGGCGATCTGGGGATGGGCAATACGCTAATTAATGACGAAGGAGAAACCAGCTTCATTGATTTTGGATTTTTTGGCCCGGGCTACTATTTTCCTTCCAGTCACAGGAATGTCTTTCTGGACAGTTATTATGAGTATTTTGGAATGGAGCCCTACGATTTGCAACTAGTAGAAGGCTTGATGTTAATTGCCATTATCGGTTTCTATGCTTTTGAGCTGGAGAATGAGGCTTATCAGGATTGGATGCGGGAGCGTATGCACAAGCTGTGCAGGGACTTATGCAGGCCTTATTTGGCCGGGGAACGTATTTTTTACAAGTTTTAAAAAAGAATCCCTGGACCAGTAAGCCTAATACAAACGGCGCCCGCTAACGGGCGCCGTTCGTATTTCGGGGTCGTACAGGGTTAAAAGGAGCTGCGCTAAAAGCTTTGCTGAGCTTTCAACCCTGAGATCTTACTCTTAAGCCTGTTGCAGGCCAAAAGCTTCAGCTACAAGCTGGTAGGAACGCAGGCGGGCTTCCAGATCGTAGATCGGAGACACAAGCAGCAGCTCTTCGGTCTGATATTCCTCCGCCAGCTTCTCCAGCTTCGCTTTGACCTGTTCAGGTGTACCGATAACCCGTCTTTCTCGTGCAGCTTCCAGGCGGGATAGATCGTATGGCGTGTAAGGATAGTTCTTCGCTGTTTCGACGGACGGCAGATAGGCAAGCTCCATGCCGGTCTCCAGCGCGTAGAAATACAAGCTGACGCTGGAGGACAGATCAAGCGCCTCTTCTTCGGTCTCGGCGCAGATCACCATGACGGCGGCAAGGGCACGGGGTCCTTCTTCCATCAGGGACGGTACGAACCTTTCCCGGTACATGTGGACCGACTCCGCGCCGCCGGCCGTGCCGAAGAACTGCGCGAAGGCATACGAAGCACCGACTTCGGCAGCCAGTCCAGCGGTGCCGCCGCTGGACCCGAGCAGCCACAGCTCCGGTGCCGTTGGCACGGACGGGGCTGCCAGCAGGCCCGGGAAGCGGTGGTCGGCCGGTACGGCGTCGTTCAGGTACGCAATCAGGTCAACGACCTGCTGCGGATAAGTGTCGCCGTGATGGTACCGGCCTTCCTGCAGCGCCCGTGTGGACAAGGGCCGGCCGCCCGGCGCGCGGCCGATCCCGAGATCGATCCGGCCGGGGTACAGTGCCTCCAGCAGGCGGAAATTCTCCGCCACTTTATAGGCGCTGTAGTGCGGCAGCATGATGCCGCCGGAGCCTACCCGGATCCGCGAAGTGTGCGATGCCAGGTGGGCGATCAGCACCTCCGGGCTGGAGTGGGCCAGGCTGCGCGAGCTGTGATGCTCGGATACCCAATATCGGTGGTAGCCGAGGCGGTCTGCCTCCTGAGCCAGCCGGGTGGTATCGGATAAGGCCTGCACGGCCGTTCCGCCTTCATTTATATGCGATTGGTCGAGAACACCTAGTCTCGTTAACATGTCATCACCTCAATCCTACTTTAACAATTTAAGGGGTGGAAGGTCAAAGTTTTATTGTTTCATAACAATAGAAATCGGACTTTATTTACAATAGACGGGATAGATCCGGACACGGTGCAATATATTATGAACCTCTTTGCCATCAGAAATCCCCTCACTATTCATCTTGATGTGAATTATAACTTGTATTCAGCGAAGCGACTGTGATAAACTATAAGCAATGTGTAGTTTGGAAAATTGTTTTTTGATGATTATAGATGTATCAGCCTGGGAGGTGGAATGAATGGATATTCTGTTTAAAATCTTGTTGGTTATCTTTTCGATCGGTTTGATTACCATCGTTCTTTTGCAGAAAGGCAAAAGTGCAGGTCTTGCCGGTGCCATCTCCGGAGGTGCAGAGCATCTTTTCGGTAAAACGAAAGCACGGGGCATGGAATTGGTGCTGGAACGCACAACAGTGGTTTTGGCAGCGGGATTTTTTATTTTGGCGATTCTGGTTGCCATGTTTGAATAAGACAAAGATGTTCGAATCAGAGATTCGGATCAGATAAATGATAAAAGCCTTCGATCTTCAGGATCGAGGGCTTTTGTTTTTTTTGCCAAGCTGCCGGTTATGTATAAAATACACGAGTCTATCTAATCTTGAATCTGGTTAGAAAGGCTGGAGAGAAAAGAGGGGCGTCGTTCACATAGTCTGCCTTCTGTTTCGCCGCCGAATTCGGGCTTTGAATTTTATCAATCAGGTCTGATAATTTGCCGTACTGGTGGGACAAACCGGCATGAATGTCTTCAATGGCTTGTTTGTTCGCCTCCATGTGCTCGGATAAATGCAGCGTCTTGGCTGTAATCCTGAGTAATCGCTCCCGGATTTCAGCTGCGTCCGGAAGGACGGCGGTTGAAGTCTGATCGCCTAAAGGCCGGGCGGTGCCTTTGTTCCATATCCCTTCGATTCTGTCGTTGGCGTATTCCAAAGATTTCCGGATATCCTGGCAGATCTGGGATGCATGTTGAAGTTCTAGCTCCAGCTCGGTGCTCCAGCTGTGCAAGAGATCGGCGGTTGAATGCAGGTCGACAGCAGCCGCGTTAGTGCGGATATGGATCTGCTCGCAGGTTTGTGTCCTGCTTGCTAGGACATATGATGTTTGTTCAAACCTTCGGGCATGGATAACGAGTACAGCGGTGGTAAGCAGGCTTCCGCCAAGGAAAAGCAGCAGGTTGTTTGTCATGAATTCGTTGTTCGTCTGAAAAATTTGGATGACCATGATCATGGAGGTCATGACTAAACAGCCGTTGAAGAGGATAAGCCTGAAGTTCGAGTAGAGTGAGAATACCAGGATACTGATATAGAGCAGAAGGAAGCTGAACAGGCAAAAGTGGCGGGCCAGCTCATAAAAGGTCATCAGACTGAACAGCGCTGCTGAAAGGTAAGGGATTGTGGCAGGGCTTCGGTTTTTAACATGCAGAAAAGTGGGGAGACAGCAAGCCAAACCTCCGGTGATGATCATGAACAGCAGTCTAGGGTCGTCGCTGCTCAGCATAGGATCTCTCAGCACATTCAGTATAAGCAGAACCCAGACCAGCACGATGAAAAAGCCGTTGCGAGACCGGTAAAACGCGCTACGATCCATTGCTTGTCCTCCTTTTTTTGGAAGCGGATATAGGTTCGTTACAGGGTCACGTAAGGAAAGCCCCTTACCCTCATTATCGGGGAATTCGGGCCGCTTATTTATACAGGATTCTGCCTGCTGGGAAAGGATTTTGGGGTTTGCGGATGCGCAGGGTTAAATTCGTGTATACTAGGTTATATACATGGATAAGAAAATATTGGGATTATATTATAACGGCTTCTTCATTGGACGGGGCTTTTGAGGTGAAATCATGATAACGGAAAATATGCTCCTCGATTTTATGCGGGAAACCGCTTATAAACCGATGACTTACCAGGAGCTTGAGGAACATTTTCAAATTTCGGATGCTTCTGAATTCAAAGCGTTTCTGAAACTGCTGAATGAATTGGAGCAAAGCGGCAAAATCGTATTGACCCGCACGCAGCGCTACGGCGTTCCTGAGCGGATGGATCTGCTGCGTGGACGGTTGCAGGTGCATGCCAAAGGTTTCGCATTCCTAATCCCGGAGGACCGGGAGCACCCGGACGTTTATGTCCATGCGAACGATTTGAAAAGCGCCATGAACGGCGATACGGTGCTGGTCCGCGTGAACAGCAAAGGGCCGTCGGATGGCCGGCTGGAGGGCGAGGTTGTCCGCATCGTGACGCGGGCGGTGACCCAGGTGGTCGGCGTGTTCCAGCATCACGAGACATTTGGATTTGTGGTGCCGGATGATAAACGGATTAACCGGGATATTTTTATCGCTCAGGAGAAGATGGGCGGTGCCGCTAACGGCGACAAAGTGGTCGCGCGGATTGTTTCTTATCCGGAAGGCCGCGCTGCCGCTACGGGCGAGGTCGCGGAGATTCTCGGCCATAAGGATGACCCGGGTGTGGACATTTTGTCCATTATCCGCAAGCATATGCTGCCGGAAGAATTCCCTGAGGACGTGCTGGAGGAAGCGGCCGCCGTGCCGGACACCATCGAACAGGAAGAGATTGTGCGCCAGGGGCGCCGGGATCTGCGGGACCGGGTGATCGTGACGATCGACGGCGAAGATGCCAAGGACCTGGATGATGCAGTGAATGTGGAGCGGCTGGAGAATGGCAACTACCTGCTTGGCGTACACATCGCCGATGTCGGTTATTATGTGAAGGAGAATTCGCGTCTCGATCAGGAAGCCTATAACCGGGGCTGCAGCGTTTATCTGGTGGACCGCGTGATTCCGATGCTGCCGCACCGTTTATCGAACGGGATTTGCAGCTTGAATCCGAAGGTGGACCGCTTTACGCTTTCCTGCGATATGGAATTCGATGATCAAATGCGCGTGGTCCGGCATGATATTTATACGAGCGTAATCCGGACGAAAGAACGGATGACCTATACAAATGTGCGCAAGATTCTGCAAGAGGAAGATTCTGAGGTTACGGAACGTTACAGCGATCTGGTCGATACCTTTAAAAATATGCGCGATCTCGCCCTGCGTCTGCGTAACAAACGGATGAGACGCGGCGCGGTGGACTTCGATTTCGAGGAATCGAAGGTCATCGTCGACGAATCGGGCAAGCCGGTCGATATCGTCAAACGCGAACGTTCGATCGCTGAGCAGATCATTGAAGAATTTATGCTGGCGGCGAACGAAACGGTGGCCGAGCATTTCCACTGGCTGAAGGTGCCGTTCATTTACCGGATTCACGAGGACCCGGATCCGGAGAAGCTGATGAACTTTATGGCATTCATCGCGAACTTCGGTTATGCGGTGCGGGGCAAAGGCAACAAGGTGCATCCGCGCGCCCTTCAGTCGCTGCTGGAGGATATTGACGGCACAAAGGAGCAGACGGTGATCAGCACGATGCTGCTTCGTTCGATGAAGCAGGCGAAATATGACGCTGAAAGCACGGGTCACTTTGGACTGGCAGCGGAGTTCTACACGCATTTCACCTCACCGATCCGCCGTTATCCCGATCTGGTGATTCACCGGGTCATTCGCGAGGTAATCGAAGCCGGGGGCGCCCTGCCTGACGACCGCCAGGAATATCTGGCGAGCCGGATGGCGGACATTGCGCAGCAGTCCTCGGAGCGGGAACGGATTGCCGTAGATGCGGAGCGCGACACGGAGCAACTGAAGAAAGCCGAGTTCATGCTGGACAAGGTCGGCGAGGAATTCACCGGCATGATCAGCAGCGTAACCAGCTTCGGCATGTTTATCGAGCTGGATAATACGGTGGAAGGCCTGATCCGTCTCAGTGCGATGACGGATGATTATTACCATTTCCATGAGCAGCATATGGCGCTGATCGGGGAACGCACGTCGCGGATCTTCCGGATCGGCGACGAGGTCAAGATCCGCGTGGCCCGCGTGAACATGGACGACCACACCATCGACTTCGAGCTGGTGGACATGAAGCCGCGGCGCCGTGAACGCGGCGGGGATTTGGAGCCGGGCGGCGGCTTTGGCGGCCGGGGCGGCGGTAAAGGCGGCCGCGGGAAGAAAGGCGCGGCCGGCGGGTTTGGCGCTGCCGGGCGCGGCAAAGGCAGCGGCGGTGCTGGCGGCGGCAAAGGCAAAGCCGTCGGCAAGGGCAAGACGCGCGGCGATGCGCGCGGCGTGTTTGGCAGCCCGGACGCGTGGAGTCCGGGCGCAGGCGAGCCGCCGGCATCGGGCGGCTCGCAGGGCCGTCACCGGGGCGAAGCCGGTGACGGGGTGCTGGCCGCGGCGGTGGACCGCGGCGAAAGCGCGAAGCCGGAAGCTGGCGCCGGTGGCGTCCGTTTCGGCTTCGGCTCGGGCAAAGGCGGCTACGCCAGCGGCTCGCCGAACGGCTTCACCCGCGGCGGAGACAGCCGCGGGTATGGCAAGGGGGGCGGCGGTGACAATGGCAAACGCCGCAAAAAGACGTCCGCCAGCGGGATCTTTAACGCTGGCGGCGCGGGCGGTGCTGCCGTCACCGGAGATCCTTCCGGCTCCGGCAGCAAGAAACGCAAGAAGAAAAAGCAGGGCGGCGGCAAAGCCGCTAACGGCGCTGGCGGTTCAAGCCGCAGCGGCGAAGGCGGTTCGGGCAGAGGGGGTTCTGCCAAGAACGCTACCGCGGCTTTCGTCCGGAAGAAAAAGAAATAAGAAAAGCCTCAATTCTTTACTGTTCATTTTTCGATGAATGAGGTTCCCAATAAGGTATTCATCTTGTGCTGCGGGCTTTGTGCCCGCAGCCTTGATTTTGCCTGCGGCTGTTGATACAATTGAGTTCTGAGTCGCCAGGTATTATTTGATTAAGGGAGTGAGCACATGGGTAAGAAAACGACGGAAGGCAAAGTTTTGGCCCAAAACAAGAAAGCTTCCCATGACTACTTCATCGAAGATACGTATGAGGCGGGCATGGTGCTGACGGGAACAGAGATTAAATCGCTGCGGGCGGCGCGGGCGAACATCAGTGACGCTTTCGCGACGATTCGGAACGGAGAAATCCACGTCCACAACATGCATATTAGTCCTTTTGAACAGGGCAACCGCAACAATCCGACCGATCCGACGCGCGCGCGCAAGCTGCTGATGCACAAATCGCAGATCAACAAGCTGCTTGGACAGTCGAAGCAGGAAGGCTACACAATTGTACCGCTAAAGGTTTATGTGCGGAACGGTTACGCCAAACTGCTGCTTGGCCTTGGTAAAGGTAAGAAGCAGTTCGACAAACGCGAAACAGCAGCCAAGAAAGACGCTCAGCGCGATATTCAGCGTGCTTTGAAGGAACGTCAGAAGGTTGCACGGTAACTTCGCAGCGAATTAGCAGGATTTATCGGCAGTTCCAGCAACTTGGCGAGCAGTTCTTCGCCGGTTGTGTTATAATAATTGATGTACCGTTGATATAGCGTTTCTGCTATACGATGGCGCTTGACCTTCTTTTATGGAGGGAAGGATCAAGTAAGTAATGTGCTTCCTGGAGCTTCGGCATCCGATTTAATCCGGAAGACACCCTTTTTGCAGATAGGCCCGGCGCTGTAAGGTGCTGGTGAGCCGATTCTCATTTTACGGGGGCGTTTTTGGATTCGACGGGGGTTGTTCGAGCATGGGTAGCGGGTAGTGGGGACGCGTCCACTTCATCAACGCTAAAGCCTATTAAACGGCAAACAACAATCTAACTACGCTCTCGCAGCTTAATAACCTGCAGACGTGCTCTCGCTCTGCATCGCCCATGTGCCGGGATGAGGGCTCAACCTATAGTGGGATACGCTGTCTAGTCTCCGCCTGCGGCTAGCTGAAGAAGACAACCAGGCTGACCCAAAGGGAATCCGGTGACGGGGAGTTCCTAGGGTGACATCAAAACTGTCACTACACCCGTAGAAACCTATGTGGCGTTGCCTTCGGACAGGGGTTCGACTCCCCTCGCCTCCATATGTAGTATCAGAAAAGCGACCTCGTGAGGTCGCTTTTCTGCGTTTTCGAATACGTTACGGTTAGTATAAACGAGTGGTTGCTGGGATTGTGTTGATTCTGACGATGCGTAAGAAATAATTCTGCTGATGTAGGGTGATACCAAACCCAGTTGTTAAAAAGGGCATCGTAGTCGTTCTTAAAGTGTGTAGGTTGTTAAACCACCATTTTCTTTTGTTAGGATGTATCATTGAAGAGGCTTATAAAATTCAATTACTGTCTTTACTTTGATCTCTATATATTTGTCATTTTGGCAGAAACAAACTTGAAGGTCGGATCAACAAAATTTCATATATCGCTCTATTCTCCAATTTGTAACGTAACAAAAAAGCTGAACTCTAAGATTTGGCATGTTTATTTGGCCTGTTTTGCTTTTTCAATTTCGCGTGAAATTTGTGCTGCCATCGCATCAAGTTCATCTTGCGCATCTTTCATGATGAAATGAAGCACGATGCTGGCAGCGAACGATAAAACCGCAAAGATAAAAAACACAACTGTATCAATTTTTCGCATCAATCGATCGGCAATGCCATAATGAATTAGCTCACCAAAGTTGCTTATACCATAAAATATAAATGTCAAAAGGGTAAACAAAACACCTAGCACAATCATAACAATTTTTGCGTTATTTGTGCGTTCAAAATACATTCGAATCACCTCGTTTCAATTATACGCCAACTAATAGAATTTGCCTGCAGAATTCCCTAAATAATAACAATTCAGAAATTTTTTTCGAGTTAATTAATGCCTTGACCAAATTCAGTTTGAGGATAAAGATGCTTTAATTACCTCTGGCGGCTGGGTGAGTAAAGTATCACTCCACGGACTGCTGTGCTTGGTTATGGTCAACTTCCCGTGCCGTGATTTCTCGTTGCAATTGTACGATAGAGCTAATCCCGCCGATCAAAACATTGAATGGTCCAGCGGGTATAGCCCTCCGGGGACTCTGAACAGGCCAGTGAAATGATTCGGGACTCCAATTCTCCGGTAATCACAGAGGGATGCCCAAGCTCCGACCGTTTTCGGTACTGAAATGTGGCCTCTAAGCCTCGGGTACATTAACTCTTCACGGTATGATGGGTCATGACGTCACTGACACCCACTCGCTGGGCAATCTCCATCTGCTTGGGAATGGCTCCTCGATTCTCATCTACCAGCATTAGGAGGCATAGCATTCAGCATCTTGTGATGATCGTTCGGGGTTCCCTCCTTGTACTTTTCTTCCCGGCTGCAGCAGATCCTTAATTTTGTCCCATTGGTCATCAACGAATTTCGTATCGTCTCAACATACTGCAAGGAGTTTATAGTTTGCATAGTATACACCCCCCAGATAGATTATGTTTTAATATAAATTCGTCAACATCAACTCCATTTTTTAATCCTATAATTAACTGTTATGTGGATCTTCGTTTTTTGCGATTACTGGAATTGAAAACATTACAATCGATAGTATACAGAATAAAGTAATCAAAATCTTTTTTAAGCGATGCCTCACTGTATCATATCTGAAGCAGTTTTCAAATGATAAATCAATCAATCCCGATTTCAATAAAATTAGAATAATTAGCAAAGTACAACTATTGCTTCTCTGTATTTGTATGGACAATATATTTGGAAATTATTTGGTGCTTTTGAATTACTTTATTCGAGTTAACGTAATCTTCATTTGCTTTCATCATTTTAATCCAATTTTCTTGTAAGGAATTTGATTGGGTATTGCTTTTTATTACGTTT